>CAYYCN010000221.1:0-4381 GCA_964470355.1 uncultured Sphaerotilus sp.
TCATCTGAACACCGGGGGAGAACACACCATGCAACTCGACCGCAAGACCATCGAACTGCTCGCCTCGCACGTGGAGGCCGCCGAGCTCAACGCCCGCGACATCACCAAGATCACCGACGATTTCCCGCAGATGGACTGGGACGATGCCTACGCCATCCAGGACGAGATCCGTCGCCGCAAGGAAGGCCGGGGCCACAAGACCGTGGGCCTCAAGGCTGGCCTGACCTCCTTCGCCAAGATGAAGCAGATGGGCGTGGACGTGCCGGTGTTCGGCTTCGTCAGCGACTACATGGCGCGTCCGGACGGCGGCGAGATTTCGACCGCCGATCTGATCCACCCCAAGGTGGAAGCCGAGATCTGTATCGTCACCAAGGCGCCGCTGCGTGGACCGGGCTGCCACGTCGGCGCAGTGATGGCCGCCATCGACTTCGTGATTCCCGCTGTCGAGATCATCGACAGCCGCTACCGCGACTTCAAGTTTGACCTCAAGAGCGTGATCGCCGACAACACCTCGGCCTCGCGCTTCGTGATCGGCGGGCGCTCGCGCAATGTTGAGGAACTGGACCTGCGCACGCTGGGCGTGGTGCTGGAAAAGAACGGCCAGATCGTCTCGATGGCCGCCGGTGCCGCCGTTCTGGGCCACCCGGCCGCCGCCGTGGCCATGATGGCCAACCACCTGGGCGAGCGGGGTCAGGAGATCCCGGCCGGCACCTTCATCATGACCGGAGGCGTGACCGAAGCCATCGCGGTGCAGGCGGGCGATTCGGTGAACGTGCGCTTCCAGGACCTGGGCAGCGTGTCGATGCGCTTCGTCTGACCCGTGGAGCATTGACCATGAGCCACCCCGAGTCCACGCGGCGCATCCGCACCGGAGCGTTCGACACCCACTGCCACGACCTCGGCACGTCGCAGCCCGGCCAACCGCCGGTGCTGCTGGTGCACGGCTCGGGCCCAGGGGTGAGCGCGTGGGCCAACTGGCGGCTGGCGATTCCCGTGCTGGCGGGGGTGAGTGCCCCAACCCCCGACGAGATCGGACAAACCGGGGACGGCACGGCGCCACGCCACTCGCGCCGTGTGCTGGCGCCGGACATGGTCGGTTTCGGTTTCACCGACCGTCCGGTGGGCATCCGCTATTCGATGGACACCTGGGTGCAGCAGGCGATCGACCTGCTGGACGCGCTCGATGTGCCGCAGGTGGACCTGGTGGGCAACTCCTTCGGCGGGGCCTTGTCCCTGGCACTGGCCATCCGCGCGCCGCAGCGCGTGCGCCGGCTGGTGTTGATGGGCAGTGTCGGGGTCCCGTTCCCGATCACGCCCGGCCTGGACGCCGTGTGGGGTTACGAGCCGTCCCTGGCCGCGATGAAGGGGCTGCTGGACATCTTTGCCCACAACCGCGCGCTGGTCACCGACGAGTTGGCCGAGTTGCGCTACCAGGCCAGCATCCAGCCAGGCTTCCAGGAATCGTTTGCGGCCATGTTCCCCGCCCCACGCCAGCGCTGGGTCGATGCCATGGCCAGCAGCGAAGCCGACATCCGCACGCTGCCCCATGAAACACTGGTCATCCACGGCCGCGAGGACCGGGTGATCCCGCTGCAGAACTCGCTGACGTTGGCCGACTGGATCCCCAACAGCCAGTTGCACGTCTTCGGCCACTGCGGCCACTGGACCCAGATCGAGCACGCCGGGCGCTTCGCCCGTCTGGTGGGCGATTTCCTGGCGGAAGCCGACCTCTCATCATGAGCCCCCTGCCCTCTCGCCCCCATCCGCCCGGCGCCGTGACGGTACTCGTGACCCGTCGAATCAAGCCGGGCCACGAAAGCGCCTTCGAGGCGGCCATGGTGCAGATGATGGTGGCCGCAGAGTCCTTTCCCGGGCATCTGGGTGGACACCTGGTGCGCCCCGGCGCCGAAGCGGGCGAAGACGGAACCCCTGACGGCGGAGAAGGCAATCTCTATCACGTCATCTTCGCGTTCGATTCGCAAGCGCACCTCGCCGCCTGGCAGGACTCCCCGGTGCGGGGCCTGGGCCTGAAGGCCGTGGCCCCCCACACGATGGGTGAACAGCAGATGCGGCAGGTCAGCGGACTGGCCCACTGGTTCGCCGAACCCAAGGGACCGCCCCAAGCCCCGCCGCCGCGCTGGAAGGTGGCCGTGGTCACCTGGCTGGGCATCTTCCCGACCGTGCTGATGCTGTTCCTGACCGTGGTGCCGCTGATGGCCGACTGGCCGCTGGTGCCGCGCACGATGGTCGTGACCGCGCTGGTGGTTCTGATCATGACCTGGGGCGTGGCGCCGCAGCTCACGAAATGGCTGCGGCCCTGGCTGCATCCCCGGCCCCCAGGCCAGGCGAACTGAGCCGACGGCCCCTCCATTCACCCCATTCCACTTCCTCGACGACGCTCACCATGGATCTGCAACTGCAAGGCAAACGGGCACTGGTCACCGGCTCCACCGCCGGCATCGGCCACGCGATCGCACGGCGGCTGGCGGCCGAGGGTGCGGAGGTGACCCTCAACGGCCGGTCGAGCGCCCGTGTGGACGAGGCCGTGTCTCGCTTGCGCGCCGAGCTTCCGAACGCCGTGCTGCACGGGGTGGCCGCTGACCTCGCCACCGCCGAAGGCTGTGCCGCCCTGGTGGCCGCCTGCCCGGACGTGGACGTGCTGGTCAACAACCTGGGCATCTTCGACCCCAAGCCCTTCGACGACATCCCGGACGCCGACTGGCTGCGCTTCTTCGAAACCAACGTGATGAGCGGCGTGCGCCTGTCGCGCGCCTACCTGTCGGCGATGAAGCAGCACAACTGGGGCCGCATCGTCTTCATCTCCAGCGAATCGGGCCTGTGCCCGCCCGCCGAGATGGTGCATTACGGCATGACCAAGTCGGCGCAGATCTCGGTGGCCCGCGGCTTGGCCGAAACCTGCCGAGGCACGGGCGTGACCGTCAACAGCGTGCTGCCCGGCCCGACCCTGACACAGGGCGCCGAAGACTTCTTCGCCACCCTGGCCCACGAACAGAACCTGAGCTTTGACGAGGCCGCCCGCACCTTTTTTGCTCAGGGCCGTCCCACCTCCATCCTCCAGCGCTTCATCCAGCCCGATGAAGTCGCCTCGTTGGTCACCTACGTCTGCAGCCCGCTCGCGTCCGCCACCCAGGGTGCTTCCCTGCGGGTGGAGGGCGGCGTGGTGCGCAGCCTGTGACCGCCCTGTTTCGGACTTCCTTCGCAAGGACACCTCGATGAAGAAGATCAAATGCGCCCTGATCGGGCCGGGCAACATCGGCACCGATCTGCTGGCCAAGCTGCAGCGTTCCGCCGTGCTGGAGCCGGTGTGGATGGTGGGGATCGACCCCAACTCCGATGGTTTGAAGCGAGCCCGGGAGATGGGTCTCAAGACCACCGCTGAAGGTGTGGATGGCCTGATTCCCCACATGCAGGCCGACGGGGTGCAGATCGTCTTTGACGCCACTTCGGCTTATGTCCACGCGGAGAACTCCCGCAAGGTCAATGCACAGGGCGCGCTGATGATCGACCTCACGCCTGCGGCCATCGGCCCGTACTGCATTCCCCCCGTGAACCTCAAGGCCCACGTCGGCTCGGGGGAGATGAACGTCAACATGGTGACGTGTGGCGGCCAGGCGACCATCCCGATGGTGGCGGCCGTGTCCCGCGTACAACCCGTGGCCTACGGCGAAATCGTGGCCACCGTGTCGTCCAAGTCGGTCGGCCCCGGCACCCGCAAGAACATCGACGAGTTCACCCGCACCACGGCAGGGGCGGTGGAGAAGGTCGGCGGCGCCAAGAAGGGCAAGGCCATCATCGTGATCAACCCGGCCGAGCCGCCGCTGATCATGCGCGACACGGTGCATTGCCTGGTGGATGAGGCCGCAGGTGCCCCGGACCAAGCCGCGATCACGAAGTCCATCCACGACATGATCGCCGAGGTGCAGAAGTACGTGCCGGGCTACCGGCTGGTCAACGGCCCGGTGTTCGATGGCCAGCGCGTGACCGTCTTCCTGGAGGTTGAAGGCCTGGGCGACTACCTGCCCAAGTACGCCGGCAACCTGGACATCATGACCGCCGCAGCCGCACGCACCGCCGAGATGTTCGCCGAGGAAATCCTCAAGGGTGAGCTGACCCTGGTTCCCACCGCCGCTGCCTGACCCCGCCCAAGGAGACACGAACATGAAAAGCACTCTGGACGGCCGCCAGATCACGGTCCACGACATGACGCTGCGCGACGGGATGCACCCCAAGCGCCACCTGATGACGCTCGACCAGATGGTCAGCATCGCCACCGGCCTGGATGAAGCGGGCGTGCCGCTGATCGAGGTCACCCACGGCGACGGCCTGGGCGGCTCCTCGGTGAACTACGGCTTCCCGGCCC
>CAYYCN010000222.1:0-4381 GCA_964470355.1 uncultured Sphaerotilus sp.
AGCCGGGCGAGGCCGCCTACGTGCCGCTGCGCCACGACTACCCCGGCGCGCCCGATCAGCTGGCGCTCGACGAGGTGCTGGCCCGCCTGCGCCCCTGGCTCGAAGACGCGGCGGCGCCCAAGCTGGGCCAGAACGTCAAGTACGACACCCACGTGCTGGCCAACCACGGCATCGCCGTGCGCGGCTTCGTCCACGACACGATGCTGGAAAGCTACGTGCTGGAAGCCCACCGTTCGCACAGCCTCGAAAGCCTGGCCGAGCGCCACCTCGGCCGCAAGGGCCTGAGCTACGAGGACCTGTGCGGCAAGGGCGCCAGCCAGATCCCGTTCGGCCACGTCGACATCGAGCGCGCGTCCCGCTACTCCGGCGAAGACAGCGAGATGACGCTGCACGTGCACCAGACGCTGTGGCCGGAGCTGGAAGCGGCGCCGGGCCTGCGCCGCGTCTATGAGCAGATCGAGGTGCCCACCAGCGCCGTGCTGGCCCGCATCGAGCGCCACGGCGTGCTGATCGACGCCGGTGTGCTGGCCCGCCAGAGCCAGCAGCTCGCCCAGCGCATGCTGCAACTGCAGGACGAGGCCTACGGGATCGCCGGCCAGCCCTTCAACCTCGCTTCGCCCAAGCAGATCGGCGAGATCCTGTTCGGCAAGCTCGGCCTGCCGGTCAAGAAAAAGACCGCCACCGGCGCCCCCAGCACCGACGAGGAGGTGCTGCAGGAACTGGCCGCCGACTACCCACTGCCCGCGCGCCTGCTGGAGTACCGCGGCCTGGCCAAGCTCAAGAGCACCTACACCGACAAGCTGCCGCAGATGGTCAACCCGTCCACCGGCCGGGTGCACACCAACTACGCGCAGGCCGTGGCGGTGACCGGGCGCCTGTCCAGCAACGAACCCAACCTGCAGAACATCCCCATCCGCACCGCCGAAGGCCGCCGGGTGCGTGAGGCCTTCATCGCGCCGCCTGGCCACGTGCTGGTCAGCGCCGACTACTCGCAGATCGAGCTGCGCATCATGGCCGACATCTCGGGCGACGCCACGCTGCTCAAGGCCTTTGCCGAAGGCATGGACGTGCACCGGGCGACGGCCAGCGAGATCTTCGGCGTGGCGCCGGACGCTGTCACGACCGAGCAGCGCCGTTACGCCAAGACCATCAACTTCGGCCTGATCTACGGCATGGGCGCCTTCGGCTTGGCGCAGAGCCTGGGCATCGAGCAGAAGGCGGCCAAGGACTACATCGAGCGCTACTTCGCCCGTTACCCGGACGTGAAGCGCTACATGGATGAAACGCGCGAGAGCGCCCGCGCCAACGGCTATGTGGAGACCCTCTTCGGTCGTCGCATCGTGCTGCCCGAGATCAAGGGCGGCAACGGCCCGCGCAAGGCCGCCGCCGAGCGCCAGGCCATCAACGCGCCCATGCAGGGCACGGCGGCTGACCTCATCAAGCTGGCCATGATCGCCGTCCAGAAGGCGCTGGACGACGAGGGTCGGGCATCCCGCATGATCATGCAGGTGCACGACGAACTGGTGCTGGAGGTGCCCGAGGCCGAACTGGATTGGGTGCGCGAGGCCCTGCCGCGGCTGATGGCCGGCGTGGCCGAGCTGAAGGTGCCGCTGGTGGCCGAGGTCGGTTTTGGCGTGAACTGGGACGCGGCTCACTGAAGGAGGACGACCATGACGCATCTGTCTCGACTGGATCAGGAACTGCTGAAGCTCCTGCGCGAGCGCCCGGTGGCGGCGTTGGGCACCCTCGATGATGAGGGCCTGCCGTTTGTCTCGATGGTGCCATTTGCGGTCGAGCCCGAGTCCGGGCATCTGGTGCTGCACGTCAGCGGGTTGGCTGCGCACACCCGCCATCTGGCCGCCCGTCCTGAGGTGTCCCTGATGGTCATGGGTGCGGACGATGCCGCCGAGACACCGCAGGCGCTGCCCCGGGTGACCTTGTCGGCGCGGGCCGAAGTTCTGGAGCCTGGGACTCCGGCGGTTTCGGTCTGTTCAGGGGTGTACCTGGGGCGTTTTCCCGAGTCCGAGCTCATGACCCAGTTGCCGGACTTCCGATTCGTCCGCCTGAGCCTGTGTTCGGCCCGTCAGGTCGCCGGTTTTGGAGCCGCGCGGGCCGTTGACGGCGAGGCTTTGCGGGTGATGCTCAGGACCTGAGGGGATGCGCCTGCCCCGCGGGTGCGATGAGGGGTGCATCTCGGTGACATGAAAAAAGCCCAAGCGGATCAACTGCTTGGGCTTTGTCTTGGCGGAGAGGGAGGGATTCGAACCCTCGGTACCTTGCGGTACGCCTGATTTCGAGTCAGGTACAATCGACCACTCTGCCACCTCTCCTGCATTCGTGGTCTCGCCTTTCAGCGAAGATCGCCAGTATAGCTGATCAGGCGCCCAGCTTGTCAAGCCCGCCGAGGTAAGGCCGCAGCACTTCCGGCACGGTGATGCTGCCATCGGCGTTCTGGTGGTTCTCCAGCACCGCCACCAGCGCGCGGCCCACGGCCAGACCGGAACCGTTGAGCGTGTGCACCAGTTCGTTCTTGCCCTGGGCATTCTTGAAGCGCGCCTGCATGCGGCGCGCCTGGAATCCCTCGCAGTTCGAGCATGAGCTGATCTCGCGGTACGCGCCCTGCGCCGGCACCCACACTTCCAGGTCGTAGGTTTTGGTCGAACCGAAGCCCATGTCGCCGGTGCACAGCAGCATGACGCGGTAGGGCAGGCCGAGCTTCTGCAGGATGGTTTCGGCGTGGCCGGTCATTTCTTCCAGCGCGGCGTTGCTTTGCTCCGGGTGGGTGATCTGCACCATTTCGACCTTGTCGAACTGGTGCTGGCGGATCAGACCACGGGTGTCGCGTCCGGCCGATCCGGCTTCGGAGCGGAAGCAGGGGCTGTGGGCGGTCAACTTGATCGGCAGTTGGTCCACCGGCACGAGGGTGTCCGCCACGACGTTGGTCAGCGTGACCTCCGATGTGGGAATCAGATACCACTTGCTGTCCGAGGCCTCGGCGTCGCCGGAGGTGACGTGGAAGAGGTCCTGCTCGAACTTGGGCAACTGGCCGGTGCCCTGCAGCGCCTTGCCCTGCACGAGGTACGGCGTGTAGCACTCGGTGTAGCCGTGCTCCTGCGTCTGCACGTCCAGCATGAACTGGGCGAGGGCGCGGTGCAGGCGGGCGATCGGGCCCTTCATGAAGGTGAAGCGCGAGCCCGACAGCGCGGCACCGGTCTCGAAGTCCAGGCCCAGGGCGGCGCCCAGGTCGACATGGTCCTTGATCTCGAAGTCGAAGGCGCGTGGGGTGCCCCAACGACGCACTTCGACGTTGCCGTGCTCGTCGCTGCCCACCGGCACGTCGGCCTGAGGCAGGTTGGGCACGCCCTGCAGCATGGCGCTCATGTCGGCCTGGATCTGGTCGAGGCGCTCCGCGCTGGCCTTGAGCTCGTCGCCGATGCCGCCCACCTCGGCCATCACGGCGGTGGTGTCTTCCTTCTTGGCCTTGAGCATGCCGATCTGCTTGGACAGCGCGTTGCGCTTGGCCTGCAGCTCTTCGGTGCGGATCTGGAGGGTCTTGCGCTCGGCTTCCAGGGTGCGGAAGGCGTCCGCATCGAGGAAGGGTTGCGGGGACTTGCGGGTTTCGAGGCGGGCCAGGACGCTGTCGAGGTCCTTGCGCAGCAGGTTGATGTCCAGCATGGGGGCGGCAATTCAAAGGGGTGGGGGTGACGGTCCGATGGAGAGGGGGCCCGTCACCTGGCTGCACGAACGGCAGCGGCTGTGGATCAGTTCTGGGGGCTCGGGTCGGACCAGGAGGCCGAGGCCATCGACTTGTCGCCCAGGCCCTTGGGCAGCGGGAACTCCATGTGTTCCTCGACACCGGGCATCTTGCGCACCGAGACGACGCCCAGCTCGCGCAGGCGGTCGATGACCTGCTGCACCAGCAGTTCGGGCGCAGAGGCCCCGGCGGTCAGGCCGACGCGGGCGCGGCCTTCCACCCACTCGGGCAGAAGCTGGCCGGCGTTGTCGACCATGTAGGCCGGCGTGCCCAGGCGCTCGGCGACTTCGCGCAGGCGGTTGCTGTTCGACGAGGTCGGGCTGCCGACGACGATGACCACGTCCACCTCGCCGGACAGGACCTTCACGGCGTCCTGGCGGTTCTGGGTGGCGTAGCAGATGTCCTGCTGCTTGGGTTCGCGCACGTTCGGGAAGCGGGCCTTGATGGCCTCCAGGATGCCTGCCGCGTCGTCGACGCTCAGCGTGGTCTGCGTGACCACGGCCAGGCGATCCGGGTTGCCGATCTGCACCGTGGCCACGTCGTCGATGTCCTCGACGAGGTGGATGCCGTCGCTGAGCTGGCCCATCGTGCCTTCGACCTCGGGGTGTCCCTTGTGGCCGATCATGA
>CAYYCN010000223.1:0-4374 GCA_964470355.1 uncultured Sphaerotilus sp.
GCACCTTGGCGACCTTACGCAGAGCCGAGTTCGGCTTCTTCGGGGTCGTGGTGTACACACGAGTGCAGACGCCGCGGCGCTGCGGGCAGTTCTCCATTGCAGGAGACTTCGACTTCGTGACCTCGACCTCACGGCCTTGGCGCACGAGCTGATTGATGGTAGGCATGGGTAACTTGTTCCCGTTTGAAGTTACAACGTCACTCCGGCCTCGCGCAAAGCCATGCGCGGCAATGCAAAGGCCGAAGAACCGGGGATTGTACAGTTTCCTGCTGCTGCTGTGCAAGACGAGGCGCGGCGCATGTGTCGGCCGTAGGATGGCGGTATGACAGATCCTGATCCCTCGGTGCGGATGCCTTCTCTGGATGGCTTGCGGGCGCTTGAAGCCGCCGCGAGGCTGGGCAGTTTTGAGCGTGCGGCGGAGGAACTGGGGGTCACGGCCAGTGCGGTGAGCAAGCGCATCGCGACTTTGGAGGATCTTCTCGGGGCGGTGCTGCTCAGTCGGGCGATGAGGGGGGTGTCCCCCACGGCGGTCGGTCGTGAATACCTTGGGCAGGTGGCTGGCGCGTTGGCGGCTCTGTCCGCGGTTCCTCTGCATCGCCGTTCGGCACAGCGCCTGCGCCGTTTGAAGGTGAGTTCTCCGCCCACGTTTGCCCGGCAGGTGCTGGTGCCTCACTTGGCGGCCTGGCGCGAACGGTTTCCCGAGATCGAGCTGGAGGTGGTGTTGTCCGTGCCCTACCTCGATGGTGGGGCGCCGGATGCAGACGTCGACGTGCGCAACGGTGATCTGACAGGGCGGGACATCGTTCCTTTGATGGACGATGTCGTGATGCCGATGGCTTCGCCGGGTTTGGTGGCCCGGATGGGGCGGCCCCGATGTGTCGAGGACCTGGCGGGATGGCCGTTGCTGCGGACACCGCTGGAGCCTTGGCTGCCTTGGTGGCGAGCGGCTGGGTTGACCTGGGCAGAACCCCATCTGGGACCGCGGCTCGTGGACCTGGGCATGGTGCTCGAGGCCGCCGCCGTGGGTCTGGGTGTGGCACTGGCCCGGCCCGCTCTGGCGGTGTCTTGGGTGTTGAGAGGGGAACTGGAGCCGCTGCTGCCGCTGTTCGGGCGCACCGCACACCGGTATTACGCCGTCAGCAACACCGGGTCACCCGACGGGGCGGGTTTTGTGGGGTGGCTTCAAGGGGTTTGCCAGGCGCACGCCCACCGGGCGCTGGAACAGATTTCGGCCCGCACCGGACAAACTTTCCGGCCGCTGTCGAGTGATGGCCCCTAGCATCTGCACCCGTCATTCAATACCTGCCGTGGAGCACTCAGGACATGCCCGTCATCACGAACATCGAGGATCTGCGACAACTGGCGCGCAAGCGCGTGCCGCGCATGTTCTATGACTACGCCGATTCCGGTTCCTGGACGGAATCGACCTATCGCTCCAACGAGTCTGAACTGCAGAAGATCAAGTTCCGCCAACGGGTGGCCGTCAACATGGAGAACCGCAGCACGGCGGTGCGCATGGTCGGGATCCACGCGCGCATGCCGGTGGCGATCGCCCCGGTCGGCCTGACCGGGATGCAGCACGCCGACGGCGAGATCCATGCCGCCCGGGCGGCGGAAAAATTCGGGATTCCGTTCACGCTGTCCACGATGAGCATCTGCTCGATCGAAGACATCGCGCAGGCCACGCAGGCGCCATTCTGGTTTCAGCTCTACATGATGCGTGACCGCACGGCGATGGCGCGGATGATCGACCGTGCCAAGGCCGCGCGGTGCAGCGCGCTCGTGCTCACGCTCGATCTTCAGGTGATCGGCCAGCGCCACAAGGACCTGAAAAACGGTCTCACGGCCCCTCCGCGACCGACGCTGCGCAATCTGATCAATCTGGCGACCAAGCCCAGCTGGTGCCTGGGCATGCTGGGTACGCAACGGCGGACGTTCCGGAATCTGGTCGGCCACGTCGAGTCGGTGAGCGACATGCGGTCCCTGGCCGCCTGGACCAACGAGCAGTTTGATCCCCGCCTGTCCTGGGACGACGTGGCTTGGGTCAAGGAGCGTTGGGGGGGCAAGCTGATCCTCAAGGGAATCATGGAAGTGGAGGACGCTGAGCTGGCGGTTCGCAGCGGTGCCGATGCCATCGTGGTCAGCAACCACGGCGGGCGTCAGCTGGACGGTGCGCCCTCTAGCATCGAGGCGCTGCCGGCCATCGTCGCGGCGGTCGGTGACCGCATCGAGGTGTGGATGGACGGCGGCATCCGCAGTGGGCAGGACGTGTTGCGGGCCTGGGCGCTGGGCGCGCGCGGCACGATGATCGGCCGGGCGATGGTCTATGGCCTGGGAGCCATGGGGGAGGCCGGCGTCACGCGGGCGCTCGAGATCCTGCACAAGGAACTCGACGTGACGATGGCGTTTTGCGGCCACCGCCAACTGGACCAGGTGGATCGTTCCATCCTGGTCCAGGGGACCTGTCCTGAGGTCCCCGGGGGCTGATGGATCAGACGGCGGCGGCCTGGGCCTTGCGGCGGCGGGCCAGCAGGCCCAGGGCGGCCAGTCCGCCCAGCATCAGGGCCGCAGACTCGGGCTCCGGCACGGCTGCAGCGGTGAGCTGGGTGGCGAAGTAGACCGTGCTGTTGTTTGCGGTGGTGGGGGTCCAGATGAACTGGGCCGACGCCACGGAGGAGCCCGTCAGGTCGTTGTCTCCTGTCCAGAGGGTGGAGGTCTGGCCGTTGTAGTTGGAGGTGGTGACCGCGGCGGCGGCCCCCGTGAGGTCAGACGACGTGGAGGCGACCCACTGCGTGGCGTTGGTCGACAAGTCGGACGTGCCGTTGGCAAACGAATAGGCTGTGTCGGACAGGTTCAGGCTGGCTGCGAACATGGCCGGACCCTCGATGTTGGACGCCGAGACCAGCACGTACAGGGGGGTGTCTCCCGACAAGGTGGCCGAGCCGGAGGCGATGGAGGCGGTGGTCCAGCCGCCGCCGGAGGTCAGCAGGGTGTCTGTGGCTGGATTCAGCGTCAGATCACTCGACAGATAGACGGAAAACGAGTTATCGCCGACCGCAGCCACGGACAGCGTGGTGGCTTGCGAGAGTGCGGGGGCGCCGATCAAGGCGGCTGCCAGCAAGGCAGAGGTGAGTTTCATGTGGAGGCTCCCGAAGGTCGGGCACGCCGCAGCGGCGGCCCTGGGTGTTGGAGGTACTGCCGCCACATGTTCACCGACCCCTCATTCGAGGGGTGTAATAAAGTGAAAAATCACCGGATCACGAAACCTCGTGATCCAAGGTGAGGCTTACCCCGCGCTGCCGAACACCCGTCCGGAGTGCTCCCGCATCGCATGGAACTGGATGTCCGGCACGCGTTCCTGGGCCACGCGCAAGTCGGAGCTGTACTGCACCATGAAGGCCGGGGCACCGACCACGTCGTGGGCGATGCGCAACGGTTCACTGTCGATGAAGCGCTTGAGCTTGGCCTCGTCGTCGCAGGTGATCCAGCGCGCCATCGTGAAGCGGCAGGGGTCGAGGCGGGCCTCGACGCCGTACTCGGTCTTGAGGCGGTGCAGCACCACTTCGAACTGCAGTTGTCCGATGGCACCCAGCATCATCGAGCCGCCGCTGACGGGCGTGAAGACCTGGATCGCGCCTTCTTCACCCAACTGCTGCAGACCTTGGCGCAACTGCTTGCTGCGCAGGGGGTCCTTGATTTCGACGGTGCGGAAGCTCTCCGGCGCGAAGAACGGCAGGCCTGTGTAGTGCAGCGCTTCGCCCTCGGTGAGCGTGTCCCCGAGCTGCAGCACGCCGTGGTTCGGGATGCCGATGATGTCGCCGGCCACGGCGTCGTCGACCAGCTCCCGGCGTTGCGACAGGAAGCTCACGACGGTTTGTGGGCGCATTTCCTTGCCGGTGCGCACGACCTTCAGCCGCATGCCGCGGTTGAAACGGCCCGACGACACGCGCACGAAGGCGATGCGGTCGCGGTGGGCTGGGTCCATGTTGGCCTGCACCTTGAAGACCACGCCAGAGAACTTCGCCTCGGTGGGCTCCACGGTGCGCTCCAGGGCCTGGCGGTCGCCGGGCGGCGGGGCCAGTTCGCACAGTGCGTCCAGCACCTCACGCACGCCGAAGTTGTTGATGGCCGACCCAAAGAACATCGGCGTTTGTTGGCCCGACAGGAACTCGGTGTGGTCGAAGGCCGGGGCGGCTTCACGCAGCAGTTCGATCTCGCCCAGGGCTTGCTCATACGGGCCACCGAAGCGCTCGGCATGGGCCGGGTTCTCCAGACCTTCGAGCACTTCTTCGTCACCCCCGGCGCGGTCTTCACCCGGCTCGAACAGGCGCATCTGGTCCTTGCGCAGGTCCATCACGCCATGGAAGAACTTGG
>CAYYCN010000224.1:0-4359 GCA_964470355.1 uncultured Sphaerotilus sp.
GCGACGACGCGATGAGCAAGGCGCGCTTCGAGTTCCGCTGGCGCGACCAGTTCGCCCTGGGCCTGGACCCGCAGACCGCCGAGGAATACCACGACGAGACGCTGCCCAAGGACTCGTCCAAGGAAGCGCACTTCTGCTCCATGTGCGGCCCGAAGTTCTGCTCGATGAAGATCACGCAGGATGTGCGCGACTACGCCGATGCCAAGGGTCTGGCCGACGCCGCCGCGCTGGAACAGGGCATGGCCGAGAAGTCGGCCGAGTTCAAAGCCAAGGGCGGGGAGTTCTACATCCCGATCCAGTCCGAACAACCCCGGGGATGAGGTGACGGTGATGGCACGTCTTCGTTCGTTTCGCCCCCTGAACATCGGCATTGCCGGTGCCGGCGTGTTGGGCAGACTGGCCGCATGGAGCTTGGCACAGGCCGGGCACCGGGTCACGGTGTTCGATCCCGCCGAAGGCGGACAGGCCCGCTCCGACGGGCAGGGACCGGCCGGCTTCACCGCCGCAGGCATGCTCAGCCCGCTGGCCGAGCTGGAGAACGGTGGGCCGACCGTCTCCGCTCTGGGATGGCGCTCGCTGGCCCTGTGGAGCCGGATCGCCACGGGGCTGCGTCCCGCCTCGCAGCCCCTGCCCGCCGCCTGCGGGACCTGCACCAGCTGTGCCACGCCTTCAACGCCGGGCGAGCCGGAAGGGCTGTACTTCCGTGCGCTGGGCAGCTTGCTCGTGGCGCACCCGGGTGACCAGGGGGCCGCCCAGCGCGTGCTGGCGCGCCTGGCCTCGCCCCTGCCGTCGGACCTCCAGGCCCCGGCACCGCAGACGCTGTCCCCGACCGACCTGACCGCCCTGGAACCCTCCCTCGCACCCGGCCTCAAGGCCTGGCTGCTTCCGGGGGAAGGACAGATCCTGCCTCACCAGATCCTGCCGGCCCTGTGCGAGGCCGCTCCGGAGGTCGACTGGCGCTGGGGCACGAGCGCGCGTGACGTCGGGCCGGGCACCGTTCACCTCGACGACGGCTCGTCCCTGCGGTTCGACCTGACCCTCGACGTGCGCGGCGTCGGCGCCCGGCCCGCCCTGCCGGTGCGCGGTGTGCGCGGCGAGCTGGTATGGCTGCATGCGCCCGGCGTGAACCTGCAGCGACCGGTGCGGCTGCTGCATCCCCGCCACCGGGTGTACATCGTGCCCCGCCCGGGCGACATGATCGTCGTCGGGGCCAGCGAGATCGAGAGCGAAGACCGCTCCAAGGTCAGCCTGCGCAGCGCGGTCGAACTGATGGCCGCCGCCCACAGCGTGATTCCAGGCCTGGCCGAGGCGCGCATCGAGCACCTCGAAACCAATCTGCGGCCGGCCCTGCCGGACAATCACCCGCACACTCACATCGAACCCGGACTGCTGCGCATCAACGGCCTGTTCCGCCACGGCTGGCTGCTTGCCCCCGCCGTGCTGCAAGACGCCTTCGAGCAGGCCGGACTGGCCCACGGGCTGGACCGCCCCGCTGGGGCCGCGCCCTTCCAGATGGACGCATCGGCATGAACACCGAATCTCCCGAGCCCCCCTCCTGCGAGACCGAAATGACCGTCGACCTGAATGGCCAGCCGCTCCGCGTGTCCCGCAACACCCGGTTGGACACCCTGCTGTCCCGACACGCTGCAAGCGTCGATCCGGCGCGGTGCGCCACCGCCGTCAACGGCCGATTCGTGCCACGAACGGCACGCGCCGCCACGCCGTTGAGCGAAGGCGACGCAGTCACCACGTTCCAAGCCATCGTCGGAGGCTGACACATGAGCCACACGGAGCCCTCGCCTGTTGCTGGTGAATCTCCCCTGACCGCCCCCGGGTGGCAACCCTACGGCGTGCCGTTGCAATCGCGCCTGCTGCTGGGCACGGCCGGTTATCCGTCCCCCGACGTGCTGCGCCAGTCCATCCGGGCCAGCGGCACCCAAGTCGTCACAGTCGGACTCAAGCGCACCCTGGGGGCGGCCGGCGACAACGGCTTCATCGACATCATCCAGGAAGCCCTGCGCACCCAGGGGGCCCGGCTGCTGCCCAACACCGCCGGCTGCCGCACCGCGCAGGAAGCCATCACCTTGTCGCACATGGCGCGCGAGCTCTACGACACCCCATGGATCAAGCTGGAAGTGGTCGGCGACGAGCACACCCTGCAGCCCGATCCGTGGGAACTGGTGCTCGCGGCCGAGCAACTCGTGCGAGACGGTTTCCACGTCTTCCCCTATTGCACCGACGACCTGGTGACCTGCCAGCGCCTGCTGGACGTCGGTTGCGAAGTGCTGATGCCCTGGGGTGCGCCCATCGGCAGCGGCCAGGGCCTGCTCAACCCGTTTGCGCTGCGCACCCTGCGGGAACGGCTGCCGGGTGTGCCACTCATTGTCGACGCCGGCATCGGATCGCCTGCGCACGCCATCCAGGCCATGGAACTGGGGCTCGACGGCGTGTTGCTCAACTCGGCCGTGTCGCAGGCGCTCGACCCCGTGCGCATGGCGGCCGCCTTCGGATTGGCCGTGCGCGCGGGCCGCCTCGGTCATGAGGCCGGTGTCATGGCACCGCAGGACATGGCCGTCGCCAGCACGCCGGTGGGTGGACGCCCCTTTCTGATCGACTGACCCCGACCCGGGCCTGTTTCATGACCTTGCAACACTCGGGGCGAGCCGCCCCCACCCCTCGGCCGATGGTTTGGAGCGTCGCGGGACACGACAGCGGCGGTGGCGCGGGCCTCAGTGCGGATCAGCGCGCCGCCGATTCGGCGGGTGTGCACCTGTGCCCGGTGCTGGCGTGCATCACGGCCCAAAACTCGGTCGAAGTCCAACGCCTCAGCCCGGTCCCTCCAAAGATTCTGGAATCGCAGTTCCAGGCCCTGGAACACGACCTGCCGCCCGACGCCATCAAGACGGGCCTGATCGGCAGTGCAGAAGGAGTGAGGGCCCTCGTTTCGGTGATCGACCGCTTGCGAGGTGCGCGCCCCCACCTCCCCGTGGTGGTCGACCCCGTTTTGAAATCCAGCACGGGCGCCAACTTTGCCGATGACGCGCTGCTCCAGGCCTACGTGCAGGACCTGCTGCCACGCACCACCGTGCTGACCCCCAACCGCACCGAAGCCCGGCGCTTGGTGGTGGCCGCCGGCTTGACCGACGCCGACGAAGTGCGCACCTGGCCCGTGCCGAGGCTCGCCTCGGCGCTGCGCCGGCTGGGAGTGCGCCACGTTGTGGTGACAGGTGGAGACCGGGAGGCCGGCGCCTGCCATGCAGACGACACCCTCGCTCGGGACTGGCTGGACTGTGCACCGCCGGTGCCGGGTGCCGCACCGGTGCAGGGGTGGATGGCCCTGCGCCGAATCGACACGCACCACCACCACGGCACCGGATGCACCCACGCCACCTGGTTGGCCAGCGCCATGGCCTGGGGCCATGGCGGCCCCGACGCCGCGGTGATCGCCAAGATGGGCACGGCCGCCGCCCTGTCGGGGGGCTGGGCGGCGGGAGCGGGCTGCGGACCGGTCGGCGCGTCCCGAAACGCCTTCTGCAATCCGGCCTGGCTTCCGGCCCTGACCTGGGGAGACGACGCCGAATCGTTGGATCAGGCCTTCGCGCCCGCCGCATTGGCTCCGTTCTCCCAAGGGCTCTATGGTCTCGCTGACGACGCCGCCTCACTGGTCCGAGGACTGCGCTCCCTTCAGGACTGCGACGCCCCCATCGCCGCCATGCAGCTGCGCATCAAGCGCGAAGCCCATGCCCATCGCTCGGAGGATGCCTTCCGCGAGCATGTGCAAGCCCAGATCCGGGAAGCGGCTCCCGTCACCGCCAAAGCCGGCGTCCCCCTCTACCTCAACGACCATTGGCACGTGCTGCGCCAAGCCCTCGAAGACGGCGCCCTGAGCGGCCAGAACACCGCCCGTCTGGGCCTGCACCTCGGACAGGAGGACCTCTCCGCCCTGGGGCCTGCTGGTCGCCAAGAACTGCAAGCGCTGCGCCGCCAGCATGGACTGCAACTCGGCATCAGCTCGCACAGCCTTTGGGAACTGTGCCGCGCACGCACGCAAGTCCCCACCTATGTCGCCTGCGGCCCCATCTGGCCCACCACCACGAAAGACATGCCCTGGCTGCCGCAAGGTCTGGACAACTTGTCGTGGTGGTCGCGCACGAGCCCCCATCCGGTGGTGGCCATCGGCGGCCTGCTCGACGCCCCCCAATTTGCAGGCTGTCGGCAAGCCGGCGCCCACGCGGCCTGCCTCGTGCGGGCGCTGCAAAGCCCGGACACCCGGCAGCTGCTCACCCTCACCCAGGCCTGGACCTCCATCCCCCCCCCGTTGGACCTCACCGATGGCCCCTCGCCACACCCTTGCCTGCC
>CAYYCN010000225.1:0-4286 GCA_964470355.1 uncultured Sphaerotilus sp.
CAGGGCTATCCCATGGGCACCTCGGCCGGGCTGATCGCCTCGGGCGGCATCATCGCGCCCATCATTCCGCCGTCCATGCCGTTCGTGATCTACGGGGTGACGACCAACACCTCGATCTCGGCGCTGTTCCTGTCGGGCATCGTGCCGGGCATCCTGATGGGGGCGGGCCTGATCATCGCGTGGAAGCTCCAGCTGCGCCGCATCGACCTGCCGGCGGGCGAGCCCTTGCCTCTGATCGAGCGCCTGGGTGCCACGGCCAAGGCCTTCTGGGCGCTGCTGATGCCGCTGATCATCATCGGGGGCATGAAGAGCGGGGTGTTCACCCCGACCGAAGCGGCGGTGGTGGCGGCCTTCTACGCCCTGGCCGTGGCGCTGTTCATCCACCGCGAAATGAAGATCGCCGAGATCGGTCCGGTGCTGGTGCGCGCGGCCAAGACCACGGCCATCGTCATGTTCCTGTGTGCCGGGGCGCAGGTGGCCAGCTACATGATCACGCTGGCGGACCTGCCCGGCGTGCTGACCGGCTGGCTGGGCCCGCTGGTGGAGCAGCCCCGCGTGCTGATGGCCGTGATGATGCTGACGCTGGTGCTGATCGGCACCGCGCTCGACCTCACGCCGACCATCCTGATCTTCGCCCCGGTGATGCTGCCGATCGCCGTCAAGGCCGGCATCGATCCGGTGTACTTCGGGCTGATGTTCGTGCTCAACGGCGCCATCGGCCTGATCACGCCGCCGGTGGGCACCGTGCTCAACGTCGTGGCCGGGGTGGGGCGCATGCCGCTGCACCACGTCATCAAGGGCGTGAACCCTTTCCTGGTCACCTACCTGGGCATCCTGGTGCTGCTGGTGATCTTCCCGAGCATCGTCACCGCGCCTGTGGCCTGGATGCGTTGATTTTCAAAGAGGACCCCACCATGAACACGATTCGTCGAACTCTGATGGCCGCCGTGGCCGCCGCCACCCTCGCCGCCCCCCTGAGCGGCTGGGCACAGGATTTCAAGCCCCGCCTGATCCGCTTCGGCTACGGCCTCAACGAGCAGAGCAACCAGGGCCGTGCCGTCAAGTTCTTCGCCGAGCAGGTCGAGAAGGCCTCGGGCGGCAAGATGAAGGTGCGCGCCATCGGTGCCGCCGCCCTGGGCTCCGACCTGCAGATGCAGCAGGCGTTGATCGGCGGCGCGCAGGAAATGATGGTCGGCTCCACCGCCACGCTGGTGGGCATTTCCAAGCAGATGGCGCTGTGGGACACCCCGTTCCTGTTCAACAACGCCAAGGAAGCCGACGCCGTGCTCGACGGTCCGGTGGGTCAGAAGGTGATGGGCTTCCTGCCCGAAAAGGGCCTGGTCGGCCTGACCTACTGGGAAAACGGCTTCCGCAACCTCACCAACAGCAAGCGCCCCGTGCAGCGCATGGAAGACCTGGACGGCGTGAAGCTGCGCGTGATGCAGAACAACGTCTTCCTGGAGAGCTTCAAGACCCTGGGCGCCAACGCCGTGCCGCTGCCGTTCTCCGAACTGTTCAGCGCGCTCGAGACCAAGACGGTCGATGGCCAGGAGAACCCGTACAACACCATCCTCAGCAGCAAGTTCTACGAGGTGCAGAAGTACCTGACGGTGACCAACCACGTCTACAGCCCGTGGATCGTCACCGTCAGCAAGAAGTGGTGGGACACGCTGAGCCCGGCCGAGCAGAAGGTGCTGTCGGATGCCGCCCGCGCCAGCCGAGACTTCGAGCGCAAGGACACGCGCGAGGAAGCCGGCCGGGCCCTGGCCGACCTGAAAGGCAAGGGCATGCAGATCAACGAACTGCCTGCCAGCGAAGCCGCCCGCATGCGCGACAAGCTCACCCGCGTCAACGCCAGCGTGGGAGCGAACGTCGGCATGGACCTGTGGAACGCCACCAACGCCGAGCTGGCCAAGCTGCGCGGCAAGAAGTGAACTGGGCGGGGGCGGCGCGCCTCCGTGCGGGTGAAGTGGGCCTCAGAGGCGGCGCAACGCCTTGCGGACCTGCAGGTAGTTGCGCCGCTGCTTCGCGTCTGCGCGCTTGAGCATGCGGCGCAGGTCCTTCTTGGGATCGGTCTTGAGGTAGGCGTGGATCTCGTCTTCGAGGATGGCGTCCTCGTCGGCGTAGTCGGCCTTGAGCAGGGCTCGGACGATCACGCGGCGCGTGTCCGGCGTCAGCGCCTTCATGGCCTCGCGGCAGCGCTCGCGGTAGGCCTCATCTACCGACCATCGGGCATGGGCGATCTCGTGGTCCACGGTGGCCGCGTCCGTGGCCTGGCAGGTGGCGATCAGGTAGGCGGCGTTTTCTCGCCGCACGATGTCCAGTACCGTTTCCTCGCGCGCGGTCAGGCCGTGCGGGCGGAACAGGGCCTCGAAGCGGTCGATGGCCTCGCGCGGCACGTTGAAGCCGTCCCACCAGCCGAAGTAGGCGATCTCGCCATCGTCGTCGGCATAGGCGTCGAGGAAGGTCTCGACGGCGAAGTACTGCCCGCGGATGGCGGGGTAGGGGCTCTCGTAGTGCTCCTCGATGCGGAACATCGAGGTGGTGAGGGCCTTCAGGGTGTCGAACACGAGGTGCACGACACCGGGGATGGGGAAGAGAATTTGGGACGGCATGCGCGACAGGATAGAGCCGGTCGCGCAGGCGGCGGGAAACGGCTTGGCTGCCGCTTCCCGCGTGCGGGCTTCAGCGCGATTCGGGCGCCGAAGCGGGCACGGCGCTTTGCGGCGTCATGCCGGGGCCATGCTGCATGTGATGGCGCATGCGGGGCTGGCCGTCGGCCGGCATGCCCGGCCTCACCCCTGCGGCCCGATCCTGGCGCAGGACCGACAGCTTGGCGCGCTGGCTGGGCGTGAGGATCTTGCTGACCTCCACCGAGGCGTCCAGCATGCGGCGCGAGGCCTTGTCATGGAGGGCCAAGCCTTCTTGGCGGGCCGCTTCGGCTGCGGCCGCATCCACTTCCGGACGGGTCAGGGCTTCCGCCTGGCGCTGGTGCGCCGCCCGGGCCTGTTCATGCAGGCCCTGCAGATCCTTGCGGGCCTGGGCGTGCACGGCGTCGATGCGCTGGCGCTGCTCGGGCGTGGCGTCGATGCGATCCAGCCAGCGCTTCATGCCGCGGTCGTTGTGCATCATCGGGCCCGGGCCCATCTGGTGCTGTTGCGGTTGACAGAACATCGGCGCGCTGGCCGGGGCCTTGGCTTTCATTTTCGCGGCGGGGCGGGACGCGGGCGGCGGCACCGGGGCGTCGGCCGGTGCGGCCTGGGCCAAGGCCAGACCGCTGCCCAAGGCCATCACGGCACCGACCACGGTGGCGCGCAGCCAGTGCGAGCGGGTCGATGCGGTTTCGTGAGCGGTGGACGATCGGGTCATGCAATCAACTCCTTCTGGGATGTCGGTAGAGGTGCTGGGCGACCTGTCGATGCGGTCGCTCCGGTTCACCCTTTTTGAGACCACGAGACGCTTGGAGGGGTTCCGCGAGTACCCCGTAAAGTATTGTGTGAGCTTGAGGTGCGTCAGCCGTTGTGCGCGTCGGCCGCACGGGGGCGCACGCGTGAAGCGGCCAGCTTGGCGCGTTCGCGGGCGGTGTCGGTGTCCTCGGCGCGGGCCAGCGCCACGCCCATGCGGCGCTTGACGAAGCTCTCGGGCTTGCCGAACAGGCGCACGTCGGTTCCCGGCACCTGAAGCGCCTCGTCCACGCCGTCGAAGACGATGCCGGGGGCGTCCACACCGCCATAGATCACGGCGCTGGCCCCAGGGTTGCGCAGCGTGGTGTCCACCGGCAGGCCCAGGATGGCGCGGGCGTGCAGCTCGAACTCGCTTTGCCACTGCGTGCTGAGTGTGACGAGCCCCGTGTCGTGCGGGCGCGGGCTGACCTCGCTGAACCACACCTGGTCGCCCTTTACGAACAGCTCCACGCCGAACAGGCCCAGGCCTTCGAGGTCACCGGTGACCCGGCGGGCAATGTCCTGTGCCGAATGGAGCGCCGCGTCGGACATGCGCTGGGGCTGCCAGCTCTCGACGTAGTCGCCTTGCACCTGCACGTGGCCGATGGGGGCGCAGAAGTGCGTTTCGACCTTGCCGCCTTCTCCCATGGCGCGCACGGTCAGCAGGGTGATCTCGTAGTCGAAGTCGATGAAGCCTTCGACAATGACTCGGCCCTTGGCCACGCGACCGCCTTCCATGGCGTAGGCCCAGGCACTGGCCACGTCGCCGGGACCGTCGATCTTGCTCTGGCCCTTGCCCGAGCTGCTCATCACCGGCTTGACGATGCAGGGGTAGCCGATGCC
>CAYYCN010000226.1:0-4284 GCA_964470355.1 uncultured Sphaerotilus sp.
CTCGATGTCCGGGTGGTCGCAGCGCAGCACGCCCATCTGGGCGCCGCGGCGGGCGCCGGCGGATTCGACCGTTTCGCACGAGCGGTCGAAGACGCGCATGTAGCTCACCGGCCCGCTGGCGTGGCTTTCGGTCGAGCCCACCCAGGCGCCCGCCGGGCGGATGCGCGAGAAGTCGTAGCCCACGCCGCCGCCGCGCCGCATCGTCTCGGCGGCCTCGGTCAGCGCGGTGTAGATGCCCGGGAAGCCCTCTTCCGGGTCGGCGATGGAGTCGCCCACCGGCTGCACGAAGCAGTTGATGAGCGTGGCCGACAGCGAGGTGCCCGCGGCCGAAGCGATGCGGCCAGCCGGGACGAAACCCTGCTCTTGGGCCCACAGGAAGCGGGCCGCCCAATGTTCGCGCTGCTCGGCCTTTTCGACCGTGGCCAGGGCTTGGGCGACGCGCAGGCGCACTTCCCGCACCGTGCGCTCACCGCCCTTGGCGTATTTTTCGACCAGCACTTCTTCGCTGATGGGCTGGGCCGGCAGCGCGTTGCGGGCTGCGGCGACCCTGGAGATGGCGAGCTGGGGAGCGGCCTGGGGAGGGTTTTCAGCGCCGAACAGATCGGAGGTTTGGTCTTCAGGGGCCAGGGGTTCGGGCAGGGACATGGGCGGGCTCCACAGGGGTCACGGGCCACCGGATGCGGCCAGCCGGAAACTTTAGCCTGTCACGATCCCGCAGCATGAAATGACCCGGTTGGCGACGCGTTTGTCTGTCTGATCCATCACAGGTCAGGGTCAGGTCGAGCAGGTACCGCGTTCCCGGTTGACCCGCCTCAAGCAAAGTGGCCGGCGTACCGAACACCATGGTCCGGTCGGGCTGTTGCAGTGGGGAGGTTTCCCGACGGCAGCCGGAGCGAAAGGCCGAAATCATGAACCGTTCGGTGCCTTTGCCAGAACTGCGTCTCGAAGGACCGGCGCCGGAACTCCTGCGCGCCGTGGATGCCCTGCGCCGGGTGCGGGATCCGAGGGTGGGCGCCAGCGTGGTCGACCTGGGGTTGGTCGAGCTGTTGAGGGTGGGGGACGGCGAGGTAGAACTGCGGCTCGTGAACACCCGGCTCGACTGTCCCCTCAGTGACCTGATGGCCACGCAGGCCTTGCGTGCCTTGCAGCGGGTGCTGCCGGAGGCCGATTTCTACCTGACCCATGACCAGGACGTGGAGTGGACACCGCGCCGGGCCACCCAGGCCGCTCGCTGGCGTTTGCGTTTGCTGTCGCATGAGCCCTGAGCCGTGGAGGGGTGCCCGGATTCGGGTCACCATGCCCCAGGAAGGGGCGCAGAGAGTGCGCAAGCGGGGGAAGTGGGGTAGTCTTGTCGCCCAAGGCGGTAGTTTGTCCATGAGTTCTGTGCGTTCCCCCATCTGGTTGCGAGTGTCCGGTGCCGAGCGCCCCGAGCCGCCGCCGTTCACGAGCCGAGGGCCGGAGCATCTGGTGGCTCCGGTGGTGGCCGCCCTGCGGGACATCCGGGAGCCGGAAGGGGTGGCGGACATCGTGTCGAGTGGCCGGGTGGTGGCCCTGGAGATCGGTCCGGATGAAGCCTGTCTGACCCTCAGCCTCGGCATGGGCCAATGCCACGGCGCGCATGGTGTGGCGGAGGCGGCGTTTGATGTCCTGCGGGCCTGTCTGCCGGATCTGGATCTGTATCTGGCGCATGCCACGCACAGCGGATGTACGGGGCAGGTGTTCCAGAACGCGGTGTCCACGCTGGCTGGCGAGGCCGGATCACCGGGTCACGGCGGCTGAGCGGGCCGCGGCGCGGGGGTGGGGTGTGGCGCAGCGGATGTGGCGTTTGACCCGTGTCGGTACAACGTCCAGCCCCAGCGAAGCCAGCGGGCCCAACGCACGAGTCGGGTCAGGCGTGACAGCAGCATCAGGGCCCCCGCCAGTCCCACAGAGGGGCTGAGAAGGCGAAACGGTTCTGGGCGGGTCGCGCCGTCTGTTCGAGTGGGGCCGGACCGTTTCCGGCGTGCGATCCACCAGCCCAAGGCCAGGGCCGACCCCACCCACCCGGGGTGGGCTTCGGCGCCGCGGGCCAGGTGGCGCCAGCCGAGCACGACGCGCCGGCCTTGTCTCAATCCCCACGAGAACGCCGTGATCTCTGCGGTGTGAGTGGCACGCCAGTCGGTCCAGGTGTCGACGGCCGTTTGATTCAGTTCTTGCCTCAGGCGAGCGCTCTCGGCGCGGAGTGCGGCCCGCCGAGCCTCGGGTGACAAGGGCCGCGCCCGGTGGAGGTCTGGCGGCGGCGTCGGCCGGTTTCCGGAGCGGGGAGGTTCGGGCACGGTCATGGCGACGGGCCTGGCGGAGCGGTGTCCGCCGGGGTGGATCGACCGGCCAGATGCTGCCGGTCCGCGCGGAGTTCATCCAGAGATCCGGCCAGCAGCGTCGGGGTGTGCCGCACCAGATGCCGCAGCACCAGAAGGCCGACCCCGGCGGCCAGCATGAAAAAAGCCGCCACCGACACGATGGCGGCCATGCGGTGGGTGTCCCAGAACCAGACGATCACCGCCAGAGCCAGGGCCTGCAGACCCATGGCGGCGCACAGCGCGACCACCGCCCCCCACGCCAGCAACCGCTGCAGAAGAACAATCCGCCCTTCCACCTCGGCGGCGGCCAAGGCCAGCCGGTTCTCGACCAGCGCCAAGCCCAGATCTCCCAGGTGCCGCAGGCGCCGCCCCAGTCCTTCCAGGGGTTGTGAGGGGGCGGCCATGCGGGATCCCGGGGTCAGCTCACTTGCGCGAGATCAGCACGCCGAGCAGCAGGCCCACGCCCGCAGCCACGCCCACCGACTTCCAGGGGTTGTCGTGCACGTAGGCGTCGGTGGCCTGGCTGGCCTCCTTCACCTTGGCCACGGCCACGCCTTGCAGTTGCGTGATGTTCTCCTTGGCCTGTTGCAGCCGGGCCTGGATGCGCCCACGCAACTCGGCCGCGCCCACCGAGGCGTCATCGGCTGTGGCCTTGAGCAACTCTTCCGCGTCTTGCACGACATGGCGCAGTTCGGAAAGCAGCTTGTCCTTTTGTTCGGCGGTGAATTCGCTCATGACACTTCTCCTTCTCGTGAATGAATGGAACAGTCGTCACTCGGACCTTACGCCTGCTGCGTTGGTTCCCCTTGATGCGCCGCAATGGCGGTGATTCGGTCACCCCCGTCCGACAAAGGGCATGTGCGTGGCCATGACGGTGACCGACAGCACGTTGGCCGACAGCGGCAGACCGGCCATGTGGGCAATGGTGTCGGCGGCGTGCGAGATGTCCATCGTGGGTTCCACCCGCAGGGTGCCGTCGGCCTGGCGGATGCCGGCGGTCATGGCGGCCGTCATGTCGGAGGCGGCGTTGCCGATGTCGACCTGGCCGACGGCGATGTTCCAGGCGCGGCCATCCAGTGCGGCGGTCTTGGTCAGGCCGGTGATGGCGTGTTTGGTCGCGGTGTAGGACACCGAACCCGGGCGCGGGGTCTGCGCGGAGATGGAGCCATTGTTGATGATGCGACCACCCTGCGGGGTTTGCGCCTTCATGACGCGGAAGGCCTCCCGGGTGCACAGGAACACGCCGGTGAGGTTGGTGTCGATCGAGCGCTGCCAGGCCTCCAGGCCGGTCTCCTCGATGGACACGCCCTGCGTGAAGATGCCGGCGTTGTTGAACAGCAGGTCCAGTCGCCCGAAGTGTTGCACCGTGGACGCGAACAGCTGCGCCACGCTGGCTTCCTGGGTCACGTCGGCGCTCACGCACAACGCCCGGTGGGTCAGCGGGTGACCGAGTCGGGCCTCGCCCAGGCGCACCGTCTCGTGCAGGGCGTCGGGGCGGCGCCCGGCCAGCACCACCGTCCAGCCGTCGCGCCACAGGGCCAGGGTGGTGGCCCGACCGATGCCGCTGCCGGCACCCGTGACCAGGGCGATGCGGGGCGGGTTGGCCTCATGGGGCGGTGTCGCGGAGGTGGGGTGGGGTGCGGTGTCGTTCATGTGGATTCCGCGCATGGCGGTCGGTCTGCGGCAGGGGGGCCGAGCATGCCAGAGACCGAGCGTGCTTCAGGGTCATCCGCCGTTGCGGGCGGTGCGTGCAAGATGGCGGGTGCTTCTCAGACTTGAGCCTCATAGGCCGGGTCAATGGGGCGCATTTGATGATTCAATCCAGCAGGGGGCCTCGACCCCCTAAGATCACTATCGTTCTGTCAACCAACGTAGGAAATCGCAATGTCGCTGATCAACACCCAAGTCCAACCGTTCAAGGCCCAGGCGTTCCACAACGGCAAGT
>CAYYCN010000227.1:0-4267 GCA_964470355.1 uncultured Sphaerotilus sp.
CAGGTCGCGGATGATGGTGTCCACGTCCTTGCCCACGTAGCCCACCTCGGTGAACTTGGTGGCCTCGACCTTGATGAAGGGCGCGTCGGCCAGGCGGGCCAGGCGGCGCGCGATCTCGGTCTTGCCCACGCCGGTCGGGCCGATCATCAGGATGTTCTTGGGCGTGATCTCGTGGCGCAGCGGTTCGGCCACCTGCTGGCGGCGCCAGCGGTTGCGCAGCGCGATCGCCACGGCGCGCTTGGCGTCCTTCTGGCCCACGATGTGGCGGTCGAGTTCGGAGACGATTTCCTGAGGCGTCATGGTCATGTTCTGGGGCTCCGGGCTCAGTCCAGCGTCTCGATGGTGTGCGACTGGTTGGTGTAGATGCAGATGTCGCCGGCGATCTCCAGCGAGCGCTTGACGACCTCGGCCGGACTCAGTTCGGTGTGGGCGATCAACGCGCGGGCCGCAGCCTGGGCATAGGCGCCGCCCGATCCGATGGCGACGATGCCGTGCTCGGGCTCCAGCACGTCGCCGTTGCCGGTGATGATCAGTGAGGCGGTGCGGTCGGCCACGGCCAGCATGGCTTCCAGGCGGCGCAGCACGCGGTCGGTGCGCCAGTCGCGCGTGAGCTCGACCGCAGCGCGCACGAGGTGGCCCTGGTGCTTTTCCAGCTTGGCCTCGAAGCGCTCGAACAGCGTGAAGGCATCGGCGGTGGCACCGGCAAAGCCCGCCAGCACCTGATCGCGATGCAGCTTGCGCACCTTGCGGGCGCTGGACTTGACGACGATGTGGCCCAGCGTCACCTGGCCGTCGCCGCCGATGGCCACGGTGTTGCCGCGGCGCACGCTGACGATGGTGGTGCCGTGAAAGCTCGGAGGGTCTTGGGAGGCGTGGGTCATGGAAGCAGCAGATGGGGCCGCTTCACACCTTCTCAAGGGGCGGAGATGGGAGATTCAACCCCATCTCCCGGGCCTACAGGATTCAGTGGCGGCGCGTCGCGACGCGCGCGTGCTCGCTGATGCCCATGGCGCCGCAGAACAGCGCCACCAGCCGATGGGTTTCGGTGAACGTCACGCTGCGCCCTTCCTGGCGCCGGGCGATGACCCAGTTCAGCACGTCCCCGGCGGCCAGGAAGTCCATGCGCACCAAACGGGCGCACGACACGTGGATGCGCTCGGCGTCGGCGGTCTGGGCCGTCAGGCGCTTGAGCAAGCCGTCGATGTCCCCCACGAGCTGGCCATTGAGCTCGATGTCGGCCTGGTTCGCGTCCGCTTCCAGGTAGGGCAGGGATTCGACAAAACGGTCCTGGCTGTGTTCCGGTGGCGGCAGGTCTCCAGCCTCGGTTGCGCCCAAGGGGTCCACCAGCTTGACCACGCACTGCGCGGGGGCCCACGAAGGCGGCGAGACCTCGAAGGTCATGCAGTAGTCCAGCGCGGTCTGGTCGAACTCGTTGGGCCGGTTGGCCAGTCGAAGGGCTTCCAGTCGCAGCATCCAGAACGCAGGGTCCACGTCGCGTGCGCCGGTGGGCGCCACATCGGCGAGCACCTGCAGCAGTCGGGATCCACCGATCCAGCGGATGTCCAGGGCCTGGTCACCCCAGTCGTGCATCAGGCGCACCCCTTCGGCTGCAGCCTGCACGTCGATGGCGAGCAGGGCGCTCCAGTCCATGACCCACGGCTGAGGGAGATTCAGCAAACGGGTCCGCAACCGCGCGATGCCATCGGCATCCAGCACTTCCGGGGCGTTCCAGCCGATGCCGGCATCGAACTGGGCGGCGCGTGTGGCGCCGACGTCACCGGAAGTCGCGGCATCGGCCACCAGCTGAGGCAGCGACCACCACTGCGGCGGCGACCAGCCGAAACGCTGGGTGTAGTCCATGGCCAGGGCGTCGAACCGAGCCTGCTGGCCCGTGGCACGGTACAGGTCAAACAGCACGAGCCAGGTTTCGGCGTGGCCGGACCGGGTGCCGCCGGGTTGCAGCAGGGACTGCAGCAGGTTTTCGCAGTGGGCGTCGTCGCCGTTGGCGAAGGCCATGACCGCCTCGTCCAGGTCCGGGTCGTGCGCCGATTCGGCCATGCCGGCGGGCATGGGCTCGTTCCATCCGACCTGGGCCGGGGAGAGAGACGGGCTGCGACCGGCCAGTTCCACTTCGCGAGGCAGCGGCTTGAGGGCGAAGGCCCCTTCATCGTCGTCCCGCATCAGCGGCGTCGTGGGCTTGAAGGCGTTGAGCAGGGCGGTCTGCGCGGCGTCATTGGGCGGCAGCGTGGACAGGCCAGCCGTCACGCTCGACCCCACAGGCGTCATGACGGCCTGGCCTCGCCGGGGAGCGGTCTCCGGCAGGTCTCCCACCATCATGCGCTCGATGGCGTCGATCTTGTCCTTGACGTCGGTGTCCGAGCGCAGGCCGAAGTCCTCGGACAGGCGCATCTCGGAATCGTCCAGGTTGGACAGGCCGTCCAAGCCCGCCAAGCCTTCGCCGGTGACTCCCTCACGGCGGATCTTGCGCAGCATCTCGAACTCGCGCTTGCGCACGAAGTCGTTGCGGCGCTTGCGCTCGATCATGGCCTTGAGCTCCTGCTTGGCCTGATCGTTTTCGTCGGGCAGCTGGGAGGGCCGGTTCAGGTCGGACCATTCCGTCGTCGGGTTCAGTGCAAAACGCACGACCTTGCGCAGGAAGCCGCCTTTGGGGATGTCGGTGGAATCGGCCATGGATGGGGGCGCCAGGTCCTGCCGAGGGCGGCCGGCGTGAGCGGTGCTCAGTCTCCGAACAGTTTCTGCTTGAGCTCGCGGCGCTGCTGCGCCTCCAGGGACAGTGTAGCCGTCGGGCGTGCCAGCAGGCGACCCAGACCGATCGGTTCGCCGGTTTCGTCACAGTAACCGTAGTCACCGGAATCGATGCTGGCGATGGCCTGCGTGATCTTCTTGAGCAGCTTGCGCTCGCGGTCGCGGGTGCGCAACTCCAGGGCGTGTTCTTCTTCGATCGTGGCGCGGTCGGCCGGATCGGGCACGATGGAGGTGTCTTCGCGCAGGTGCTCGGTGGTCTCGCCCGCGTTGGCCAGCAGATCGTTCTTCTGCGTGACCAGCTTGTGCTTGAAGAACTCGAGCTGCTGTTCGCTCATGTACTCGCTGTCGGGCATGGCGAGCACTTCGGCATCGGTCAGGTCCTTGCCGGCCTTGGTCTTCCAGGCGTTGGCCAGGGCGGGGTCGGCTTTGGACGACGGGCGGTTCGATGGGGTCTGGGACATGGCGGCCTCGGTCGGCGGGCTAGGAGAAGGACACCGGACCGTTGGATCCGGTCGGTGCCATCGATGGGCAGCCTGGAGAGCGCTCCCTCAGGGCGCGCGGATTGTATCGATCCGGAACGATGTGGGGGACACCGTGGCGCGCATGCGACTGTGGTGCCCGGTCGTGCGTCACACCAGACATTGGGCCAGGCCCTGTTCCAGGATGTCGCGCGGCAAGTCGATGCCGATGAACACCATCTTGCTCACCCGCTCTTCACCCTGGGCCCAGGCGGGGCCGAGGTCGCTGCCCATCAGCTGGTGCACGCCTTGGAAGATCACCTTGCGCTCGGTGCCCTGCATGTGCAGCACGCCCTTGTAGCGCAGCATGCGTGGGCCGTAGATGTTGACCATCGTGCCCAGGAAATCTTCCAGCTTGGCGGGGCTGAACGGGCGGGTCGCGCGGTAGACGAAGGACTTCACGTCATCGTCGTGGTGATGGTGGTGCGGGTGATGGCACGTCTCACCTGGGGCGTGGTCGTGTCCGCAGTGGTCATGGTCGTGGTGATCGTGACCGTGGTGCGCGTGCTCGTCGGCCGACAGGAACTCGGGGTCGATCTCCAGCTTGGCGTTCAGGTTGAAGCCGCGCAGGTCGAACACCTCGGCGATGGACACGTCGCCGAAATTCACGCGCTTGTGCGGTGCACGCGGGTTCATGTGCTTGAGGCGGTGGCTGAGGGCGTCCAGCGAGGCCTCGTCCACCAGGTCGCATTTGCTGATGAAGATCTGGTCGGCAAAACCGACCTGGCGGCGTGCCTCCTGGCGGTCGTTGAGCTGCGCGTCGGCGTGCTTGGCATCGACCAGGGTCAGGATGGAGTCGAGCAGGTAGCTCTCGGCGACCTCGTCGTCCATGAAGAAGGTCTGGGCGACGGGGCCGGGGTCGGCCAAGCCGGTGGTCTCGATGACGACGCGGTCGAAGGTCAGCTCGCCCTTGCGCTTCTTGGCGGCGAGCTCGGCCAGCGTGGCGCGCAGGTCCTCGCGGATGGTGCAGCAGATGCAGCCGT
>CAYYCN010000228.1:0-4261 GCA_964470355.1 uncultured Sphaerotilus sp.
GATGGGTGTCGTCTTCTTGCTCGCGTCCACCGGACTCGAGACAGATCACGCGCTTGCCGCGGGCTGCCAGCTCGGTCGCCAGCACCATTCCGATGGTTCCCGCGCCGATGACCAAGACATCGGCTTTTGCCTCCAACTGGCCTGCGCCATTGAGGTCACGAATCACGATTTTCCCTCCAGCAATTTGGCGTACTGGCTTACCCGCTCTGACTTCGTGGTACTGACGATGATCGCTCCGCGCTGATTTCGCCTTAGCGCTTCCGACAATATGTCGCTGACGGATTGGCGCGGTTCAAGCTTTCTAGCGGCGGAGACGTAGCCATAGGTAATTTGCATAGGCCGGCCTCGCTTAGTGAGGCAGTCGGCTTCGCAATTACTGAGGCTGTCAAGCACCTGGACGATCGGTGCAAGTGCAGGGGCTGCATCGAGGAAGGGAACCAGCAATTCGCTGGTCAGCGCAAGTCCAAAAGCACCTATCCGTCCTCTTGCTACTTCTGCTTCCAACCAGCGTTGCCACTCGTCGGTTGAAACCATGGGCAGTTCGGGCTCATGCAGCATGTACAACGCCACCTGTTTTCTCTTGAGCCGTAAAAGGCTGCTCTCAAACATCTTCTGGGCGCGTGCCAAAGTAAAGTCAACCGTTGGGCGTGAGATGGCAGGAACAAACCGTCCCGCCGCCTTGCGTAGAAAGATGGAAGCGCGTGCAGCATTTTCCCCACCAGGTGAATAAATACCGACCTTCGTGGTTACGGTCACATGGGGATGCCGACACATCAGTTCCCCCAAGTCGCGCTCGGCCCAACCAAAGCCGTAGTACGGCGCCGTGTCGAAATGCGTGAAGCCTGCCGCGACAGCCGCTTCGAGCAAGGCTAAACGCTGATGTTGTGGGCCGGCATTGAAAAGTGAAGCTGTTCCAAAGATAAATCGGGACAGAGAAATTTGAGTGCCCGGAAGGCACACCGTAGGCATGGAGGTCTTGCTCATCAGTGCTTTCATGCGCGGCTAAATCGCGTTCGGGCGGTTTTGGCAACCGCTGGATTGCCCTGATAGACGGTCCAAGGCTCAAGGTTGCGGAAGGCGGCTCCACGTGCACCTAGCACGGCACCTTCGCCGACGGTCACCCCGGGGCCGACGAAGGCTTCGGCAGCAATCCACGCATTGGCACCGATCCGAATGGGCCGTGCACCAATTTGAAAACTAGCGTTGTGGATGTCATGGGTTCCGGTGCACAAGAACGTTCGCTGTGACACCACCGCGTATGCGCCGATCTCGATCCGGTCCATGGTGTAGCAGTCCACCTTGGGGCCTAGCGTAGCTGAGCGGGCCATGGTGAGATAGGGCGGGTACCAGATACGCACACTCCCGTAGACAAAGCAGGATGGATCGACATTGCCACCAAAGAGATTGATCAGTAGAACCCGCCAGCGGTGCAGTAGAGGAGGTGTCCAGGAAGCCAATAGCGCCCATGTAACACCCCACGCCAGTCGAAGCAATCGATGCCGAAACGGGAAACTGGCCGCACCGTCAAAAGTGGCGGTGCCGTTCGCATGCAAGGGGGCGCCGGAAACGGGAGCTTGTGTCTCATGGATGCTCATTTCAGTGGATTCCAACTCTCAATTCGATTGCATGGCAAAGCAATTAACGGTGCGCGACGAGTCGTGAGACTATGAAGATGCTTTCAAGTCATGTCCGGTCAGCATCAGAAGACGAGCCTTGATCTCTTCGTGATCACTGAGGTCCTTGATGGCATGTTCCAATTCCATGAGCTTCGCGCCGACGAGAAATCGGTACCAATAGCCTTGCAGGAAGTGGTAAACCAAACCTGATCTGCCATCCAAAAATCCGAGTTGGAAGACGTAGCGCCACAAGAAGTACAGAAGTGCACTGACGGTGAACGGAAGTCGGTTGTAGACCGACTCTTTGAGCATCCGCTTGATGGCGGCTTGGGCAGAGGCACTTTTGGTGTTCAGCGCCTCGTCACGGGGGACGAGGTTGCGGCGCTGAATCAATACGTCAATGGCTTCTCGGGTCGCATAGCCGTTGTGTTTGGTCGTAAAGAAGGTCAGGTCGTTGAGGTTGTGGTCAGCAAAGCCACCGTCCAGGGTGACGGTTCGCCCACCCCACACGACCATGTGTTCATCCATCCATCGGTCTTCAATGCGGCCGTTTCCGTTGCGCCAGATACGAAGCAGCACCAAGGGGTAGCGCCCTCCGTGGCGCACCCATCGGTCCATGAAAATGTGTTTTCGCTTGAGGTTGATGCCCACCACGTCGTTGGGCATCATGGGGAGTCGTCGCTCCAAGTTCGCCCTCAGATCGGCCTCAATGAGTTCGTCCGCATCCAGTCGCATAACCCACTGGCCACGGATTTCGGCGTTGTCCAATGCCCACTGGAACTGCTTGGCGTGATTGATGAACTTGTTTTGCAGGACGACGGCGCCGTGAGCTTTGGCAATGGCCACGGTGTCATCCGTCGAGAAGGAGTCGACTACCACGACGTCCTTGGCCAAACCTGTTATGTTTTCAAGGGCGCGCGCAATGTGAAGCGACTCGTTCTTCGTCAGGATGACGACAGTAAGATCTAGCGGCATAGGTTCTTGTGCGTAAGCGTTGCGTGTTTTATGGCGCCACCGCACGCAACAGCGCATCCGCTGAGGCCTGGACGGTGTAGCGCCGTTCATAGGTCTGTCTGGCTTGTTTCGCCATGGCAGCACGGCCAGCGTTGTGCAATTGAAACCAGCCTTTCAGCAATGCAGTAGCGCCGCACAATGAATCGGTTTCTACCAGCCCGCTGCCGTCCTGAACGGCCTCACGCCAGATGTTGACCTTGTCGGAGATCAGCACAGGCTTGCTGCAAGCCAAGGCCTCCACCACGGCAATACCGAAGTTTTCCTGGTGTGATGGCAGGACAAATGCATCGCAGGCGTACAGAGCACCCCATTTGGCGTCGCCTTTGACCATGCCGATCCAGTGCACGCGTTGTTCAATGCCGAGCGATCGGGCTTGAGCCTGGAGGGCGGCCAAGTAGTCTTCATCGGCAGGGCCGGCCATCACGAGATGGTGGTTGGGGTGATCAGATGCGTTTGCAGCGAAGGCACTAAGCAGCAGATCGCATCCCTTCTTGGGGTGAATGCGCCCTAGGAACAACAGAAACGGCTGCTCACGAAGTAGAGGGTAGATTGACAAGAATCCTTTGGACAGTGCCTCGCCGTTGCCGGGGGGCTCGGAGGTACCCAATGGGGCCAAGCGCTCATTGACCTTGTAGAGCCAGAACGATTCTCGGGCCAGTCGGCGTTCTTCTTCACAGGTGAAGAGGACAGCCCTCGCGTCCCGAAGGACACGATATTCCGCCCATGGCCAGAACAGCCACTTCTTGAGGTGCTTGAGCGGGTGCGCGTGCTTGAACCATGGATCCAACATGCCATGCGGAAACACGTAATACGGAATGCCGCTGCCGGCTAATGCCTGGCGGGTGGCATAGGCGTGGTACTGCCAAAGTCCATCGACCACCACCGCGTCAAAACGTTTGCCGTTTGCTCGTAACCAAGCCGGCAATGCGGGCTGATAAAGCCAAGCTGTGCGGCCGTGTCCCAGGGGATGAAGTTTCAGCGCGTAACTGACCACGAAGGGATCTTGGGGATCGTCGAAAGAGACAACCTCTACCGTATGTCCCATTTCCACCAACTTCACACCTCGGCTGCGGATGCTTTCGGCCACGCCGCCGAGCTTAGGGTCGACCGACGACACTACGTGGAGAATTCGCATGTTCCCGCTCAGTGGCGACCGATGGAGTGGTACTCGAGGTCGAAGGACCGGATCAGCGGCGTCTCGTACAGGTTGCGCCCGTCGAACACCACCTTGTCGCCGATCGCGTCGCGCATGGCATAGAAGTCCGGCGTGCGGAATTCCTTCCACTCCGTCACGATCAGCAGCGCATCCGTGCCTTCGAGCGCGCCCATCGACGACTCGGCGTAGCTCAGGCCATCCCAGCTGGCCATCACGCGCGCGGCTTCGTCCTTGGCCATGACCTTGTGCACCAGCACCATCTTCTGCTCTTCGTTGACCTCCTCGACGGCCGCCAGCATCTTGCTGGGCATGCCGTTCTCGGCGGAGATCATCGCCAGGGCCTTGACGTCCTTGGGGAAGCAGCTGCCGCCGTAGCCCACGCCGGGGTACAGGATGTCGGCGCCCACCTTCTCGGCCAGACGGCTCATCTCGTTCATGAAGCTGATGCGCGTGGCCAGCATGCAGTTGGCCGCGT
>CAYYCN010000229.1:0-4222 GCA_964470355.1 uncultured Sphaerotilus sp.
CCATCCCCCCCCCGTTGGACCTCACCGATGGCCCCTCGCCACACCCTTGCCTGCCAGAGGGATTTTGAGCCGGCGGGCCACGCCGTCCGTCTTATTCACAGAATCACCCATTTCGGAGTACAATGAAGAGCTTTGGTAGCTGGTGAAAACCGCAAACGCCGGAGGTGCAACACCCGTAGAGGGGCCCACCCACCGGCGAAACCGCTTCAACCGGCAGACACGGCTTGAGTGAGCGCTGGATCGCTCGCCACCCGATCCGGGATCTATCTGCCCGGCGGCCGGCTGCCCTGAAGCCCTGGCTGAACTCCCTGGCCTGATTCGACGCAGGAACGGCATCGTGGAGCCAGGTCTGGACAAGACCGGATCCACCTCTACCTCTGCACTGAACATGCAAGGAAGCTGAATGGCCAAGGAAGAATTGATCGAAATGAACGGCATCGTCGACGAGGTGCTGCCGGATTCGCGCTACCGCGTCACACTCGACAACGGTCACACGCTGGTCGCCTACACCTCCGGGAAGATGCGCAAGCACCACATCCGGATCCTGGCCGGCGACCGCGTATCGCTCGAACTCTCGCCTTACGACCTGACCAAAGGCCGCGTCACGTTCCGTCACCTCGAAAACCGCGGACCGGCGCCCAGCGCGCCCCGTCGTCGCTGAGTCGCCCACGCCCCGCTCGTCGCCCCTGGGAACCGGCGAGCGTCGAGGCCGCTTCATGCTTCGGGTGAGGGTCCCCACAGACCCGGATCGGCTGGGATTCAGCCAGCCTCGCGCTCCGCGATCGGCAGCTTGACCACCGTGACGGTGCACCCTGCCTCGGCCACGACCTGGGCCGACACGCTGCCCAGATAGCGCCGGAACGCCGACTGCCCTCGCGCACCCATGATGATGTGATCCACGTGGGTCCGACGCGCAAAATCGACCAGCGCGGCGGCGGGATCCGGCGCTTCCAGCACATGGAACGTGAGCTTGTGCTCATCCAGGGAAAGCTCCCGCGACAGCGTCCGCGCCCAGTGCTTGAGCCCCACCAGCTGCTTGACGTGCTTGCTCTGCCCAGAGGCATCGGTGAGCTCGTCCATGCCGATGCGGGCTGTCTTCATCACGCTCACGCAAGCCAAGCGCGCACCGGACTCCGTGGCCATGATGCGCTGCACGGTGTCGCGCAACAGATCCAGCAACGCCGACTGCGCATAGCTCACATCCACGGCCGCCATGATGATGGGACTGCGCTTGAGGTGCTCGGAAACACTGGCGGCAGCCTTGGGCTCGTAACCCACAGCCCGCATCCATCGGCTCATCATGCCCAGCCGGCTGCCGCCATGCTCGCGGCCTGCTCGCTCGGTCAACGCAATGGACTCGGTGTGCTGGAGGTCATAGGCCAAGTGTGCGGCACTTGGATGCCGCAAATCGGCCTTGGCCTCCAAGCAGCGCAGGATGACCTCCTGCAGCCATGGCGGGCAATCCGGGCGAAACTTGCGCGGGGGATCCGGCAGCTTGTAGAGCCGTTCACGCAACCCGCGTACGCTGTTGGGGGCACCAAACGGACGCTTGCCCGTCACCAGGTGATAGAGCATGACCCCCAGGGCAAACAGGTCGCTGCGCGGCTCGCTGCGCACGAACTGGACCTGTTCAGGCGACATGTACGGACCCGTGCCCATCGGCAGGGTGAACTCTTCGTCGAGCAGATCGGGCAGGTGGTCGTGCCGGGACAGGCCAAAATCGACCATCACCACCTCGCCCAGCGTCCCTGGAGGCGCGCCCGGCGCCGGTTTTCGCAGCAGGATGTTGCTGGGTTTCACGTCCAGGTGAATGACGTGCTGGCGGTGCAGGTCATGCAAGGCCGTCGCCACCCCGACACCGATCTGCACCACCTCCTCGATGGGCAACGGGGCCTGGTCCAGGCGCGGCCTCAGCGACACGCCATCGATGTGCTCCATCACGATGTAGGGCCGGGTCGTGAAATCCCCTTTGGCCACAAACTTGGGCACATGCGGACCGGACAACACCGGCAGCAGCATCATCTCGACTTCAAAACCAACGATCGTGGCCGGATCGTCCCCCCCCTTGATGCGTGGCACCTTCATCAACAAGGGGCCGGGATGATCGGGATGCTCGACCCGCCACAGATTGGCCATCCCCCCCTGGTGCAGGCGCTCGCCCAGGACAAATCCGTCCACGATGTCGCCGGTGGCCAGCGGTGGAACGACGGGGGTGCCGGACATGGACAGCTCCTGACTTCGGATCGTTAAAGGTTCACCACTGGATCACTGGCCCTCGGCCAGCCTCAGCCCCAGGGCAGGCGGCAGGCCCGCAGCGACGATCTTGGCACTGGCCGATGCCTGGTCGTAAGGAACCCGATGGAACGTCAGTGCCTGGCGATCGGTGTCAAACATGGCCCAGCACGCGGCGGGATTGCCGTCCCGGGGCTGGCCGCAACTGCCCGGCAGGGCCAGCCATTGCCGGTGACTGGGGACAGGCACCGACACGCCAGGCATTGGGGTGAAGTCGGCGATCTTGCCGACCCCCGACAGGTGATAGAGCGCAGGCTGATGCACGTGCCCGCAGAAGGTGTAACGACGCTCCGTCGACAACAGGCTGCGAACCGCGTCGCTGCGGCTGAGGATGTACTCCCAGCCGGGCGGATTCCAAGCGTTGGCATGGGTGAACAGGCAATCGCCTTCTTCCACGACATAGGGCAGTTCCGACAGGAAGCGCACCTGCTCGGCCGACAGTTGCCCCCGTGTCCAGTCGATGACCCGACGGGCCTGCTCGACCAGCTGGGGACTGCCCCCCTCGACAACCCCCTGATCGTGGTTGCCTCGAACGGCAATCGCACCGGCGGCCACCAATTCCTGGATTCGGTCGACCACCCAAGACGGATCGGCCCCGTATCCGACGAAGTCTCCCAGCAGGGCCAGACGCTGGGCTCCATGCAAGTGGGCCTGCTCCAGCACCGCTTCGAACGCTTCACGGTTGGCGTGGATGTCGGTGATCAGGGCCAGTTTCATCGCGGGGTCTCTCGTGTTTTGGCGTCGATCAAGGCGCGGGGAGCGTGTTCACGCCCCGCTCGATCGTGTGTGCCCACCCCCTCCGGACCTACCGGAGGATGGCGGGCTCCCACTTCAGTGGGATGCGGCGCTGGCCCCGGCAGGAGCCGCCTCGTGCGTTTCGACACCGTGCTTTTCGCCGCTCATGTCGATGTCGCCGCCCGACTTGCTCAAGATGAACAAGGCCAGACCTGCAAACGCGATAAAGCCAAGGACCAGTTTCCACATGATTCAGTTCTCCACAGATGAGATGAAAGTTTAACGAAAGGTTAGATCGGAAAGTAGAAAAGCGGAGCTTGACGCTCCGCTCTTCAGGACCGGGTCACCCGGTGAGGCGATCAGTCGCCGGCGTAGATGTCCACGTCCTTGGTTTCACGCACGAACAGCATGCCGATCACAAAAGTGGCCGCAGCGATCGTGATGGGGTACCACAGACCGTGGAAGATGTTGCCGTTCTGGGCCACCATCGCGAAGGCGATCGTGGGCATCAGGCCACCGAACCAGCCGTTGCCGATGTGATACGGCAGCGACATGGAGGTGTAGCGGATGCGGGTCGGGAACATTTCCACCAGCATGGCGGCGATCGGGCCGTAGACCATCGTGACGTAGATCACCAGGACCGTCAGGATCGCGACGATCTTCCACCAGGCGGCAGACATCATCGGGATCGGATCGGCCTTGGAGGGGTAGCCGGCCGCCTTCAGGGAGTCCGCCACGTCCTTCTTGAACGCCTTGATCGCAGCCGCCGAAGCGTCGTCGAACTTGTGGCCACCAGCGGTCAGGGTCGCGGTCGGTGCTGCGATTTCCTTGTCACCGATGCGGACCACGCCCGGGGCGCCGGCTTGTTCGACGGTCTCGTAGCTGGCCGCGGCCTGAGCCAGGGTGCGCTTGGAGATGTCGCAGGCACTGGTGAAGTCGACTTCACGAGCGATCGGGCTGCCTTGGAACGAGCACTGGGCCGGATCCACGGTCACGACGATCTTCGCGGCAGCCTGGGCGGCAGCCAGCTTCGGGTTGGCAACTTCAGCCAGCGTCTTGAACAGCGGGAAGTACGTCAGCACCGCCAGGGCCAAGCCCGCCATGATGATGGGCTTGCGACCGATCTTGTCGGACAGCGAGCCGAACACCACGAAGAACGGGGTGCCGATCATCAGCGACACGGCCACCAGGATGT
>CAYYCN010000230.1:0-4192 GCA_964470355.1 uncultured Sphaerotilus sp.
CGAGCTCCTGCACGATCTTGCCGTTGCCGCGCACCGGGCCGTCCAGGCGCTGCAGGTTGCAGTTGACGACGAAGATCAGGTTGTCGAGCTTCTCGCGCGCGGCCAGGCCGATGGCGCCCAGCGATTCCGGCTCGTCCATCTCGCCGTCGCCGCAGAACACCCAGACCTTGCGCTTGGACGTGTCGGCGATGCCACGGGCGTGCAGGTACTTCAGGAAGCGCGCCTGATAGATGGCCATCAAGGGGCCCAGGCCCATCGAGACGGTCGGAAACTGCCAGAACTCAGGCATCAGCTTGGGATGCGGGTAGCTGGACAGGCCCTTGCCGTCCACTTCCTGGCGGAAGCTCAGCAGTTGTTCTTCGTTGATGCGGCCTTCCATGTAGGCGCGGGCGTACACGCCAGGCGCGCAGTGGCCCTGGATGTACAGCAGGTCGCCGCCGTGGATGCCGTCGTCGGCGTGCCAGAAGTGGTTGAAGCCAGCGCCGAACATCGTCGCCACCGAGGCGAACGACGAGATGTGGCCGCCCAGGTCACCACCATCGTCGGGGTGCAGGCGGTTGGCCTTGACCACCATCGCCATGGCGTTCCAGCGCATGTAGGCGCGCAGGCGCTCTTCGATCTCGATGTTGCCGGGGCAACGCTCTTCCTGATCGGTGGGAATGGTGTTGACGTAGGCCGTGTTGGCCGAGAACGGCACGTCGATGCCGGCCTGGCGGGCCTGGTCGATCAGTTGCTCAAGCAGGAAATGGGCGCGGTCGCCGCCTTCTGAACCGATGACAGCCGCAAGTGCGTCCTGCCATTCACGGGTTTCCTGGGGATCGATGTCAACACCCGCCGCAGGGGCGGTGCTGTCGGGCAAAGCGGACATGGGTGCGTCTCCTCGTACTGGATGCCTGGTCACCGCCTTCTGAGCGGCTTGCATCAGGCGGTGGCGTCAGCTGCAAGTGTGCGTCACGCGGCGGTTTTCCCCGTGAACGGTGCGTAAGTCTCTCACAGGTTTTCTGCAATTTCAAATGACGATTGGCGTTTTCACATTATGGATTTCACTGAATCCATGCCACCCCACAAAGGCAAAGGAAGTGCCGCCGATAATCCCCTCATGCCCGAGTCCGACCCCTCTCTCAAGCAGCGCCGGAAAAACCTGCTCCAGCGCAAGCGCCCCTTTTGGACCTGGTGGCGCGCGCTGTCACCCTCGCGACAGGATCGCGTGGCAACCGTGGCCCCGCTGCTGTCGGTGCTGCTGTTTCTCGCGGCCATCGTCACGGCCTTCTGGTACCTGCGCAACGAGGAACTGGAACGCGAGGTGGAGTCGGTCAAGCGAGACACCGAGGTGGTGCAACAGCACATCCGCCTGCGCCTGATCGAAAACCAGGAACAACTCGTGCGCATCGCGCGCGAGATCGGCACCCACGCGATCGACGTGCCACGCTTCGTCGTCCAGGCCGAATCGCTGACCAACACGCGCCCCGAAATCGTGAGTCTGACCTGGCTGGGCGCCAACCAGTCGGTGATCGCCCACCACGTGCCGCCCGACCTGCTGACGGCCCTGCCGATGCTGGCCCCGGCCCGCGACAACGCCGATCCCCGCCGCCCCGCCACCCAGGCCGCATTCGAGGACGTCAAGGCCACCCGCGCCCCGACGTACAGCGCCCCAGTGCGGTTGGACACACGACTGTCCACTTTTCAGGTGCACGTCCCGCTGATTGACCAGGGCGCGTTCGCAGGCGTGGTGATCGCCGAATACTCGATGGAGTCCTTGCTGCGCTATCTGGTCACCGAGGAAGTGATGCGCAAGCGCGTGATCAGCCTGGTCGACGCCCAAGGCCAGGTGCTGGCCAGCACAGTCACCACCGCAGCGGGTCGCCCGCCCAAGGCCCTGTCCTCCAGCGTGCCCTTCACCCCGGAAGGCCATGGCGTGACGCTGCGCGGCGAGGGCTACCGCACCTCCGTCGGCCTGATCGGCAACACCCTTTTCTGGATGGTGGTGGCGCTGTCCATGCTGACGGTGTGGATGCTGCTGGGTACCTGGCGCCACATGCGCCGGCGCACGCAGATCCAGGGCGCATTGGTTCAGGAAACCAATTTCCGCCGGGCCATGGAAAACTCCATGCTCACCGGCATGCGGACCATGGACCTCGAAGGCTGCATCACCTACGTGAACCCAGCCTTCTGCGCCATGACCGGCTTCTCCGAGGACGAGCTGGTCGGACGGCTGCCGCCCTTCCCCCACTGGCCACACGACCGGCTGGCCGAAAACGCCCGCATCCTCCAGCAGGAGCTGGAAGGCCGAAGCCCCGCCGGCGGCATCGAAGTCAAGGTCATGCGCAAGGACGGCTCCCAGTTCGACTCGCGCATGTACGTGTCGCCGCTGATCGACGCTCATGGCCAGCAGACCGGCTGGATGACCTCGATGACCAACATCACCGAGGCCAAGCGCATCCGCGACCAGCTCACCGCCGCACACGAGCGCTTCACCACGGTGCTGGAAGGCCTGGACGCCGCCGTGTCGGTGGTCGCGGCCCAACGCGAACCCCATTCGGAACTGCTGTTCGCCAACCGCACCTACCGGCAGTGGTTCGGCTCCGACACCGACTGGCACGGGCAGTTGCAGAACCACGCCATCGAGAACGTCGTCGACCTGCCCACCGACACGTCGTTCGGCGATCTGCCGCCCGAAGGCTCGCGAGCCGAAAGCGACCGCATCGAAGTCGGCACCGACTCGCGCGAGATCTATGTGCCGTCGATGCAGAAGTGGTTCGAAGTGCGCGCCCGCTACCTGCAGTGGACCGATGGGCGTCTGGCGCAGATGCTCATCACCACCGACATCACGGCCCGGCGGCGCATGGAAGAGATGGCCGCCCAGCAGGCAGAGCGTGCCCAGTCCACCAGCCGTCTGATCACGATGGGCGAGATGGCCTCCTCCGTGGCCCACGAGCTCAATCAACCGCTGGCGGCCATCACCAACTACTGCAACGGCATGCTCAGCCGGCTGCGCAACGGCAACCTGAGCGAATCGGACATGGTGGGTGCGCTGGAGAAGACCGCCAAGCAGGCCCAGCGGGCCGGGCAGATCATCCACCGCATCCGTTCCTTCGTGAAGCGCAGCGAACCCCAGCGTCAGCCCTCGCGCGCCACCGACATCGTCGAGGACACGCTGGAGCTGGCCGTCATCGAACTGCGCCGGCGCAACGTGCAGATCCACAGCTATGTGGCCCAGCGCCTGCCCACGCTCATGGTGGACCCGATCCTCATCGAGCAGGTGCTGCTCAACCTGATCAAAAACGCCGCCGAGGCCATCGACAACGCCCAGTTGCCGCAATCGCGCCGCAAGATCGAGCTGCGTGTGGTGCCCAAGTTCGACGCCGAACTGGGCGGCGCCATCGAATTCAGCGTGCGCGACTCCGGCCCCGGCATGCCAGAGGAAGTGCTGCGCCGCATCTACGAGGCGTTCTTCTCGACCAAGACGGACGGCATGGGCATTGGCCTGTCGCTGTGCCGCTCCATCATCGAGTCGCACCACGGGCGGATCCGCGCGGAGAACCTCTACAATCAAGACACTGTGGTCGGGTGCTGCTTCACCTTCGTATTGCCGGTGAGCCACCTCGGCGAATCCACCAAACCCATAGAGCTGTCATGAGCCTGATTCCGAAGAAGGGAACGGTCTACGTTGTCGACGACGACGAAGCCGTGCGAGATTCGCTGCAATGGTTGCTGGAGGGCAAGGACTACCGCGTCAAGTGCTTCGAGTCCGCCGAAGCGTTCCTGTCGCGCTTCGATCCCCGTGAAGTGGCCTGTCTGGTCACCGACATCCGGATGGAAGGCATGAGTGGCCTGGAACTCCAAGACCGCCTGCTGGAACGCAAGAGCCCCCTGCCCATCGTCTTCATCACCGGCCACGGCGATGTGCCCATGGCCGTGAACACCATGAAAAAGGGCGCCGAGGACTTCATCGAAAAGCCCTTCAAGGAAGAAGAGCTGGTGGCCTTGGTGGAGCGCATGCTCGGCCACGCCCGCAGTGCCTTCTCCCAGCAGCAGGAAGCCGCCAGTCGCGACGCCCTGCTGTCGCGCCTGACCACCCGCGAGTCCCAGGTGCTGGAGCGCATCGTCGCCGGGCGCCTGAATAAGCAGATCGCCGATGACCTGGGCATCAGCATCAAGACGGTGGAGGCGCACCGCGCCAACATCATGGAAA
>CAYYCN010000231.1:0-4148 GCA_964470355.1 uncultured Sphaerotilus sp.
GCGTTCACGCCCATGTCGATGATCTCGCCCTCACGCGAAATGCCCTCGCCGAACAGAATGTCGAACTCCGCTGTCTTGAACGGGGGGCTGACCTTGTTCTTGACCACCTTGACCTTGGTTTCGTTGCCGATGGCCTCTTCGCCCTTCTTGATGGTGCCGGTGCGGCGGATATCGAGGCGCACCGAGGCGTAGAACTTCAGCGCATTGCCGCCCGTGGTGGTTTCGGGGCTGCCGAACATCACGCCGATCTTCATGCGGATCTGGTTGATGAAGATGACCGTGCAGTTGGTCTTCTTGATGGTGGCGGTGAGCTTGCGCAGGGCTTGGCTCATGAGGCGAGCTTGAAGACCGGGCAGCGCATCGCCCATTTCACCTTCGAGTTCAGCCTTGGGGGTGAGTGCCGCGACGGAGTCCACGACGATGAGGTCGACCGAACCTGAGCGCACCAGGGCGTCGACGATTTCAAGGGCCTGTTCACCTGTGTCGGGCTGGGAGATGAGCAGGTCCTGGAGGTTGACGCCCAGCTTCTGGGCGTATTGCACGTCCAGGGCGTGCTCGGCATCGATGAAAGCACACACGCCGGCGAGCTTCTGCATCTCGGCGATGACCTGCAGCGTGAGGGTGGTCTTGCCCGAGGATTCCGGGCCATAGATTTCGATGACGCGACCCCGCGGCAGACCGCCTACCCCCAGCGCGATGTCCAGGCCCAGCGAGCCGGTCGACACCACCTGGATGTCGGCCACGGCCTCACCTTCACCCAGGCGCATGATGGAGCCCTTGCCGAACTGCTTTTCGATCTGGGCGAGTGCGGCCTGCAGGGCCTTGGCTTTTTCGGTGTTGAGCGCGGATTTCGCGTTGGCGTCCATGTCGTTCCTCCGGTTGGGGCGAGTCATTATGGCCTGATGACTGTATGTCTGTACAGTAGTTGATGTCGATCCCCTTGCGGGGTGGAACCCCATTCTCCCGGGGGCGACCTCGTGGGGGAGTGCTTCCTTTTTTTACAATGCCCACTTTACCCGGGGGTGTGTCACCATCCGGTGCACTCAGGAGACGGTGGGCATGCGCATTTTGATCGCGGAAGATGACCAGGTTCTGGCCGATGGCCTGCTGCGCAGCCTGCGGGCGGCGGGGTACGCGGTGGACCAGGTCGGCAACGGCGCCGAGGCCGACGCGGCGCTGGCGGCCCACGAGTTCGATCTCCTGATCCTGGATCTGGGGTTGCCCAAGTTGCACGGCCTGGAGGTGCTCAAGCGCTTGCGCGCTCGGGGGGCGACCGTGCCGGTGCTCATCCTCACCGCGGCGGACAGCGTTGAGCAGCGAGTCAAGGGCCTGGACCTGGGCGCGGACGACTACATGGCCAAGCCTTTCGCGCTGCAGGAGATGGAGGCCCGGGTGCGGGCACTGACCCGGCGTGGCATGGGCTCGGCCACCAGCGTGATCAAGCACGGGCCGCTGACGTTCGACTCGGCGGGTCGGGTCGCCTACATCGACGAGCAGATGATCGATCTGTCCGCCCGCGAACTCAGCCTGCTGGAGGTGTTGCTGCAGCGCGCCGGGCGCCTCGTGAGCAAGGATCAGCTGGTCGAGCGCCTGTGTGAGTGGGGCGAAGAGGTCAGCAACAACGCCATCGAGGTCTACATCCATCGCTTGCGCAAGAAGATCGAGCATGGGCCCATCCGCATCGCGACGGTGCGGGGCCTGGGCTATTGCCTTGAGAAGATCCGGACCTGAGGCGGTGCGTTCGATCCCTCCCGAGTCCGGCCGCAGGAGTTCCGCTTGAGGCGCCTGCCGCGTCCGTTTGGCCGGCCCCGTCGGGGGCGCGTGGAGGCGACGGAGTCGGTGCAGCCCATGGCCGACGACCTGGGCGTCTACAAGGAGCAGCGCTCGCTGTTCGGCGAGATCCTCGACTGGATGCTCGCGCCCTTGCTGCTGCTGTGGCCCATGAGCTTGGCGCTGACCTGGCTGGCGGCCCAAGGCATTGCCAACAAGCCCTATGACCGCGCGCTGATCGAGACGGCCCGCACGCTGGCGCAGCGCATCGAGGTCCGCGACAAGGGGCTGTATTTCGCGCTGTCGCCGGACTCGGCCCGCATGCTCCGGTCCGACGAGGTCGACAGCGTGTTCTACCGGGTGCTCGGCCCGTCGGGCGAGCATCTGGCCGGAGACCGGGACCTGAACCGTCCGGATCTGCAGGGGCCGGTGGTGCCCGGTGTGGTCTACACCCGTGACGACGAGGTGCACGGCGAGAGTGTGCGTGTGGTCTACCAGTGGGTGCTGGTGCCCGATCACGACGAACCGGCGCTGGTTCAGGTGGCGGAAACGTTGACCAAGCGCTCGCGGCTGGCCACCGAAATCATCAAGGGCGTCATCCTGCCCCAGTTCATCATCCTGCCTGTGGCGGTGCTGCTGGTGTGGTTGGCGTTGGCGCGTGGCCTGGCGCCGCTCGGGCAGTTGCAGCGGCGCATTCACGCCCGCCCCCCCGACGATCTTTCGCCGCTGGACGAGCGGGACGTGCCGGAAGAGGTGTCGCCCCTGGTGCAGGCGATCAACGACCTGTTGCACCGCCAGGAGGTGTCGCTGCGGACCCAGAAGCGGTTCCTGGCGGACGCGGCGCATCAGCTCAAGACGCCCTTGGCCGGCATGCGCATGCAGGCAGAACTGGCCTTGCGCGAATTGCAGGCGGGGGTGCATGACGATCGAACGCTGAACGCCACCCTGACCCACATGGCCCACGCTTCGCAGCAGGCTGCGCACACCGTCAATCAGTTGCTGTCGATGGCCCGTGCGGAGGCCAAGGCCGGGGCGCCGCTGCAGGACCTCGTCGACCTGACGGCCCTGGCCACCGAAGTCGTGCGTGACCAGGTGCCCCGGGCGCTGGATCTGGGGCTCGACCTGGGGCTGGAGTTGCCTGCGGAGGCCCCTGAGGGCGCGTCGCCGGCGTCCACCTGCGTGTCAGGCCATGCGCTGTTGCTGCGGGAGCTGCTCACCAACCTCGTCGACAACGCGCTGCACTACACGCCCAGTGGGGGGGAGGTGACGGTGCGGGTGTCGGTGGACGAGGCCGGTGACCAGGTGGTGCTGCAGGTCGAGGACACGGGTCCGGGCATTCCCGCCAGTGAGCGGGAGCTGGTGTTCCAGCCGTTCTACCGGGCGCTTGGCAGCAAGGTGGATGGTTCCGGACTCGGGTTGGCGATCGTGGACGAGATTGCGGCGCTGCACGCGACGGTGGTGGAACTGGACGACGCACGGGATGGGGATTCCCGGTTCCCGGGCGCCCGATTCACGCTGCGCTTGCCCCGGCGCCGTTCCGTGCCGCCTGTGCCTGTGGAGCGTCTCAGTCTGCCGGATGCCGGGACCGTGCGATCGACATCAGGATCCCCAGACTCAGACCCAGCGTGACCATGGCCGTGCCACCGTAGCTCACGAAGGGCAGCGGCACCCCCACGACGGGCAGGATGCCGCTGACCATGCCCATGTTGACGATGGCGTAGGTGAACAGACTCATCGTGATCGAGCCCGCCAGAAGCCGGGAGAACACCGTGGGGGCCTGGTAGGCGATGATCAGTCCGCGGACGATCATCACGCCAAAACCGACGATCAGGGCCAGACAGCCCAGCAGTCCGAACTCTTCGGAGAAGGCGGCGAACACGAAGTCGGTCGTGCGTTCCGGAATGAACTCGAGGTGGGTCTGGGTGCCCTTCATGAACCCCTTGCCGGTGAGTCCCCCCGAGCCGATGGCGATCATGCCCTGGATGATGTGGAATCCCTTGCCGAGGGGGTCGGAGGTGGGGTCCAGCAGAGTGCACACGCGGTTTTTCTGGTAACCGTGGAGCACCACCCAGTCCACGTCCGGCTGGCACAGGGCCGACGACGCGGCCACCAGGGTCACCACACCCACCGTGCCCACGATCGCCACGGGCGCGATGAGCTTCCAGGACAGTCCGGCAAAGAACAGCACGTAAAACCCGGCCGAAAAGATCAGCAGTCCGGTGCCGAGGTCGGGCTGTTTGGCCACGAGAAGGAACGGCAGCAGCAGCAGTCCCCAGGCGAACACGAACTCCCGCGACTGGTGTGCACCTTCGCGCCTCTGGAACCACCAGGCCAGGAGCAATGGGGTGGCGATCTTGAGGATTTCGCTGGGCTGGATG
>CAYYCN010000232.1:0-4103 GCA_964470355.1 uncultured Sphaerotilus sp.
GCGACGGCATGCTCAGCGGCATCAACATCGACGCCACCGTCAAGCTGGCGCAGGCCTTGAGCATTCCCGTGATTGCTTCCGGCGGGCTGAGCAACCTGGCCGACATCGAAGCCCTGTGCGGCGTCGAGAGCGAAGGCGTGACGGGCGTGATCTGCGGGCGCGCCATCTACACCGGTGACCTCGACTTTGCCGCGGGCCAGAAGCGCGCCGACGAACTCAACGGCGATCGCGCCTGACCCTGAAAGACCGGACATGCTCGCCAAGCGCATCATTCCTTGCCTGGACGTCACCGGCGGCCGCGTCGTCAAGGGCGTCAATTTCGTGGAACTGCGCGATGCGGGCGATCCGGTCGAAATCGCGGCCCGCTACAACGAGCAGGGTGCTGACGAACTCACTTTCCTCGACATCACCGCCACGAGCGACGGTCGGGACCTGATCCTGCACATCATCGAGGCCGTGGCTTCGCAGGTCTTCATTCCGCTGACGGTGGGTGGGGGCGTGCGCACCGTCGAAGACGTGCGCCGACTCCTCAATGCCGGGGCCGACAAGGTCAGCTTCAACTCGGCGGCCATTGCCAATCCGCAGGTCATCCGCGACGCGTCGGACAAGTACGGCTCGCAGGCCATCGTGGTGGCCATCGACGCCAAGCGCCGGCAAGGCGCGGATCTGGAAGCCCGGGGTGCGGGCTGGGACGTCTACAGCCACGGTGGCCGCAAGAACGTGGGCCTGGATGCCGTCGAGTGGGCCCGTCACATGGCCGATCTGGGGGCGGGCGAGATCCTGCTGACCAGCATGGACCGCGATGGCACACGCATCGGCTTCGATCTGGCGCTGACCCGCTCGGTGGCCGATGCCGTGCCGGTGCCGGTGATCGCTTCGGGCGGTGTGGGCAACCTGGAACATCTGGCCGATGGCGTGCAGCAGGGTGGGGCGGATGCCGTTCTGGCGGCCAGCATCTTCCACTATGGCGACCACACCGTGGCCGAAGCCAAGGCGGTGATGGCGGCGCGCGGGATTCCGGTGCGGATCTGAAGCCGGAGCCAACTGGACAAAGAAAAAGCCCTAGAGCGTTGATTCTCTAGGGCTTTTGGGTGTCTGGTGGAGCCGGGGGGAATTGAACCCCCGTCCGAAAGCCTTCACCATGCAGTTCTACATGCGTAGCCGGCTGTTTTGAGTCTCGCCGTCCAGATCGCGCAGTGGCACGCTATCTGAACCGCCAGCGCCCTTGAGTCTCGCTGCAGCCCAAGGCGCACGGGCAGCAGCCAGCCTATGTGAATGACCTCTCAGTTCTTGTCTTGCGACTCAAACCCAGCCCATAGGCCTGCTGTTGAGAGGCTCACCGGTATTAAGCGGCGAGAGCGTACGAGTTATCGTTGGCGCTTGAGTTTTTTTCCAGACAGATTTACGAGCGTACTGGAGTGCTCGGCATGCCCCACATGAATCCGAACCCACGTCGAATCCAGATCGGCCCCTGTGCTGTCTATTTTAGGACAGTCCCGGGAGTTTCAAGAGATCCAGCGGAAAAGAAATGAGGTGATCCGCACCCCATTGCTCAACCGGTGCTCCGTGGCCGAGGTACCCCCAGGAGGCGGCCACCGTCACCATGCCCGCGGCTCGTCCGGCCTGGATGTCGCGCAGGTCGTCACCGACGTAGATGCATGCTTCAGGCGGAATCTGCATGCGGCGGGCGGCTTCGATCAACGGATCGGGGTGGGGCTTGGCCCGTGGCAGGGTGTCGCCACAGATGAGCGTGGCGGCACGTTCGGTGAGGTTCAAGCCTTGAAGCAGGGGTTGCGCAAAACGGCTGTGTTTGTTCGTGACGACGCCCCAGGGCAGGCCACGCGCTTCCAGCTCGATCAGCAAGGGTGGAATTTGCTGAAACAAACGGGTGTCTTGGGTGAGACGCGCAGCGTAGATGTCGAGGTATTCATCGCGGGTGGCGTTGAACTCCGGGTGGTCGGGGCTCATTTGCAGGGCCACCTGGAGCATGCCCCGGGCGCCGGTTCCCGTCAGTGGGCGGTACAGGTTCAGTGGGAGGGGATCCAGGCCTCGTCGTGCGCGCAGGTCATTGCCTGCCCCGCCCAGATCGGGCGCGCTGTCGGCCAAGGTGCCGTCCAGGTCGAACAGCACCCCGCTCCAGATCGGCGCGTTTTGGACGGTCATGTGGCCGGCGCGTCGGGCTTGCGGCAGGCCAGCATGTAGTTGACCCCCACGTCACTGTGGGTGCTGTAGCGGCGGGTCAGTGGGTTGTAGTGCAGGCCACGGGTGGCGTGAGGGGCCAGTCCGGCGCTTCGGCACCAAGTGGCCAGTTCATGGGGTTGGATGAACTTGGCGTAATCGTGTGTGCCGGCTGGCAACATCTTCAGCAGGTACTCGGCGCCGACGATGGCCAGCATGAAGGATTTGGCGTTGCGGTTCAGCGTAGAGAAAAACACCCAGCCCCCGGGCTTGGCCAAGGTGCTGCATGCCTGGACGATCGAAGCCGGGTCTGGCACGTGTTCCAGCATTTCCATGCAGGCCACCACGTCAAAGGTGCCGGCTCTTTCTGCGGCCAGGGTCTCGGCGGCGACGGTTCGGTACTGAACAGGCAGGCCCGATTCCATGGCGTGCAATTGCGCCACCTTGAGCGACTTCTCGGCCAGGTCGACGCCCAGCACCTGGGCGCCTTGGCGCGCCAGGCCTTCGCTCAGGATCCCGCCGCCGCAGCCGACATCGACCACCTTTTGGCCCGTCAGGGGCCCGGTGAAGGATGTCATCCACTCCAACCTCAGGGGGTTGATTTCGTGCAGAGGGCGGAATTCGCTCTCGGGGTCCCACCACTTGTGGGCCAACTCGCTGAACTTGGCGAGTTCCTTGGGGTCGACGTTGCTCATGACTGAATCGTAGTCGATCCCGGCGACGGGATCTCTGACGGGAACGATGGACAAAAAAAACCCCGCCGAGGCGGGGTTTCGATTCGCGCGAGGCGATTACTTCTGGCGGGTACCGACCACTTCGATTTCGACGCGGCGGTTCTTGGCCTTGCCTTCGCGGGTCTTGTTGTCGGCGACCGGCGAGCGCTCGCCCTTGCCTTCGGTGTACACGCGGTTGGTCTCGATGCCCTTGGAGACCAGGTACTTCTTGACGGCTTCGGCGCGGGCGATCGACAGCTTGTCGTTCAGCTTGTCGCTGCCGTCGCTGTCGGTGTGGCCGACGGCGATCACCACTTCCAGGTTGATGCCCTTGACCTTGGCGGCCAGGTCATCCAGCTTGGCGGTGGCGTCAGGCTTGAGCTTCGACTTGTTCACGTCGAAGAAGGCGTCCGCTGCGAAGGTGACCTTCTCGCTGACCGGAGCGGCCGGGGCCGCAGCAGGCTTCGGAGCTGCGGCAGGAGCCGGAGCGGGAGCCGGGGCCGGAGCGGCAGCCGGAGCGGGCTTCGGCACGCCATCGCAGCCCTGCACGCCAGTGGCAGGAGTCCAAGGCGTGTCGCGCCAGCACAGGTTGTCAGCGCCAGACTTCCAGACGGTGCCGTCGGAAGCGCGCCAGTTGTCCACTGCGGAAGACGTGTTGGCACCGCCGGTAGCGCAAGCGGCCAGGGCAGCCGTAGCGAACAGCAGAGCCACCTTGTTCAGTTTGTTCATGGTTCTCCTCTCGAGAAATGCCACAGAGTCGGGCTGCAAATGCAAGACATGCGGAGCTTGAAACCGGTCGAGCGCGGTAGCAAGGACCGACAATTCATTGTGCCATAGGGCAAATGACGGGATGTTCTTCAGCCCGACGCCTGCGACGGAAGGCGATTCTTGTTGTTCGCTCGCCACATTCGAGGCCGCGTAAAATGTCTGGATGACCTCATTCGCCAAGGAAACCCTGCCCATCAGCCTCGAAGAGGAGATGCGGCGTTCGTATCTGGATTACGCGATGAGCGTGATCGTGGGCCGGGCGTTGCCCGATGCCCGCGACGGCCTCAAGCCGGTGCATCGGCGCGTGCTCTACGCCATGCACGAACTGAACAACGACTGGAACCGGCCCTACAAGAAGTCGGCCCGTATCGTCGGCGACGTGATCGGTAAGTACCACCCGCACGGCGACATCGCGGTGTACGACACCATCGTGCGCATGGCGCA
>CAYYCN010000233.1:0-4050 GCA_964470355.1 uncultured Sphaerotilus sp.
AGGGCATCGACAACGTGCGCGAGCGGCTGCGCAAGACCTGCTGGGTGACACTGGATTACATGGACAAGCACCCGGCCGTGATCCTGCTGTTGTTCACGGCGGTGCCGGTGTCGCGTCACAACCAGATCGGCATTTATGAAAGCCCGGAGCTGATGGGGGCCTTCCGGGGCGTGCTGAAAGACGGGCAGGCACGCGGGGTGCTCAACCACCATGTCTCATCGAAGGTGCTGCTCGATGTGTTCATGGGCATCATCGGGCGGGTGATCCTGATGCACGTGGTGCGCGGCGAGCAGCGCCCGCTCATCGAGCAGTTCGACGAGCTGTTTCACATCGTCTGGCGGGCGATGTCAGCGGACTGAGCGCACGCCAGACGGCGTGCGCGCTCAGAGCGCGACGGCTTTGCCAACCGCCAGGATCGGCCCGGTCGGACGGCCGATGGGCGAGCCGGTGGCGGGCTCCATCGTGAGCTCGAACAGCTGTCGCTGCCCCAGACCTGGCAGTCGAGACGCGGGGACAACATAGGTCTGCCCCGCCTGAACCAGCCCCAGCGAGGTGGGGCCGGCGGCGCCTTCCGGCTTGGTCCAGAACTCCATCGCCTTGCCGGCTGGCACCGCGGGCATCGTGCCCACCGGGACGAGACGTACATCGCCTCCTGCGACGGCTTCCACCACCCAGGCCGTCGAACGGTCGGGGGCCTGCAGCACGGCCAGGTAACGGGCACTGACCACGATGCTGTCGGGCTGGCGGGTGGTGACCAGCATCGTGCCCATCACCACGCTGGCCGCTACCGCCAAGCCGCTAACGACTTGCCAGAAGCGCGTGCGGCGCCAGATCGGGTCGTTCGCAGCGGGCGCCATGGCCACCGGGGGGTGCCCCGCGCCCAGGCGACGGGCGATGCGCGACCACAACTCGGGACGCACCGCCATGGGCGCCGTGTGGGCGTGAAAGTTCAGGAATCGATCCTGCCAAGCGTACACCTCGGCCTGCAGCTCGCGGTCGGTACGCAGCTGGGCTTCAAAGGTGGCGCGCTCGCTCGGGGTCAGGGTGCCGAGCACGTACTCGCCCGCCGAGGCGACGCGTTCCTGTGCGTCTTGCAAATTCATGTCAGGCACTCCTTGAGGGCCAGCAGACCACGACGTACCCAGGATTTGATGGTGCCCACAGGCCGGTTGCGGCGCTGGGCAATCTGTTCATGGGTGTAGCCTTCCAAATAGGCGTCCACCACACATTGGCGCTTGTCATCGTCCAGCTGCGACAGGCAGTACTGGAGGGCTGCGTCGTCCAGGTCAGGCCCGGTGTCCGTGTGCGTGGCGGTGCTGTCGATGAGCTCGGTCAGCTCATCGCCCATGGGGGTTTCGCGCTCGGCGCGACGGGCCTCGTCCAAGGCCCGGTGGCGCACGATGGTGTAGATCCAGCCGCGACCAGATCCGAGCGCACGCTGGTAGGTGCCAGCGCGCTGCCAGATCTGCACGAAAGCGTCTTGCAGCACGTCGTGCGCCAGTTCGCGGTTGCGCACGATGCGCATGGCCACACTCAGCAACCAACGCGATTCGCGCTCATAGATCGCCTGCAGGGCGAACTGCTCACCGCGGGCACAGGCCTCCAGGGCGGCGTCATGGTCAAAATCCAGGCTCATTGACGGGGTCCGTGCGAACAGGCGAGACCGCTCTTGGTCTCGCCCCATTATGGCGTGCCCTTGACGGCGTGCCGGATCAGTTCTGGCTCAGGGGCACGGCGATGTCGACCACGCTCAGACCCGCGGCCAGCTTGCCGCGCGGCTGGGCCTTGCCCGTCAGGACGTCCACGCTGTAGAGCTCCACCGATCCATCGGCAGCCGGGGCCGTGGCCAAGGCGCGGTTGGCCACCGTGATGCCGTCACGCAGCACGCTGTAGATGTCGAAACCCGTCGCGGACGGCACGTCCACGGTCAACTTGCCGGTGGCCATCAGCGAGCCGGCGTTGGGAGGCGACTGCAGCACGACCTGGTCCTGGGTGGCGTCCAGCACAAACAGGGTGGTACCCGTGGTGGCCGGGGTCGCAGGGCTGAGGTCGTTGTTGGTGTACGCGGCGGCCACGATGCCGCTCGCCGGCGTGCCCGCGGTGTAATTCAAGGTGCCGTCAGCCAGGGTCACGCCGTTGGGGTTGACGTTGTGGCGCAGGTTCTGACCGGCGTCGCTGACGATGCGCAAGCGATCGGCGGCGGGGTTGAAGTCCACGCCAAAGGTGGTGCCGGACAGGGGCACGCTCAGACGGTTGACCAGGGTGGCGGTGGCGTTGGCGGTGCTGAGGGTGTAGATGCCACCGGTATCGCCCACACCATAGAGTTGACCGTCTTGCACACGGAAGTCGATGCCCACCACGCGGGTGTCGCCCTGCAGGCCGTTGACCATGCCGATCAGGCGGGCCTTGGCAGGCTTGTGTTCATTGAAACAGACCAGGCGGCCATCGGTGGTCAACGCCACCACGTCGAGCTTGTCGTCGGCGGAAGCCTTCTTGCCAGCCTGAGTGCCCGCCGTGCCGCTGGCACAGCTCAGGCGCTGGGGGTCGCGCGTGGCATCCGCCTGAGCGCCAAAGGACAGGGCCAGCAGGGCGGCGGCCAGCGAGAGGGAGAAACGGTGTTGCATGACTTTTTCCTTGGTGAAATGAACGCAGTGAATCCAACTGGCGCCCTGACCTCGATGTGAGGCGAAGCGGGGGCGCTCATGGGGGACTACGGACGGATTCAGGAAAAAGATGCAGTGCGGATGAAAAAAATTGAAAAATGTTCGTGGACCGCTCACGCCCCTCGCGCGGCAGCCTCACGGAGCTTGTCTTTCTTGCTCTTGCGCTTGCCTTTGATGCCCCCGTTGGGGTCCAGACCCCTGGGACCTTCCGGCGCACTGCCGTCGGCAGACGCGGGGACAGCGGGTTCGAACCCGGCCAGACGTTCGCGCGGCACGCGCTGGCCTTGGCGCTTTTCGATCAGGCGGAAATGCGACTCGGCCTCGGGCGTGATGAAGCTGATGGCCAGGCCGCTGGCGCCCGCCCGGCCGGTGCGGCCGATGCGGTGGATGTAGTCGTCGGGCGAGCGAGGCAGGTCGAAGTTGACCACCACGGGCAGGCCGGCGATGTCGATGCCGCGCGCGGCCACGTCGGTGGCCACGACCACCTGCAGTTCGCTGGCCTTGAAGGCGTCGAGCACGGCGCGGCGGGCGCCCTGGCTCAGGTCGCCATGGAAGGCGGCCGCGTGAATGCCGGCGCGGTGCAGCTTGTGCGCGACCAGTTCGGTGGCGTACTTGGTGGCGGCAAACACCAGCACGCGTGAGGTGCTACCCCAGTCACTGGTCTGGATCAGGTGCTTGAGCAGCTGGGCGCGCTGGGGGGCATCGACCTCGATGGCGCGCTGGGTGATGTCGGGACGGGTCTCGGGCTCGGCCGGCACCTCGATGCGCAGCGGGTCGTGCAACAAGGCCGAAGCCAGGGCCTGCACCTCGTCGGCAAAGGTGGCCGAGAAGAACAGGCTCTGGCGGCGCGCTGGCAGCATCGCCAGGATCTCGGCCAGCTCGTCGGCAAAACCCAGGTCCAGCAGACGGTCGGCCTCGTCGAGCACCAGGGCGGCCACGTCGTCGAGGTGCACGGCGTTGTGCTGAACCAGGTCGAGCAGGCGCCCCGGTGTCGCCACGACGATGTCGGCGCCGCCGCGCAAGGCCATCATCTGCGGGTTGATCGACACACCACCGAAGGCGGTGACGACCTTGACGGGCGCACCCAGGCCCTGGGCCAGTTCACGGGTCACGCCGCCGACCTGATCGGCCAGTTCGCGCGTGGGCACCAGGATCAGCACTAGCAGGCGGCGTGGCGTGCTGCGACGCGTGGCCAGCACCTGCTGCAGGAGCGGCAGCACGAAGGCGGCGGTCTTGCCCGAGCCGGTCTGCGCCAGACCGAGCACATCGCGCCCCTGCAAAATGGCCGGGATGGCGGCCGACTGGATGGGCGTGGGGTGCACGAAGCCCTGATCGGCGGCAACGCGCACCAGGGGAGAGGTCAAACCAAGGGAAGCAAAGGGCATGG
>CAYYCN010000234.1:0-4017 GCA_964470355.1 uncultured Sphaerotilus sp.
CGCGCATCGCGGGCGACACCTTCATCTCCTGCTACCCCAACGCCGGCCTGCCCAATCCGATGAGCGACACCGGCTTCGACGAGACGCCGGACATCACCGGCCGGCTGGTCGAGGAGTTCGCCCAGGCGGGGTTCCTGAACATCGCCGGCGGCTGCTGCGGCACGACGCCCGCCCACATCGCCGAGATCGCGCAGCGCGTGGGCCGCTGGAAGCCGCGCTGTCGGCATGAGGGCCTGTTCACGGACCTGGCCACTGCGGAAGCCGCCACGGCCTGATCCCTCAAGTTCTCCGCACTCCGTACCGATTCACCACAGCAGTGCACCCTGACCGGCCCCGTGGCCGGCGGTGCCGCCGTGGAGGAGTTCGAGGTGCCGTGCGGATCCGTCAGCCGTTTTCGCCCCATCGGGATGGGGTTTGCCGTGCTCGCGGCGCTGTGGCTGGGCGGGTGTGCCGCCCCGAAGTACACGGTCGACGACGGCCGTCCCGTCAACGAGGAGCTGCTGGCGCAGATCCGCACGTATGGCCGCACCGAGCGCGCACTGCGTCCGGCCATCGTGCGCAGCGCCGAATTGAAGGACCCCCAGTGCGCCAAGCAGTGGGAACTGCCCTTCTCCGTCGCCTCCAGCCAGGCCTGGAAGGAGGACGACCGCGTCGCCTGGGTGCGCGGCCTCAATGTCGATGAACGACTGACCGTCATCGGCGCCTCCCTGCAGGGCCCGCTCAAGCTGGGCGACCGCATCGTGGCGGTGAAGGGCAAGAAGTTCAAGGACACGGTCGAGCTGACCGAACGCCTGAGCGAGGTCCGTGACGACGGCCAACCGTTCAAGGTCACGCTGTCCGACGGTCGCGACGTCACCGTCACGCCGGTCGAAGTCTGCCGCGGCTACGCCCGCCTGGCACCACCCAACACCCCCTCCGCGCAGGACTACCACTGGCTGATGAGCGTGCATCCGCTGGAGATCGGCCAGGTCGAGTTCTCCGAGGACGAGGCGCTGTGGGCGGTGCTGTGGACCCAAGGCCTGTCCGAGGAAGGCGGCCTGCGCATGAAGACCTACCACTACGGCTCCAAAGTGGTGGGCACGCTCTACAACGTTTTCACCATCGCCACCGGCCTGCGCGGTGCGGCGATGGCGGCCCAGGCTGCCGCCGAGGTGGCGCAGAGCGCGACGGCCAGTGCCGCCACCGAACTGGTCAAGCAGCAGCTCATCAAGCAGGCCCAGGACCTGGCGCAGGCCAAACTGCACGACACCCTGGTCGACACCGCCCAGCGCATGGCCCAGCAACAGGCGGTGTCCGCCATGCAGCAGGCCGCCGCCAACCGGGGGTCGCTCGGAGGTGTGGCGCGCATTGGCGCCACCGTGTTCGATTGGGCCGACCGATGGGCCTTCGAACGCGCGCCCACCCTGTCCGCCAACCCCTTGGCGGGTTTCACGCTGCACCAGAAGCTGGTCGAGACCGGTCGGGCCAGCAACGCCTTCGTCTTCGACGCCGAGCGGCTTCAGGCCCTGACCGACACCGCCCAAGGGCGGGGCCTGGGATCGGCCGTGGTCGCAGCCCTCAATGGACTGAAACCGGCCAGCCTCACCGCCGACATCCAGGCCATGCCGCTGGCATCGGCCGAACGCGGCTTCTCCTACGAAGACGCGTGGGCCGGTGACACCGCCAACCCCTACGCCCAAGGACTGGTGGCGGCCACGCTGACCTTGCCCGTCGAATCCCAACGCTGAACCTCGAATCATGCCCTCGCACCGCACATCGCTCTCTCGCCTGCCGCGCCTGCTGTGCCGGTCTCCCCTCGCATCGGCTGTTTGCACCCTGGCCCTGTCGAGCCTGCCGGCCTGGGCGGGAGAACCGCCGGAGGTCACACAGCGGCCCGTCGCCGCACAAGCGGCCTCGGCCGCGGGCGGTCCCGCTCCCGTGGTGGCCGCACCGTCCAAGGCCGATCCGGCCGCCTGCAACGCCGCCACCGACCGCGCCAACGCGCTCGACATGAAAGCGGCCCAGGCTCAGGCCCAGAAAGCTGAGTCCACACAAGTGGCTGCGATCGTGGACGAATCCATCGGGCAATGGCAGCAAGCGGCCGAGCACTGCGACGGTCGCGCCAAGGAGCGCGCCCGCCGCAACCTCGCCGACAGCCAGCGCATGCGGGCCTCGCTCGCGGTGGTCCAAGGCGCAGGTGAGCAATGCGAATCGACCCACAGAGACGCGGGCGCACTGGCGGACCTCGCCCGCCAGGCGCTGAGCGAGCGGCGCTGGGCGGACGCCTCCGTGCTGTTCCACAAGTCCGAAGGCCTCTGGGACCTCGCCAGCGAGCGCTGCTCCGGGTCGATGAAAGACACCGCCCTCAAACGCCGCGACCAGACCGAGGTCGACGCCCACAACGCCGAAGCGTGTGCCCCCCGATTCGACAAGGCCCGCGAAGTCACGCAGAAATTCCGCTCGGGCTCGGCCGCCCTGCCCCCAGCCGAACGCCAGAAGCAGTCGCAGATCGCGGAAACCCATTGGCGCGAACTGATCCCCGAATGCAAGGGCAGCGCACAGGACATCGCCCGCAACCAGGCCGACGGCCTGTTCCGCGAGCGCGGCACCCCCTGGGTGGCGACACGTCCCGCCGACCCCGCCTCCACGGTTCCTGTCGCCAAACCGGGTCCCGGCACAAGCGCTGCAACGGCCACCGCGGCCTCCACCCCACCGGTGGGGACGGTGTCCCAGGCCTCCACGGGCACCGGTGCGCCAGAAGCCGTGTCCGCGCCCCCCGGCATGATCGACATGGTCGTGGCCAACCAGACCCGCCTCAAGGGGCGCTTCACCCTGGAGGGCGGCGGGGCGTCCTACAGCGGTCACGGGCGCGTCGAGTGGTCCAACGGCGACGTCTACGAAGGGGACGTCCAGCGGGGTCAACGCGAGGGCCAAGGTCGGTTCACCTGGCAGAACGGTCAGGTCTACCAAGGCGCCTGGCACCAGGACCTGCCCCACGGACCGGGCCGCCTGCGTTTTGCCGACGGCAACGTCTACGAGGGGACGGTGGCCTCCGGACTTCCGCACGGGCCGGGCACCTACACCTGGGCCACGGGCGAGGTCTGCACCGCCCAGTGGACCCACGGAGAAGCCCACGGCACCGGGACCCTGCAATTCCCGAACGGCAACCTGTACCAGGGACCGCTGCGCAACGGAATGCCGCACGGGGATGGAGAAATGCGCTATGCCTCCGGCGACGTCTACACCGGCCATTTCGAGTCCGGCCAGTTGGAGGGGCATGGCCGCTACCAGTGGAAAAACGGCGACCGCTTCGAGGGTCAATGGCGCGCGGGCCTCAAGGAAGGACCGGGCGTGATGACCTGGACCACCGGCGATCGCCGCGAAGGGATATACCGGGAAGACCAGGTCGTCGGTGCCGGTGCCACCGCCTCCCGCAGCCCCTGACACACACCACCGGCAGGCCCGCTAAAATCGGCCTCCTCCAAGGAGCGTTGCAGCAGCCTGGGGCCGATGCCGGCCCCACGGCCGTCAGGCTTGGTGATTCAACGACGCTCACCCGCCCTGGGTGAGGTCCGTCCGTCGCCTGGGTTCGGGTCCGATCCACGACCGAGCCTTTGAACCGCGACCGCCATGACGAATCCTGCCGCCACCCCGTCCACCGCCCCGGCTTCGGCCACCCCGGTGTCCGCCGTGCCCCCGATGCGCCTGTCCGGCCTGGAACCGGTGCTGATCGGCGAAGGCTCGCTCTTCGTCAACGTCGGCGAGCGCACCAACGTCACCGGCAGCCGCGTCTTCGCCAAGATGATCCTGGCGGGCGAGTACGAGAAGGCGCTGGCGGTGGCGCGCCAGCAGGTCGAAAACGGCGCCCAGGTCATCGACATCAACATGGACGAGGCCATGCTGGACAGCAAGGCCGCGATGGTGCGCTTCCTGAACCTGATCGCGGGTGAGCCCGAGATCGCGCGCGTGCCGATCATGATCGACTCGTCCAAGTGGGAGGTGATCGAGGCCGGCCTGAAGTGCATCCAGGGCAAGGGC
>CAYYCN010000235.1:0-3917 GCA_964470355.1 uncultured Sphaerotilus sp.
ATCAGCATGGCCGCCGCCGCCGTGCGCCTGGCCGCCCAGCTGTTCGAGGACCTGCGCAAGATCCGTGTGCTCTTTGTGGGTGCGGGCGAAATGATCGAGCTGGCCGCCACGCACTTTGCCGCCAAGGCCCCGCGCCACATCGCCATCGCCAACCGCACCATCGAGCGCGGTGAACGGCTGGCCGCGCATTTCGGCGCCGAGACGATCCGACTGTCGGACCTGCCCTCGCGCCTGCACGAATTCGACGCCGTGGTGTCGTGCACGGCCAGCAGCCTGCCGCTCATCGGCCTGGGGGCGGTGGAGCGCGCGCTCAAGGCCCGCAAGCGCCGTCCCATGTTCATGGTCGACCTGGCCGTGCCGCGCGACATCGAACCCGAAGTCGCGCAGCTCGATGACGTCTACCTCTACACCGTCGACGACCTGTCTCAACTGGTGCAGACTGCCGGCGAAAAGCGTCAGGCCGCCGTCGCCCAGGCCGAGGCCATCATCGAGTCCGGCGTGCAGAACTTCGTGCACTGGCTGGACCAACGCGCCACCGTGCCGCTGATCCAGGCCCTGAACACCCAGGCCGACCAGTGGCGCACCACCGAAATGGCCCGTGCGCGCAAGCTGCTGGCCAAGGGTGCTTCCCCGGAAGAGGCCCTAGAGGCGCTGGCCCGCGGCCTGACCCAGAAGATGCTGCACGGCGCCCTGGCCGAACTGCACAACGCCGACCCCCAGCAGCGCAGCCAGATGGCCGAAGCCGTGGGCCGGCTGTTCCTGCGCGGCGAGGTGCGTCAAGCGTCGGCCGTGCCCCGTGCCGCCAACGAGGCCCACATGGGTACCCGCTCGCTCCTGGGCTCGAACGCTGCGGACCCCGACCGGTCCTAGCGACGCTCGCCGGCAACCTTGGGCACCCCTGCCCTTGGCCCTCGATCGTGTCAGGCCCACCCCACACCGGCAGGCACTTTCGATAAAGCACGCTCCCGGCCCCAGTCCTCGCAGACCGATCCCTGGGCCCTCCCCGGCGCTCCCGCCGGCCTCCCGGAACCGCGACGTCCATGACCCCTTTCCTCCGCCAGCAACTTGAACGCCAGGGCCTGCGCCTGACCGAGCTGGACGCCGCCCTCGCCGACCCGCAGGTGATGAGCGACCTCACCACGCTGCGCACACTCACCCGCGACCACGCCCGCTTGACCGCGCTGATGGAGCGCTGGAACCTCTTCCGGTCCTGTGAACAGGCCCTGTCGGACGCCCAGGCGATGCTGGACGACCCCGACATGGCCGAACTCGCCAAGGAGGAGATCACCCACAACCAGGCCGAACTGGAGCGCCTGGACACCGAACTCCAGACCGCCCTGCTCCCTCGCGATCCGGACGACGACCGAAACGCCTTCCTTGAAATCCGCGCCGGCACCGGTGGGGACGAATCCGCCCTGTTCGCTGCCGACTTGGCGCGCATGTACCTGCGCCACGCCGAGCGCCAGGGCTGGAAGACCGAGATCATGTCCGCCAGCGAATCCGATCTCGGTGGATACAAGGAAGTCGTGGTGCGCATCGAGGGCGACGCCGTGTACGAGGCCCTGAAGTTCGAGTCCGGCGGCCACCGCGTGCAGCGCGTGCCCCAGACCGAGACCCAAGGCCGCATCCACACCAGCGCCTGCACCGTGGCGGTGCTGCCCGAACCCGACGAGGCCGAAGAGGTCACCCTCAACCCGGCCGAGCTGCGCATCGACACCTACCGCGCCAGCGGCGCCGGCGGCCAGCACATCAACAAGACCGACTCCGCCGTGCGCGTCACGCACCTTCCCACCGGCTTGGTCGCCGAATGCCAGGACGACCGCAGCCAGCACCGCAACAAGGCCAAGGCCCTGGCCGTGCTGGCTGCCCGCCTGCGCGACAAGGACCGCCTGGAGCGCCAGGCCAAGGACGCTGCCGCCCGCAAGAGCCTGATCGGCTCCGGCGACCGCAGCGACCGCATCCGCACCTACAACTTCCCGCAGGGCCGCCTCACCGACCACCGCATCAACCTGACGCTCTACAAACTGGGCGCGGTGATGGACGGCGACCTGGACGAGGTCCTGCAGGCCCTGCGCGCCGCCCGTGCCGCTGAGCAGTTGGCCGAACTGGAGGCCGCCTCGTGACCCACCCATCCCCCCTCACCGGCGGCGCAGCGCGTCTGCGAAGAGGGCAGTCATGACGGCTCCCACTCGACTCACCGTCGCCCAGGCCTTGCAGCAGGCCCGCCCCCTGGGCGTGGACCGCACCGACGCCCAGGTCCTGCTCGGCCACCTGCTGCAGCGTGACCGCGCGTGGATGATCTGCCACGACGACGCTGTACTTGACGACTCGCAGACCGCCGCCTGGTGCGAGCGCCTGACCCGCCGCGCCGCTGGCGAGCCGGTGGCCTACATCACCGGCCAGCACGCGTTCCACGGCCTGATGCTCGACGTCAGTCCCGCCGTGCTCGACCCCCGCCCCGACACCGAGACGCTGGTGGACTGGCTGCTGGAGTTGTTGCCTGCCGACCACCCCGCCCGTGTGCTGGACCTGGGCACCGGCAGCGGCGCCATCGCGCTGGCCATCAAGCACCGGCGCCCGCTCGCCGAAGTCGTGGCCGTCGACCTGAGCGAGGACGCCCTGGCCCAGGCCCGCCGCAACGGAGAGAAGCTGGGCCTGTCGGTCGACTGGCGCCAAGGCCACTGGATGGACCCGGTGGCGTGCGAGCGCTTCGATTTCATCGTCAGCAACCCGCCCTACATCGCCGAAGGCGACCCCCATCTGCCCGCGCTGAAGTTCGAACCTCGCATGGCCCTGACCTCCGGCCCCGACGGCCTGGATGACCTGCGGGAACTGGTGAATGTGGCGCCCGCGCACCTGAAACCCGGCGGCCGGCTGCTGCTGGAGCACGGCCACGATCAGGCCGATGCGGTGGCCACATTGTTTCGCGCTCGCAGGTGGCACACGCCACAGCACCGCGAAGACCTGGCCGGCCATCGGCGCTGCACCGGGGCGACATTGAGCACCTGAGGCGCCTCACCAAATCACCCGGACTTGCCCCCATCGCCCGCCGGGCACACGCCTTTGCCGTATAAACGGCGGGTTGGATGCCCCACCCTGGCGCATCATTTCATCTTTCCTTGAAACCGGCCTCGGGCCACCATCCATGAGCACCACCCAAGAGCGCATCGACCAGATCGTCAAAGGCAGCCCCGTCGTCCTTTTCATGAAGGGCACCGCGCAGTTCCCGATGTGCGGCTTCTCCGGCCGCGCCGTGCAGATCCTCAAGGCCTGCGGCGTCACCGAACTCAAGACCGTCAACGTGCTGGAAGACGAAGAGATCCGCCAAGGCATCAAGGAATACGCCAACTGGCCGACCATTCCTCAGCTGTACATCGGCGGCGAGTTCGTCGGTGGCTCGGACATCATGACCGAGATGTACCAGGCAGGCGAACTGCAGCAGATGCTGGCTCCCAAGGCCTGATCTTGAAGCACGCCCCCGCGCCGCGCCCCCAGCGGCTCATCATCGGCCTCACGGGGGCGTCAGGCGCCCTCTACGGCGTGCGGTTGCTGCAGCGCTGCCGCGCGGTGGGCGGGGTCGAGACCCATCTGGTGGTCACCTCGGCCGGCGTGCTCAACGTGCACCACGAGCTGGGCATGGACCGGCGTGAACTCGAAGCCCTGGCCGACCACGCCCACGCACCGGGCGAAGTCGGTGCCTGCATCGCCAGCGGCAGCTTCGAGACCACCGCCATGGTGATCGCCCCGTGCTCGATGAAAACACTGGCCGCCGTCGCCCACGGCTTCGGTGACAACCTGCTCACCCGCGCAGCCGACGTCACACTCAAGGAGCGTCGCCGCCTGATCCTGATGGTGCGCGAGACGCCCTTCAACCTGGCCCACCTGCGCAACATGACCGCCGTCACCGAGATGGGCGG
>CAYYCN010000236.1:0-3850 GCA_964470355.1 uncultured Sphaerotilus sp.
ACGCCGCGCGCAGCCGCTCCGAGGCCGACTGGCTGGTGGGCATCAACGGCACGCGCGCAATGACGGCATTCAACTCGCGCGACGGCGGCTTTTTCCTGACCACCGTCGGTCGGGTGCAGACGCCGACGCTGTCCATCGTCGTGGAGCGCGAGGAAAAGATCCGCAAGCACGTCAGCCGCCCCTACTGGGAAGTGCGCGCCGATTTCGGCGCCCAGGCCGGCCTGTACGAGGGCAAGTGGTTCGACCCCGCCTTCAAGAAAAACGACGACGCCGAGCGCCGCGCCGACCGCCTGTGGAACGAGTCCGAAGCGAACGCCATCGCCGACGCCGTGCGCGGCCGGACCGGCACGGTGCGCGAGGAGGCCAAGCCCAGCACCCAGGCCAGCCCGCTGCTGTACGACCTGACCACGCTGCAGCGCGAGGCCAACTCGCGTTTCGGCTTCTCGGCCAAGACCACGCTGTCGCTGGCCCAGGCGCTGTACGAAAAACACAAGGTCCTGACCTATCCCCGGACCGACGCCCGCGCACTGCCCGAGGACTACGTCGGCGTGGCCAAGCAGACGCTGGAGATGATCGCCGGCGAAGACATGCCCGGCCCCCTGCGCGAACTGTCGGGGCATGCCCGCAAGGCGCTCAAGGACGGCTACGTCAAGCCCAGCAAGCGCATCTTCGACAACAGCAAGATCTCGGACCACTTCGCCATCATCCCGACCCTGCAGGCGCCCAAGAGCCTGAGCGAGATCGAGGCCAAGCTCTACGACCTGGTGGTCAAGCGCTTCATCGCGGTGTTCTACCCGAGCGCCGAGTTCATGGTCACGACCCGCATCACCGAAGTGCCGGTGCAGCCGTCGCCGGCCCTGCCGGCGGGCATGGGGGCCACCGCAAGCTTCCAGACCAACGGCAAGGTGCTGGTCAATCCCGGATGGCTGGCCGTCTACGGCAAGGAAGCGCAGGGTGACGACGCCAACCTCGTGCCGGTGAAGCCGGGTGAGTCGGTCTCGACGGAAGAACTGCGCCTCGCCGCGCTCAAGACCAAGCCGCCGGCCCGCTACAACGAAGCCACGCTGCTCTCGGCCATGGAAGGCGCGGGCAAGCTCATCGACGACGAGGAGCTCAAGGCCGCCATGCAGGAGAAGGGCCTGGGCACACCCGCCACGCGCGCAGCCATCATCGAAGGCCTGATCACCGAGAAATACATCCTGCGTGACGGCCGCGACCTCATTCCCACGGCCAAGGCCTTCCAGCTGATGACGCTGCTGCGCGGTCTGGCCGTCGAAGACCTGACCAAGCCCGAGCTGACCGGCCAGTGGGAGTACCAGCTCTCGCAGATCGAAAAGGGCCAGCTCAGCCGCGAGGACTTCATGGCCGGCATCGCCGACATGGCGCGCCGCGTGGTGACCAAGGCCAAGGAATACGACCGCGACACCATTCCCGGGGATTACGCGACGCTGTCGGCACCGTGCCCGAACTGCGGCGGCGTGGTCAAAGAGAACTACCGCCGCTTCGCCTGCACCGGCACGGACGGGCAGGGCACCGGCTGCGGCTTCTCGATCGGCAAGATCCCCGGCGGCCGCGCGTTCGAGCTGCACGAGGCCGAAGCCCTGCTGCGCGACCACCAGATCGGACCGCTCGAAGGCTTCCGCTCCAAGGCCGGCTGGCCTTTCACGGCCGAGCTCAAGCTGGTGCGCGACGAAGAAATCAGCAACTGGAAGCTCGAGTTCGACTTCGGCGAAGACGCCAAGAAGGACGACGCTGCGGGAGAACCGGTCGATTTCAGCGCACAGCAAAGTCTGGGACATTGCCCCAAATGCCAGGGCCAGGTCTTCGAGCACGGCACGAACTACCTGTGCGAACACGCGGTGGGCGCCAAACCCCCGTGCGATTTCAAGACGGGCCAGATCATCCTGCAGCAGCCGGTCACGCACGAGCAGATGGGCAAGCTGCTGACCTCGGGCAAGACGGACCTGCTCGACGGCTTCGTGTCGAACAAGACCAAGCGCAAGTTCAAGGCCTTCCTGGTCTACGACAAGAAGGAGGGCAAGGTCAGCTTTGAGTTCGAGCCCCGCGCCGCCAAGGTGCCGGCCAAGAAGGTCGCGGCCAAGCGCGCCAAAACCGCTCCGGACGAAGCCTGATCTCTCTGCGGCGCGTCCCCGCGCCGCAGGACAGACGCCACGTCAACCGAAAACCTGCAGGCGGCTCACGTCCGGCGAGGCGGGATCCTGCCCCTCCGTCTGGCACAGCACCCGCACAAACGTGTCAATGGAGTAGGTGGGGCACAGCCGGTCCGACTGCATCGACAGGATTTCGGGGTCCGCGGACACCCAGGCATGCGCCCGGCCCACCATGGCCAGGCGCCCATAGGCCAAGGCACGCGGGGGATCCTCGACCCCATCGACGACCGGGACCGGCACGTGCACGGTGTGCGGCAAAAAATCGTTGAGCAGTTGGCGTTGATCCCAGCGTGAGAATCCCAACTGAGGGGTGGCCAAGTGGGCATGCAAGTCACGCATCGTGTCTTCGCTCACCAGCGGGCGGAAATATCCGCCCTGCCACGCCCGACGCAGATCGGCGGTGGGCCCCCCACCAAACATCAGTGCCGAGATGACCACCGCCGCATCCAGCACGACACGCGTCGGTCGCGCTTGGCGCACCGGCTTGGCGATCGCGAGGTGAAAATTGGGCATCAACATGTCGTGGCAAGCAAGCATGGGCCGGACCCGGGTCCATGGTTACAAAATGTACACGACACCCCGTTTTTCCAGCCGATCCCGTTCATGCATCCGACCTGCGCAGTCCCCATTGCCGACCTTCCCGCCGCCGACATCCCCGCGGCGGTGACCCGCGTGTGCCACGAACTGCACCGGCTCGGGCACGTCCACGCCCCGGTTTGGCTCACCCAGCCCGCACGCACGGCCCAGGACGCCGCGCAGGCGCTCGGCGTGGACATCGGACAGATCGCCAAGAGCGTGATGTTCCGACGCGAAGAAGACGACCGCACCGTGCTGGTCGTCACCTCGGGCGACCGGCGCGTGGACGAAAGCAAGGTCGCGGCACAGGTGGGCAGGCTCGGACGTGCGGATGCCAAGTTCATCAAGTCCAAGACCGGTTTCTCGATCGGCGGGGTCTCCCCCGTGGCGCACGTTGAAACCCCGGTGGTTCTTGTGGATCGGGAACTGCTCCGGTTCGAGCTCATCTGGGCAGCGGCCGGGCACCCGAACGCCGTCTTTGCACTCGCGCCCGCACTGCTGTCGGGTTGGTTGGGCGACGCCCCGGTGCTCGATGTCACCCTCGCCCCGGTCGCCCCATGACGGAATCCCCTGCTCCAACGCCGGATCCGGCCCCCATCGCCAGCCCCTGCGTCGGGCGGTGTGGCCTGGATGCGGAACGGCGCCACTGCATCGGCTGCACGCGCACGCTCGACGAAATCGTGAACTGGTCGAAGATGACCTCCGACCAGCGCAGCGCCATCATGAGAATCCTCCCGGATCGGCGCGCCGCACTCGCCGCCCCGACCCCAGGACCGGGCCAGGACTGAATCCCTGGCCCGACGCCCCCTCAGGCCGAGAGCGCAGGCGTGCGGATCAGGTGGTCGAATGCGCTCAGGGCCGCCTTCGCGCCTTCACCCGTGGCGATGATGATCTGCTTGTAGGGCACCGTCGTCACGTCGCCGGCGGCGTACACCCCCGGCACGCTGGTGTGGCACTTGGCATCGATGATGATCTCGCCAAACTTGCTCATCTCCACCGTGCCCTTGAGGAACTCGGTGTTGGGCACCAGGCCGATCTGCACGAACACGCCCGCCAGAACGAGCGTGTGCTCGGCACCGCTCACGCGGTCCTTGTACTTCAGG
>CAYYCN010000237.1:0-3840 GCA_964470355.1 uncultured Sphaerotilus sp.
CGGTTCAACGCTTTTCTGATCCTCGGCGATGACAGCGTTTTGTTAGCCGCTCTTAGACCGGGTCTTGTCGGCGTCTGCAAGGGCCTGCTGAGCCGAAGCCACTCGGGCGGCAAGCAGTGCCGCCATCAGGATGACGTCCACCGAGCGGCGCACGGCAGGGGCGTGCGAATGGCCTGTCGGGCGCGAGGAAGGGGTTGTGCGAGCGCGTTTCATGGATTTCTCCAGCAAATTCTTCGGAAATGGAACAGGACGGGGAGCGGCACGGGAATCCGGGCTCCACCATCGGCAGGCAGGAATGCAAGGTCATGTCCGCGCATGCCTGAACGTCAGGGGCGGCGGGGTGGTCAGTGACAGGCGGTGAGGCGAGGTGCCGTCAGCAGAGCGTGACGGGGGCGCCCTCGGAGATTCCGGGCGCCAGACCGGAGCCGGATGTGGGTGCATCCGCTCGGTGCGGGCCAGGGCCAGCCTCAGCGGGGCCGGTGCAAAGTCAGCCTGTGGGCGCAATGGGGGGCGATCATCAGACAGGGCCGGCAGAACACACAGGACGCAGTGCGCCGATCCGTTCAGGCCCAGCGGTGAAGTCCCTCGCGCACCCTGATCGGCGTCCGCATCGTTGGCATGGGCCGTGAAGCAGATCTCTTGCCATCCGAAGTCAGAGGTTCTCCCACCCGCCTGCCACGTGCGTTCCACTGTCGGCAACAGCGCGGCGACCAGGATCAGCCAACAGGCCATCCGAGCGAAGCGGGTTGATTGCAGGCGCAAGAAGCGCATCTCCGGAGGCGGGGAAACGAGGGGCAGCGGACCGGTCAGATCCAGTGCAACAGCACGTTGGTGCCGCTACTTTGCGGTACTGGGGTGATTGTCGGTAGCGGGATCTCACAGGAGGGAGGCACCGTTGCCCGGATCGATGTCTGCATTGACTCCAGTCAAATTCAGAAGGTGATCTTCGTCGCACCAGGAACACGCTTGCGTTTGAGCTCAATCGGTTGTGAGTGTCATGGAACTTGGCAGGGATGAACGCGAACATCGGGGGTTGCCTACAATTTCCTCGATGACTCCTGCACTCTCTTTCCAGCGCGTCGGCAAGACGTTCCAGACGCCGCGCGGGCCGCTGCAAGCCCTCACCGAGGTGAACTTCGAGATCCAGCCCGGTGAATTCTTCGGCCTGCTCGGACCCAACGGTGCGGGCAAGACGACCCTGATCAGCATCCTGGCTGGCCTGGCCCGTGCCAGCAGCGGTACGGTCCGCGTGATGGGTCACGATGTGGTCACCGACTACGCCCAGGCGCGGCACGCGCTGGGCGTCGTGCCGCAGGAGCTGGTCTTCGACCCGTTTTTCAGCGTGCGCGAGACGCTGCGCATCCAGAGCGGCTATTTCGGCGTCCGCCACAACGACGCCTGGATCGACGAATTGCTCGAAGGCCTGGGCCTGGCCGACAAGGCCGGTGCCAACATGCGCCAGCTCTCGGGCGGCATGAAGCGCCGGGTGCTGGTGGCGCAGGCGCTGGTGCACCGCCCGCCGGTGATCGTGCTCGACGAGCCCACCGCCGGGGTGGATGTGGAACTGCGTCAGACCTTGTGGAAGTTCGTGGCCCAGCTCAACAAGCAGGGCCACACCGTGCTGTTGACCACCCACTACCTGGAAGAGGCCGAGGCGCTGTGCGGGCGCATTGCCATGCTCAAACAAGGCCGCATCGTGGCGCTGGACCGCACCGCCCACCTGCTGGCGAGCGCCGGCGGAACCATGCTGCGCTTCAAGACGGACGATGTGCTGCCGGCCTCGCTGTCTGCGCAGAGCCGCGTGACCGGTCGCATGGTGCAGGTCAGCGCCCACGATGCCGCCGAAATCGAGCAGGTGCTGGCCACTTTGCGGGCGGCCGGTGTGCGTGTCGAAGACCTGGAGATCGGCCGGGCCGATCTGGAGGACATCTTCCTGGCCATCATGCAGGGCACCCTGGCAGCGCCGGCGCCGGCCGTGCGTCCGGATGGGCAGGAGGTGACGGCATGATCCCGCACGCACCCCGCGAAGTCGCCCACACCCGCTTCTCCGGTGCGGGCACCTTGTTCTACAAGGAGGTGCTGCGGTTCTGGAAGGTGAGTTTCCAGACGGTGGCCGCCCCTGTGCTGACGGCCGTGCTTTACCTGCTGATTTTTGGCCATGTGCTGGAAGACCACGTCAAGGTCTACGACCAGGTCGGCTACACCAGTTTCCTGATCCCCGGCCTGGTGATGATGAGCGTGCTGCAGAACGCGTTCGCCAACACCTCCTCAAGCCTCATCCAGAGCAAGATCACGGGCAACGTCGTGTTCCTGCTGATGGCGCCGCTGTCGCACTGGGCCTGGTATTCAGCCTATGTGGGTGCGGCCATGGTCCGGGGCCTGGTGGTGGGCCTGGGCGTGCTGGGCGTGACCATCTGGTTGGCTCCCCTGCCGGTGGCCGCGCCAGGCTGGGTGCTGGCGTTCGGGCTGCTGGGGGCGGGCATGCTGGGCACGCTGGGCCTGATCGCCGGCCTGTGGGCCGAAAAATTCGACCAGCTCGCGGCGTTCCAGAACTTCGTGATCATGCCCATGACCTTCTTGTCGGGCGTGTTTTATTCGGTGCACGGCCTGCCGCCGGTGTGGCAGACGATCAGTCACCTCAACCCGTTCTTCTACATGATCGACGGGTTCCGGCGCGGATTCTTTGGGGTGAGCGACGTGTCGCCCTGGCTGAGCCTGGCGGTGGTGGGGGGCAGCTTCGTGGGCGTATCGGCCCTGGCGCTGGTGCTGCTGCGCCGCGGCTACAAGCTGAGGCACTGACCGGGCCCTGCCCGCGACGACAGGCCCCAGCCTGCCGTGTGGGAGGTCAGGGTGGGGGTCGCTTGGCCAAGTCCTTCTGTCCAGGCGTGCATGCGTTCGGCAATGCCCGCAATCCCGACTCCGGTGCGGGCCTGGCTTCCTCCCTACAATCGGCAACCATGGCACATCCCACCCCCACCCAAGTGCGCGATTACATCGCGGCCGGCTTGGCTTGCGAGCACCTCGAGGTCGAGGGTGACGGCGAGCACTTCTTCGCAACCATCGTTTCCAAGGAATTCGAGGGCAAGCTGCGTGTGCGTCGCCACCAGGCCGTCTACGCCGCCCTGGGCGATAGAATGCGGGCCGAAATCCACGCCCTGTCGATGAAGACCCTGACCCCCGCCGAGTGGGCTGCCGAAGCCGCATCCGGTACTCCCACCTCCAAACCCCACCACTGACCCGCGAGGCCGCACAGGCTGCGGCGAGCGGGTGGGGCGGCGAAGTCGCGGTGTTCACTCCCTCCTCGGCCAGGGCCTGAACGCGGGCAAGCACTGCCCCCACCATGGACACACTCCAGATCCGCGGCGGACGCGCCCTCCAAGGCGAAGTCGTCATTTCCGGTGCCAAGAACGCCGCGCTGCCTGAACTCTGCGCCGCGCTGCTGTGCGCCGAACCCGTCGCGCTGGTCAACGTGCCGCGCCTGCAGGACGTCGCCACCACACTGAAGGTGCTGCGCCACCTGGGCGCCGAGGCGGCGCGCAGCGAGTCGCGCACCGATGAGGTCGTCATCAATGCCGGCACGGTGAATTCCACCGAGGCGCCGTACGAACTGGTGCGCACCATGCGCGCGTCCATCCTGGTGCTGGGGCCGCTGCTGGCCCGCTTCGGCCACGCCAAGGTCTCGCTGCCTGGCGGCTGCGCCATCGGCTCGCGTCCGGTGGATCAGCACATCAAGGGCCTGCAGGCCATGGGCGCCGAGATCGTCGTCGAGCACGGCTACATCGTCGCCAAGGCGCCGGCCGGCGACCGCCTCAAAGGCGCGCGCATCACGACGGACATGAT
>CAYYCN010000238.1:0-3817 GCA_964470355.1 uncultured Sphaerotilus sp.
GCGCACTCGGCCGATCAGCTTCAAATGCGCATCAGATGAAATTCGCAGGGCCGACCAAGACGCGTCCGCTGCGATCTACGGCATGGACTTGATAGACACGCTTGGACAGATCCACGCCTACACGAGCAACCAAAGACGGTGTAGCCTCTTTCATGGGACTTCCCCTTTCCCTTTGCAGATTGACTTCGACACATCAATCTTGGCGCATCGACGCTGTCAGGGATTGCGGGAAGTCCCTTCGTATTCGCTCAAGCGGAGCCTCCGGCGGCCGGTGAATTCGTTAGACCCCAGATTCCAGCCTCAACCTCCCATCAAGTCCTCTTACATGAACAACAAATTTGCTCTGATTCTGGTCGCGGTTCTCGCTGCCCTAGCAGCATGGAAGCTAAAGCCTGAGAAGGAACAACCCCCTCCCCCGCCACCGTTGGTCAGCGTCGAAGAGATGGGGTCCTTGGTGTCATTGAAAGTGAACTACGCGAACGTCATCGAGTTCAACCAGCGGGTTACTCAAGACATTCCGTGGACCCAATGGGAGCTTCGATTCGGCGGCTCGCGTGTGCTGCTAATCGCACGAGGAGAATGCTTTATCGGAACCAACCTCAAGTTGGCCAAGTATGAGCAATCTAATACCGGCACCAAAACAGCGACGCTGGTCGTGCCTCATCCGATGGTAATTTCGGCCCGACTAAATCACGATCCGAAGACGGGCGGATCGTCCTTCTACGAGGCAAGTACCAGCGGATTTATCGCTTTGATACCTGGAACCGCAGAGCAGACAAAGGCAATTAATCTCGCACTTCAGAAGGGGCAGAGCGACATTGAAGCAAGTTGCGCGAAGCCAGAACTAATCGAGGCTGCTCGCAAGAGCGCCGAGGCTGTTCTCATCCCCACCGTATCTGCCACCGGTTGGAAGATTGGCATTGCATGGCGGTAGCGACTAACGCAACGCTAGCCCTTCGCTAGAGTCGACCCCGCGCGAAAAGCCGCGCAGGCCGGTGAATTCGTTAAGCCTCGCAAATGCCATCTGACAACGTAGTAGAATTTGTCTCACGCAATGAACAGACAGAGATCGTCTACGCGGCGGTTACCTATCCGCTCGCACGGATGATTCACGCGGGTCTCATAAATCCAGAGACCACTACCCGCGAGCAGTTCTTTCTGGCGCTCAAAGAGATCGGGGAGTCACGAGAGAACGCGTACGAATTCCATGTCACTCGCCTCGACGAAGAGATGCGCCTGGTGTCCCACTGCATTGAGGTTGGTGAAGCAAAGTCCGGTATTGTTCTTCTCTTCACATTGATGGAAGGTGAGGTCAACACGCTACTGCGGATTCATCTTCGGATTCGTGGTTTCAGTTCAAAATCGATAACTGAGGCGCTTCGCGGCGCCGACTTTGACACGAAGCTGGACATCATGTTGCCTCTCGTTGAGGTTACTGTTCCTGAGCGTATGCGAAACGCTGCGCTTCAGTGCAAGGCCATCCGAAACCTTGTTGTCCACAATAAAGCAACACCTTCGCTTATGGCTCTTGAGGGTGATAAAGCGAGCGATTTTGAGGTCGCCAGTGGACGTGCAAGCCGGTTCTTCTCAGAAAACCCGGTACAGCGATTGCAGTCGGACTTGCAGGCTTTCGTTGATGATGGCATTCGCGAGAACGAAGCTGTTCAATGGAGTCACCATCTCATCAGAAAGTACTATGAAAACAGCGAGGTTTAACCCCTCGGTCCACGGTATGCTGCGTAATAATGTTGTCTGTTATCTCACTTGGATGACTGCGGCATGTACAACCCCCAGAAAATCGAAGACGCCGTCCTCGCACTCCTCGGCGTCTTCGAGTTCGACAACGGCCGGGTCTGGAAGCGGCTGGATTTCTCCGTCATGGAGTCGCTGGCCGAGCAGGGCTTGATCAGCGATCCGCGCGGCCGGGCGGAGTCGGTGCATCTGACGCCGGAGGGGCTGGCCAAGGCCAAGGCGCTCGCGCAGCAGCTGTTTTCTGTCTGACCTCGCCATGGCCTTCAACGCACTTGGCGACGGCGCGCGTGCGATCCCCCGTTGGCGGCGTCGGTGCAGGGGTGCTTCGATCTCGTGAAGGAGGATCGGTATGGGTGCTTCTTTGGGTGAGGTCGGGCCGGGATTTCAGGCCGCCTGATGGTGCTCTTTCCGCACGAGCAAGAACCTGATGTTCCGATTCAGGTCGGGTGCGCCCGCAGCCATTCCCGCAGCGCATTGTTCAGCCGGGTCTGCCATCCGTCACCGGTGCGCCGGAAAGACGCCACGATGTCGGCGTCCAGCCGGATGTTGACGTGCTCCTTGGGGGCGGCCGAGGGAGGGCGACCCCGCCTGGGCTTGAGCAGCTCCTTTGCCGGAGCATCGCCCAGCAAGCCGGGCAGTACCTCTTTGGCCGGGCGTGCCTTGGCGAACCACTCGTCGGCGGCCTCGGGGGCGTCGGGGTCGATCAACTCAGGATTGGGCTTGCTTCGTGACATATCGGCTCCTCTCACGCTGGTTGGCACGGCGCAGACTGATCACGTGCACGGCGCCGTCGCGCGGGGTGAACACCAGCATGTGCAGGTGCTCTTCAATCAGACCCAGCGCCTGGTAGCGACGTTCCGGGTAGGCCATGCGAGTGTCTTCCGCGATCAGCGCGGTGCTCCAGTCGAATTCCTCGGCCAAGTCGAACGCGAGGCCGCGTTCGGTCACGTTGCGTGCGCTCTTGGCGGGATCGAAGGTGAAGCGCACGGTATTAATGTATCCACATCAATTGGAGAGCGGAAGTGGCCGGCGGGCCGCAGTCGCAAGTCGAGCCTCGTGAGTGTTCAACGATCGAATGGTCGCTTGCCATCCCCCTTCGGTGCGGTCTGAGGGGGCAGTGTGAAGATCTACGGTCACCGCGAGTCGCTGCAGGTGCACCGCACGGCGCTGTCCGACGCCATACACGCGGCCGTGGTCGAGGCGCTGAATTTCCCGCCCGACAAGCGCTTTCACCGCTTCATCCCGCTGGAGCCGGAGGATTTCATCCAGCCGGCTGATCGCTCGCGGCACTACACGGTCATCGAGATTTCGATGTTCGAGGGGCGCTCGCCCGACGCCAAGCGGGAGCTGATCCGCAAGCTGTACGCGCACATCGAGCAGCGCTGCGGCATCGCCCCGCAGGATGTGGAGATCACGATCTTCGAGACGCCCCGGGCGAACTGGGGCATCCGCGGGGTGTCGGGGGATGAGTTGGCGTTGGGCTACAAGGTGGAGGTCTGAAGGCCGTGCCCTCAGCCGGACGGGCTCCCTCAAAGGAGCGTGAAGTCGGATTTCCGCAGGTGTGGCATCCTTGTGCATAGACGCGAACTCGGAGGCTTCATGACCACTCCCACCCATGACTTGGCAGCGGAAGTCCTTGGACTCCCGGCCGAGGAGCGTGCCCGCATCCTGGAGCTGTTGATCGCCAGTTTCGAGCCGCAATCCAGCGCGCAGAAGGCCTGGATGGGCCTCGCCCTCCGCCGACGCGAAGAAGTGCGAAGCGGACAAGTGGTGATGATTCCTGGCGATGAAGCGCTGGCGCGTATCCGGGCCCGGATCGCGTGAGCTGGTCGATCCACCCCGAAGCCGAGGCAGAGCTCGGCGACGCGGCGGTCTACTACGCCACCCACGCCAGCCAGATGATTGCGCTGGCCTTTCTGGCCGAGTTCGAGCGCGTGCGGGATCTGCTGGTTGAAAACCAAGGCCTTGGGGCGCATGGTGACGAGGACCTTCGCGTCTACCATTTCGACCGCTTTCCCTACACCGTGGTGTACGAGGAAGACGAGGTCAACGGGCCTCAGATTTT
>CAYYCN010000239.1:0-3780 GCA_964470355.1 uncultured Sphaerotilus sp.
GTTGGGGATGCGGGCGTGGATTTCCTTGACGCGGCTGATGGCCAGGATGTCGCCGGTGGGCGGGCGGCTGAACTTGTAGGCACCGTGGCTGGTGCCGATGGCGATGGCCAGGGCGTCCAGCTGGGTTTCCTGCACGAAGCGGGCAGCTTCTTCAGGGTCGGTCAGCATCTGGCTGTGGTCCAGCTTGCCTTCGGCGCCGATGCCATCTTCTTCGCCGGCGTCACCGGTTTCCAGGTTGCCCAGGCAGCCCAGTTCGCCTTCCACCGTGGCGCCGATCTTGTGGGCCATGGCCACGACCTGCTGGGTCACGTCGACGTTGTAGGCGAAGTCGGCGGGGGTCTTGCCGTCGGACTTCAACGAACCGTCCATCATGACGGAGCCGAAACCCAGTTCCAGAGCGCCGGCGCAGATGGCCGGGCTGGTGCCGTGGTCCTGGTGCATGACCAGAGGCACGTGCGGGTACATCTCGGCGGCGGCCTGGATCAGGTGCTTGATGAAGGGCTCGCCCGCGTACTTGCGAGCACCGGCCGAAGCCTGCAGGATCACCGGCGCGCCGACGGCATCGGCGGCGGCCATCACGGCCTGGACCTGCTCGAGGTTGTTGACGTTGAAGGCCGGAATGCCGTAGCCGTTTTCAGCGGCGTGGTCCAGCAGTTGACGCATCGAGACAAGAGCCATGGTGATCCTCGAACAAAAGTGAAATGGAACCGGTCGCAGGACAGCGGCTTGAAACCGCTTTGTAACCTGCTGATTTTAGGACGCCCCTGGCTTGCACACCAGCCGGCATCACCGCGTCGCCCCCGTTCCGGGGACCTCGCGGCAACACTTCTCGGTTCGAGTGTGGCGCTCAGGCCTCGACGCGGCAGACCTTGAGCATGTTCGTGCCCCCGTGGCGCCCCATGGCGTCGCCACAAGTGATCGCGTAGGTATCCCCCACGCGCAGGACGCCCCGCTCGACGAGGATGGCCTCGGCGCGCGCGAACGCTTCGTCCTGGTGATCCAGGGTCGGCATCATCAGGGGCCGCACGTTGCGATACAGAGCCATGCGCCGCTCGATCAGTTGGTGCGGCGTGAGCGCGAAGATGGGCACGTGGATCTTGTAACGGCTCATCCAAAGTGCAGTCGAACCCGACTCCGTCAACGCCACGATGGCCTTGCAACCCAGGTGGTGCGCCGTGAACAGCGCGCCCATCGCGATGGCCTGGTCGATCCGGGCGAAGGTCTTGTTGGTGAAGTCGGCGTCGAGCTTGACTTCTTCGGCGCCCTCGGCGGCCGAACAGATGGCGACCATCTGCTCGACGGTCTCGACCGGATACTTGCCGGCCGCCGTCTCGGCGCTGAGCATCACGGCATCGGTGCCATCCAGCACGGCGTTGGCCACGTCGCTGACCTCGGCACGGGTGGGCACCGGGGCATGGATCATGGACTCCATCATCTGCGTGGCGGTGATCACGACCTTGTCGTGCTCGCGGGCCATGCGGATCATCTTCTTTTGCAGCGCCGGCACGGCCGCGTTGCCCACTTCCACGGCCAGATCGCCACGCGCCACCATGATGCCATCGCTGGCCTTGAGGATGGCCTCCAGATGACCCAGCGCTTCCGTGCGCTCGATCTTGGCGATCAGGCCAGGCTTGTGGCGCCACGGCTCACCGGCCACGTTGGCCAGCTGGCGGGCCATTTCCATGTCGGTGGCGTTCTTCGGAAAACTCACGGCCAGGTATTCGCACTGGAAGGACATCGCGGTCTTGATGTCTTCCATGTCCTTGCCGGTCAGGGCCGGAGCGGTCAGGCCACCGCCCTGCTTGTTGATGCCCTTGTTGTTGGACAGCTCACCGCCGATCTTCACGACCGTGTGCACCTGCTCGCCACGCACGGACTCGACCGTCAGCACGATCAGGCCATCGTTGAGCAGCAGCGTGTCGCCCGGCTTCACGTCGCGCGGCAGTTCCTTGTAGTCCAGGCCCACCCCCTGGATGTCACCGGGCACGGTCCGGCCGGCGTCCAGCACAAAGGGATGGCCGGCTTCCAGCATGACCTTGCCCTCGGCAAACTTGCCAACGCGGATCTTGGGGCCCTGCAGGTCGGCCATGATCGCCACCGGCTTGCCGACCTTCTTGGACACCTCACGCACGAGGTTGGCGCGGTCGATGTGGTCCTGCGCCGTGCCGTGGCTGAAGTTGAGCCGGACCACGTCCACACCCACGCGCAGCATGCGCTCCAGGATGACCGGATCGGACGAGGCCGGGCCGAGGGTGGCAACGATCTTGGTGTGACGAGGCATCTGGGCGAACTCCGGGTGGCAGGGACAGCAAGGCAGCGAAGCACCGATCGGACCTGTCCCGAGCGGTGCCGCAGGATCGGGGCATTATGTGCCCCGGACGTCATCAGCCCTGTGACGCGCGGCGGTGAAGCCCCTTGAGCGCCGCGGCATCCGCCACGGCCAGCGCGGTCATGTTCACGATCCGGCGCATCGAGGCCGACGGCGTCAGGATGTGCACCGGCTTGGCCGCGCCGAGCAGGATCGGGCCGACGGTCACATTCTGCCCGGCCGTCACCTTCAGGACGTTGAACAGAATGTTCGCGGCATCGATGTTGGGCATCACCAGCAGGTTGGCCGCACCGGTCAGCGTCGAGTCGGGCAGCATGGCTCGGCGAATCTTCTCGGACAAGGCGGCATCCCCGTGCATTTCGCCCTCGCACTCGATGCCGGGCGAGCGCTGCACGAAGAGGTTCCGGGCGGCGCGCACACGCTGGGCCGACGGCCGGCTCGACGTGCCGAACATGGAGTGCGACAGGAACGCCACCTTCGGCGGGACCCCGAAACGCCGGACCTCCTCGGCCGCCATGCGGGCAATGTCGGCCAGCTCCTCGGCGCTCGGCTCTTCGTTGATGAAGGTGTCGGTGATGAACAGGTTGTGCTCCTCGAGCATCAGTGCATTCATCGTCGCCATGGTGCGCACGCCCGGCGCCGCGCCGATGACTTGGCGCACGTACTCGAAGTGCGTGTCGAAGCGGCCATGCAGGCCGCACAGCGCCGCATCCGCTTCGCCCAGCTTGACCAGCAGCGTCGAAATCAGGGTCGTGGAACGGCGCACCGCCGCCTTGGCGGCCTCCGGCGCCACGCCGTCTCGGCCCATGATGCGGTGGTACTCGCTCCAGCACGACTTGAAGCGAACATCGTTTTCCGGATCGACCAACTCGAAATCCACACCCGGCTGGATGCGCAAGCCTGCGGAGTCCAGGCGCATGCGGATCACGTCGGGGCGCCCGATCACGATGGGCTGGGCCATGCCTTCGTCCAGCACCGTCTGCACCGCGCGCAGGGTGCGCTCGTCCTCGCCCTCGGCGTAGACCACGCGGGCCGGATGGGCCTTGGCGGTGGCGTAGACCGGGCGCATGAACATGCCGGTCTGGTAGACATAGCGGCCCAGGCTGTCGCGGTAGGCCTCCAGATCGGTGATCGGACGGGTGGCCACGCCGGACTCGGCCGCCGCCTTGGCCACGGCCGGCGCGATGCGCAGGATCAGGCGAACGTCAAACGGCGTCGGGATCAGGTACTCGGGGCCGAACTTCAGCTCCTTGCCGGCATAGGCGGCGGCCACCTCATCGGACGCCTCCGCCTTGGCCAGTTCAGCGATCTCGTAGACGCAGGCCAGCTTCATGGCCTCGGTGATCTTGGTCGCACCGCAGTCCAGCGCGCCCCGGAAGATGTACGGGAAGCACAGGACGTTGTTGACCTGGTTCGGGTAGTCCGAACGGCCCGTGGCGATGATGCAGTCC
>CAYYCN010000240.1:0-3775 GCA_964470355.1 uncultured Sphaerotilus sp.
CCTTCATGAACTCGGCGTACTCGATCTCCTTGATCTCGGTGTAGACCGTGACGAAGGATTCACCCAGCACCGCGTGCAGGTCGGTCTGTTTGCGCAGCATTTCCAGGGCTTCGCCCAGGCTGCGCGGGAGCTGGTAGTCGCCCAGGTACGCGTCGCCCTTGCATTCCGGCGTGGGCTGGATCTGGTTGGCGATGCCGAGGTAACCACAGGCCAGCGTGGCGGCCAGCGCCACGTAAGGGTTCGCATCGGCACCGATGACGCGGTTCTCGATGCGCCGCGCGGCCGGAGGGGCCAGCGGCGAACGGATGCCCACGGTGCGGTTGTCCGTGCCCCACTGGATGTTGATGGGTGCGGCGGTGTAGCGCGCCAGCCGCCGGTAGCTGTTCACGTAGGGCGCGAACAGCGCCATGCACGCCGGGATGTACTTCTGCAGCCCGCCGATGTACCAGTAGAACTCCTGGCTGGGCGTGCCGTCTTCGTTGCTGAACAGATTGCGGCCATTGTCCTGGCGCACCACGCTCTGGTGGATGTGCATCGCGCTGCCCGGCTCGCCCGCGATGGGCTTGGCCATGAAGGTGGCGAACATGTTGTGGCGCATGGCGGCTTCGCGCACCGTGCGCTTGAAGAAGAACACCTCGTCGGCCAGTTGCAGCGGGTGGTCGTGGAAGAAGTTGATCTCCATCTGGCCCGCGCCGATCTCGTGGATCAGGGTGTCGACGTTGAGCTCCATCTGCTGGCAGTAGGAGTAGACGTCCTCGAACAGCGGGTCGAACTCGTTGACGGCGTCGATGGAGTAGGCCTGGCGCGAGGTCTCGGCCCGGCCGCTGCGTCCGATGGGCGGCTTGAGCGGCATGTCCGGGTCGGTGTTGCGGTCGACCAGGTAGAACTCCAGCTCCGGGGCCACCACCGGGTTCCAGCCCTTTTCGGTGTACAGGTCGCACACGCGGCGCAACACGGAGCGGGGGGCGAACGGAATCATGGTCCCGTTCTTGTCGTAGCAGTCGTGGATGACCTGCGCGGTGGGGTCCGTGGCCCACGGCACGATGCGCACCGTGCTCGGATCCGGGCGCAACTGCATGTCGTGGTCGGTCGGGCTGATGACGTCGAAGTAGGGGCCTTCCTCGGGGAAGACGCCAGTCACGCCCATGGCCACCACGGCCTCGGGCAGTCGCATGCCGCGGTCTTCGGTGAATTTCTCGCGTGGCAGGATCTTGCCGCGCGCCACGCCGGTGAGGTCGGGGACGAGGCATTCGATCTCGGTGACGCGGCGCTCGTTGAGCCAAGCCATCATGTCGCTGAACTGGAAGTGACTTCGTGGATTCATGTCTGGCAATCGTGTGGGGGCGGATCCAGCCCCTGCCACCGACCGGTGTTCATCCGGCGGGCAGGCATGTCTGAGAGGGGGCTGGGCGTGCGTCGAGTGCGTCGCGGGCCTGGGGCGTCGCGACCTGACCGCAGGGTCAGCGACTGGGGGGGCGGTGGGTGTCCCGGAAATCCTGACAGGCGGCTCCGAAGGCCCGCAGCATCGTCACCGACACGGGGTTCTCGGCGGCTCGCCATTCGGGGTGCCATTGCACACAAAAGAAGAAATTGCGGGCGGAGGGGGCCGAGTAGGCTTCAATGAGACCGTCCGGAGCCATGGCTTCGACCTTCAGGCCATCGGCCAAGCGATCAATGCCTTGACCGTGCACGCTGTTGACGGCGAACGAATGGCCGGCACCATACCAGCGCGCCATGCAGCCTCCCGGCTGGATTTCCACGCGGTGTGCGGGCGCATATTGCACCTCGGCGGGCTGGTCGGACGGGGCTCGATGGTCCATGCGGCCGGCCACTTCTTGTACCGCCTGAGCCAGCGTGCCCCCCAGGGCCACGTTGACTTCCTGAAAGCCCCGGCAGATGCCGAACAGGGGAATGCCGCGATCCAAGGCGGCGCGTGCGAGAGGCAGCGTCCAGGCGTCACGCAGCGGGTCGGCCGGCAGGCTCGGGTCGTGCAGTTCCTGGCCATACAGCGCTGGGCCGACGTTCGACGGCGAGCCTGTCAGAAACACGCCATCGGCCAAGGCCAGCAATGCGTCCAGTTCTGCCGGAGAGGCCGAAGGCACGATGAGCGGCAGGCCGCCGGCCAGACGAACTGCGTCGACATACTTCCGTCCGGCGACATGGAAAGGGTGTTCGCCGAGGATTCGATTGCAGGCCGGTACGAGAACGACCGGCAAGGACGATGGGGTGATTGGGCTCATTGGGCTTGCTGCGACGGGCACAACCGCCGCACTGGGCTTGCTGATCAACAGGAATCATCCTGTCTTTGCACGCAGTGTGCCAGAGCCTTCGACGCGCCGTCCACAGGGTCTTTCCGCCCCCGAGTGCGCAAAAAAACCGCCTGCGGGGAGGCGGTTCCTGGTGAGTCAGCGAAGAGCGACGTCAGGCGCTGGGTTGATGCCTGGCCTGGGCGCGTTGCCGTCCGATGCCTGCGTCGTCGCGCTGCGCCATGAGTCGCTTGGCCTCTGGATAGATGAGGGATTCCTCCAGGTCGATGTGGTCGTGATAAAGCTCGGTGAACACCGCCAAACCCTGGCGCAGGGCGTCGATGTCATACCAACTGTATCCCTTGGAAACGGCGTCCAGTTGGGGGGACAACTCGATCCAATCCTCTTCCAGCCAGCCGTGATCCTGCTGCAGACGCAGCACGTGCTGAACCAGATCGGTGTCCCCGCTTTTCAGCAGGGCCGGGAAGATGTCGCGTTCCTCGTCGGCGTGGTGTTGGCGCGCGTTCTGAGAAAAGAACAGCACCAACTCCTTGGCCATGTCCTGTGCGGTGGGGTCCACGCCGTTGTCATCCAGATGGTCGACGAACCGGGCCATGCGCACCAACGCCTTCATCACTTCCTGGTGGCAGGCGTCCAGGGCCTCGAACGGCTCTGACGCGGATCCGGGAATCGAACCTGCGACGAAGGTGACTTCAGTGACTTGCATGCCCATGGTGATCTCCTTGAGAAAGTGCCGTTGCGGTGGAGCCATTCTTGACACCCGCCACTCTGGGCACTTGCGCCGGATCAAGTCGAACCCGACTTCTGGCGCCGTGAAAGGATGCCCATTTGATGCGCAAGTGGTTGATGCACAAGGGTGGTGGGCGATGCCCATAAATGTGGCGCGACGCACCTGGGTGGGTGGTCCGGTGGCACGGTCTTGGGTTGGGCGCACACGGGCTGCGGCACAGCTGAGGATCGCGACGCCGGCGGACGCGCGAGATGTCGTTTTGGATGAATTTCAGTACGTCGCATGTTGTTTTGCATGGTGAAATCAAATGATGGAGGCGTGTGGTGATTTTTTTCCATCGTGAGAGAAGTGTTGTTGCATCGTGAAATGACATTGATAAGTGGTTGAAATCATTGAGAAAGAAAAGTTGTCTTATATAAGACATAAGTGTTGGCGCTCCGGGTGCTCATCGCTACAGTTGAGTCCATTCCTTCACCCCTCATCGCACACCAAACGGAGCATGCAATGACCCAACTGACCCGCGAACAACAAATCGCCGCCCTCGAAAAGGACTGGGCTGAGAATCCCCGCTGGAAGCTCGTCAAGCGCGGTTACAGCGCTGCTGACGTCGTGCGTCTGCGCGGCTCGCTGCAGCCTGAGTACACGCTGGCCAAGAACGGCGCTGAAAAGCTGTGGGACAAGGTCAACGGCGGCGCCAAGAAGGGCTACGTCAACGCTTTCGGCGCCATCACCGCCGGCCAGGCCATGCAGCAGGCCAAGGCTGGCCTGGAAGCCGTGT
>CAYYCN010000241.1:0-3721 GCA_964470355.1 uncultured Sphaerotilus sp.
CACGCCGAGGTCGAGCGCCTGATCGACGGCATGCCGCGCAAGGACGTGATCCGCGCGTCGCTGGAAGGCCGCGGCGCCCTGATCCTGACCCAGGACATGGAAGAAGCCTGCGCCATCAGCAACCGCATCGCGCCGGAACACCTGGAAGTCAGCTCGCGCGACCCGCACCGCTGGGAGCCGCTGCTCAAGCACGCTGGCGCCATCTTCCTGGGTGCCTACACCAGCGAATCGCTGGGCGACTACTGCGCGGGCCCGAACCACGTGCTGCCGACGTCGGGCACCGCGCGCTTCTCGTCGCCGTTGGGCGTGTACGACTTCCAGAAGCGCTCCAGCCTGATCGAGGTGAGCGAGCAGGGCGCGCAGACGCTGGGCGTGATCGCTGCCGAACTCGCCTATGGCGAAGGGTTGCAGGCCCATGCCCAGGCCGCCGAATTCCGCCTCCAGCGCGCGGATTGACCTCGACGCCTACGCGCCGAGGCCGTTCGCCGATCATGACCCTGTGCATTGACTCCGGCTGCGCCCTCTGCGGGCGGGCCGGCTCCTGAAGGATTTTGAGATGAGCCGCTACTGGAGTGAGATCGTCCACACGCTGACGCCCTATGTGCCGGGCGAGCAGCCGAAGATCGACGGTCTGATCAAGCTCAACACCAACGAGTGCCCCTACGGCCCGAGCGAGAAGGTGCTGGCCGCGATGTCGGTCCAGAACACCGAGGCGCTGCGCCTGTACCCGGACCCGCAGGGCTCGGCGCTGAAGGCCGCCGTCGCTTCGTACCACGGCCTGCAGCCCAGCCAGGTCTTCGTCGGCAACGGCTCGGACGAGGTGCTGGCCCATGTCTTCATGGCCCTGCTGCGCCACGAGGCTCCGCTGCTGCATCCGGACATCTCGTACAGCTTCTACCCGGTCTACGCCAAGCTGTACGGCGTGACGACCCGCCAGATCCCGCTGGATGACACCTTTGCGATCCGCGTCGACGACTACCTGGGCGCCGGCTCCAATGGCGGCATCATCTTCCCGAACCCCAATGCGCCCACCGGCATGGCGATGCCGCTGTCGGAAGTGCAGCGTCTGCTGGACGGCAACCCGGACTCGGTGGTGGTGATCGACGAGGCCTACGTGGACTTCGGCGCCGAGACGGCGGTGAGCCTGATCGACCGCTACCCGCAGCTGCTGGTCGTGCGCACGCTGTCGAAGTCGCGTGCGCTGGCTGGTCTGCGCGTGGGCTATGCCGTCGGCCACCCCGACCTGATCGAGGCGCTGACCCGCGTGAAGGACAGCTTCAACTCCTATCCGCTTGACCGCCTGGCCATCGCCGGCGGCGTGGCGGCGATGGAGGACGTGGCGTGGTTCGAGCAGACCTGCGCGCGCATCATCGCCACCCGCGAGCGGGTGACGGCGGCGCTGCAGGCACGGGGTTTCGAGGTGCTGCCTTCGGCGGCCAACTTTGTCTTCGCCCGCTTGCCCGGGCGAGACGGGGCGTCACTTGCGGCCGGTCTGCGCGAACAACGCGTGCTGGTGCGACACTTCAGCAAACCGGCCCGCATCGCGGATTTCCTGCGCATCACGATCGGCACCGAGGAACAATCCGATGCCCTGATCGCCGCGCTGGACGTCGTGATGGGTCGTTTGAGCGCCGGTTGACCGCTGAAGTGTTGGGTTTGCCTGCGCCTGTATCGCGCTTGCAAATCGCTTGTTGACCTCGGTGCCCCAGCGGCGCATCGTCCAACTTGTTTTTCTTTCTGGCCCTTGGGACCCTTCATGCGCATTGCCGAAGTCACCCGCAACACCAATGAAACCAAGATCCGCGTGCGCGTGAATCTGGACGGCACCGGCGTGGCCAAGCTGTCCACGGGCATCGGTTTTTTTGACCACATGCTCGACCAGATCGCCCGACATGGCCTGATCGACCTCGAGATCGAAGCCGATGGCGACCTGCACATCGACGGCCACCACACGGTCGAAGACGTCGGCATCACGCTGGGCATGGCCGTGGCGCAAGCCGTGGGCGACAAGAAGGGCATCACCCGCTACGGCCACAGCTACGTGCCGCTGGACGAGGCCTTGTCGCGGGTGGTGGTCGATTTTTCCGGCCGCCCCGGCTTGGCGATGGACGTGAAGTTCACCGCCGGCATGATCGGCTCGCTGGACACGCAACTGGTGTTCGAGTTCTTCCAGGGCTTCGTCAACCACGCCCTGGTGAGCCTGCACGTCGACAACCTCAAGGGCCACAACGCCCACCACCAGTGCGAGACGATCTTCAAGGCCTTCGGCCGGGCGGTGCGCATGGCGCTGACGTCCGACCCGCGCAGTGCCGGCGTGATTCCGTCCACCAAGGGAACCCTCTGAGATGAACACCTCCACGCGTGTCCGCACGGTGGCCGTCGTCGATTACGGCATGGGCAACCTGCGCTCGGTGTCGCAGGCCGTCAAACACGTGGCCGAGGGCTCGGGCCTGACGGTCGTCGTCACCTCGCGTCCGGAGGACGTGCGCGCCGCCGAGCGCGTGGTGCTGCCGGGGCAGGGCGCCATGCGCGACTGCATGCACGAACTGGCTTCGGCCAGCGCCGAGCATTTGCGCGACACCCTGGTCGTGCCGACCGAGAAGATCCACGACGGCGACCTCAAGGCCGCTGTGCTGGAAGCCGCCGCGAACAAGCCGCTGATGGGCGTGTGCGTGGGCATGCAGATGCTGCTGGATCATTCCGAAGAACAGGACACCGCCGGTCTGGGCCTGATTCCGGGCCGGGTGAAGCGCTTCCGTTTGGATGGCCGCCTGCAGCCCGACGGCAGCCGCTACAAGGTGCCGCAGATGGGTTGGAACCGCGTACGCCAGGTGGCGCACGACGGCACCGTGCATCCCATGTGGGCCGGCGTGCCCGACGAGAGCTGGTTCTACTTCGTGCACAGCTACTACGCGGCGCCCGACGACGCCCGGCACAGCGCCGGCATCACCGAGTACGGCGAGCCCTTTACCTGCGCCGTGGCCCGGGATAATATTTTTGCCACTCAATTCCACCCGGAAAAGAGCGCCGACCAGGGGCTGGCCCTGTATCGCAATTTCCTGAACTGGCGGCCCTGAGGCCCGACGCTCCGCATCCGGAGCGCCCCCTGCAGGCCCGCCATTCCTTTTTCACCCTCACTGCCCATACACAGCCATGCTGCTGATTCCCGCCATCGACCTCAAGGACGGCCAATGCGTGCGCCTCAAGCAGGGCGACATGAACGTGTCCACCACTTTCGGTGAAGACCCGGCCGCCATGGCCCGCCGCTGGCTGGACGCCGGGGCCCGTCGACTGCACTTGGTGGACCTCAATGGCGCGTTTGCCGGCAAGCCCGTCAACGAAGGGGCCATCAAGGCCATCCTCAAGGAAGTCGGCTCGGACATTCCCGTTCAGCTCGGTGGCGGCATCCGTGATCTCGACACCATCGAGCGCTACCTCGATGACGGCCTGAGCTACGTCATCATCGGCACCGCGGCGGTCAAGAACCCCGGTTTCCTGCGAGACGCCTGCACCGCCTTCGGGGGCCACATCATGGTCGGCCTGGATGCCAAGGACGGCAAGGTCGCCACCGACGGCTGGAGCAAGCTCACCGGCCACGAGGTGGTGGACCTGGGCAAGAAGTTCGAAGACTACGGCGTCGAATCCATCATCTACACCGACATCGGCCGCGACGGCATGCTCAGCGGCATCAACATCGACGCCACCGTCAAGCTGGCGCAGG
>CAYYCN010000242.1:0-3699 GCA_964470355.1 uncultured Sphaerotilus sp.
AGGCCTGGCTGCAGCGCTACGAGGGCACGATGCTCGTCATCAGCCACGACCGCGAATTCCTCGACGCCATCACCCGCGTCACGCTGCACCTCGATGAAGCCAAGGTCACGCGCTACGGCGGCAACTACACCACCTTCGAGTCCATGCGCGCCGAGCGCATGCTCCAGCAGCAGGCCGCCTACGGCCGCCAGCAGGAGAAGATCGCCCACCTGCAGCGCTTCATCGACCGCTTCAAGGCCAAGGCCACCAAGGCCAAGCAGGCACAAAGCCGCGTCAAGGCGCTGGCGCGCATGGAAAAGCTGGCGCCGGTGCTGACCAGCGCCGACTTCGCTTTCGAGTTCCGCGAGCCGGCCAGCCTGCCCAACCCGATGATGGTGATGACCGACCTCGAAGTCGGCTACCGGTCCCGGGACGGCGGAGCCGACACCCTCATCGTGCGGGGCATCAACCGCAGCGTGCTGCCGGGTCAGCGCATCGGCATCCTGGGCGCCAACGGCCAGGGCAAGTCCACGCTGGTCAAGGCCCTCGCACGCACGCTGCCGACGCTGGGCGGCAAGCTGCAGGAGGGCAAAGGCCTGAGCATCGGCTACTTCGCCCAGCAGGAAATGGACGTGCTGCGCCCCGACGAGGGCCCGCTGCAACACATGATCCGCCTGGCCAAGGAAGTCAGCCCGCAGGCCCGCGAGCAGGAACTGCGCGATTTCCTGGGCAAGTTCCGTTTTGTCGCCGACATGGTGGCCCAGCCGGTGGGCAGCCTCTCGGGCGGAGAAAAAGCCCGCCTGGTCCTGGCCATGCTGGTGTGGCAACGCCCCAACCTGCTGCTGCTCGACGAACCCACCAACCACCTCGACCTCGCCACGCGCGAGGCACTGAGCATGGCGCTCAACGAATACGAAGGCACGGTGATGCTGGTCAGCCATGACCGGGCGCTGCTGCGCGAGGTGTGCGACGAGTTCTGGCTGGTCACGAAGGGCCGCGTCGAACCCTTCGACGGCGACCTGGACGACTACCAGAAGTGGCTGCTGGAGCAAAGCCGTGAAACGGCCCGCGCCGCACGGGACGCCGCACGCGAGACCCCGTCCGGATCCCCCCCCACCGCGTCCCCCGCAAGCTCGCCGTCCACAGCGAGCGGCGTCAATGGGGACGGCGCGGGCCATCGGCGCGAAGACCGCAAGGCCGCCGCCGCCGCACGACAGAAGTTGGCCGAACAGACCCGCCCCTTGCGCAAGGCCCAGGAAGAAGCCGAGAAACGCCTGTCCGCAGCCCAGGCCGAACACGCGGTCCTGCTGGAGCAGATGGCCCTGCCCGACCTGCCGGTTCAGGAGCGGGCCGATCAAGGCCGGCGCCTGAAGGCCTTGGACGACGAGATCGAGTCCCTGGAAATGCGCTGGCTGGAACTGGGCGAAGCCATCGAGGCCATCCAGCGCGACGCCGTGGCGCTGTAAACCTGTCGGCCAGTCAGCCTGCGCTGGACGGCATGACCTCCACGCGCTGGCGATGCGAAGCCAGCAGCCCGAGCAGCAACTCGACCCGGGCCTGTGCGGCCGTCAATCCGGCCGCATGGGGCAAGACATCGTGCGCCCCGCCGGTCAGGATCACGCCGCTGCCTCGCCGCAGGGCCCGCAACACCGCCACCCCTCGAGACTGGGCCCTCAGCGCCGCCGCCAGCAGCTCCTGATGCACCGTGCCGTTGCCAGTGCAGGCCAGCACGATGCCCTGCACACCGGCTTCACACAACAGATCCACAAGCCGGCCATCGGCGCCGGCATGGCTGTGGACGATCTGCACCTCCGGCCAGATGTCCAGATCCAGGACCGACACGCCCAGCCCCGTGCCCACCGGCCAGTCGCGCAGACGGCGCACGCGTGCGCACTCCACGTGGGCGATCGGGCCGGCATCGCCCCCCGTGAACGCCGACAGGCGGTGGCAATGGTCCTTGCGGACCTCATCGCCGGCCCACACCGTGCCGTCGAGTACCGCCGTCACGCCGCGGGCGCCGGGCTGAAGGGCCGCCAGGACGGCATCCTGCAGGTTGGCGGGCCCGTCCGACTGCAGAGCGTCCGAAGGTCTCATCGCGGCAGTGAGCACCACCGGCTTGGCCGGCGCCAGCACCCGCTGCAGCAGGAACGCGGTTTCCTCCAGCGTGTCGGTGCCATGGGTGACGATCACGCCCGCCACCCGGGAATCGCGCAGGTGCCGGTCGACCGCACTGGCCAGCCGGCGCCACACCGCGTGGCTCATGTCCTTGCTGTCGATCTGCGCCACCTGCTCGACCTCGAACTGCACGCCTTCGCGGGCCAACAACGCCAGGCCGGGCAAACCCGCCACCAGATCCGCCACCCCCACCTGGGCAGCCCGGTAGGCCACCGCATCCAGGGGCCCGGCGCCCAAGCCCGCGATGGTTCCCCCCGTCCCCAGGATCACGATCCGCCGCGCGAATTCCCGTCCATGCGCCGCCAGATTCATGTGAGGCCCTCCAGAATGCTGTATAAATACACAGTGCAAAGTCCAACCGACCCGCACACCGCCAACCCGCCTTCGCCGGGTGGCTCCGACAGCTTAGCCCAACCACACAAAGGAACGCGCCATGGCCCCCCCGCCAAAGCTAACCGCCCGACAGCAGCAGATCTTCGAATTGATCCAGCAGGCCATGGAGCGCACCGGGGCCCCACCCACCCGTGCGGAAATCGCGGCCGAGCTCGGCTTTCGCTCGGTCAACGCCGCCGAAGACCACCTCCAGGCCCTGGCCCGAAAAGGCGTGATCGAACTGGTGAGCGGCACCTCGCGGGGCATCCGACTGCCTGCGGCGTCCCTGGACCAGGTCAACGCCAGCCGCCTGGCCCGCCAGCACGGAGACCCCCCTCCGGTGCCCAGCGCCCTGCTGGGCGGGCTGCAGCTCCCGCTGGTCGGGCGCGTGGCCGCAGGCAGCCCGATCCTCGCCCAGGAGCACATCGACCGCACGTACACCGTGGAGCCCAGCCTGTTCGAGCGCCGCCCCGACTACCTGCTGCGGGTCCGCGGCATGAGCATGCGCGATGCCGGCATTCTCGACGGCGACCTGCTGGCGGTGCAGCGCACCCAGGAGGCCCGCAACGGCCAGGTCGTCGTGGCCCGCCTGGATCAGGAAGTGACGGTCAAACGCTTTCAGCGCGGCCCCAGCGGCATCGAGCTCCACCCGGAGAACCCCGACTTTCCGGTCATCCACGTCGACGCGCAGGTGTCGGACTTCGCCATCGAGGGCCTGGCCGTCGGACTGATCCGTCAGCAGCCGCTGTCATGACTTCCCGCACGGTGGCGCCCATTGCGACGCCCCCGTCGCTTCATTTCCGCGCCGCGGCGCCGAACCACAGGAGTTGTCCATGTTGAGCCTCCACCACGTCATGCGCCAGTTGGTCCTGCCCCTCGTGCCGGCTCCCCGAGATCCGGACACCACGCGCCGCGCAAACCGGGCCCCGTCGCCCGCCACGGCGAGCGGTGCCTCTATCATCGCGTTCCCGACGCTGACGGGGCGGCGCGCGCTGCGCTGCCACCAGTCGCCCGGAGACCGCCGCCTCACCTTGATCAGCGGCTCGATGCGCCAGGTCTGTGAAGCACTGGACTCGCTGATCGACGACACCGACTGATTTCCTCCGCTGCAGGACCTTTCCATGCACCTTGTCGCCCTGGCCTGGATCTATGTGGCCCTGATGATGGCGGCCG
>CAYYCN010000243.1:0-3625 GCA_964470355.1 uncultured Sphaerotilus sp.
ATTAATGAAATCAAGGACTTAGAATCATGAGACTCCTGATGATCGACAACTACGATTCCTTCACCTTCAACCTGGTCCAGTATTTCGCCGAGCTGGGCGAGGACGTGCGGGTGCACCGCAACGACGAGATCACCGTCGCCGAGATCGAAGCGATGAAGCCCGACCGGCTGGTGCTCTCGCCCGGGCCCTGCTCGCCGGCCGAGGCGGGCATCTGCATCGAGGCCATCCGCCATTTCGCCGGCAAGGTGCCGATGCTGGGCGTGTGCCTGGGCCACCAGAGCATCGGTGCGGCGCTGGGCGGGCACATCGTGCGCTCGCAAGTGCAGATGCACGGCAAGGCCGAGACCATCACCACCGACCAGAAGGGCGTGTTCGCTGGGCTGCCCCAGCAGTTCAACGTGATCCGCTACCACTCGCTGGCCATCGAGCGGGCCACGCTGCCGCCCGAACTCATCGTCACCGCCACGGCCAAGGATGGCGAGATCATGGGTGTGCGCCACCGCGAGCTGGCCATCGAGGGCGTGCAGTTCCACCCCGAGTCCATCCTCAGCGAGCACGGCCACGCCATGCTCCGGAATTTCTTGAATCAGTGATGTGCACCGCCTGGGCCCTCAGGGCTCGGGCGTTTTGGCACCCTTGACCCTCTTTCCGGCCCGAGCGCCTTGGAGACTTCTCAATGAGCCTCACCCCCACTGACGCCCTCAACCGCATCATCGAGCACCGCGAGATCTTCCACGAGGAGATGCTGGAGCTGATGCGCACCATCATGCGCGGCGAGATGTCGCCGGTGATGATCGCCGCGCTCGCCATGGGCCTGCGCGTCAAGAAGGAGACCATCGGCGAGATCGCCGCAGCCGCCCAGGTGATGCGCGAGTTCGCCACGCCGGTGGCGCTCGACGACACGAGCCACCTGATCGACCTGTGCGGCACCGGCGGCGACGGCGTGCACACCTTCAACATCTCGACGGCGTCGATGTTTGTGGCCGCCGCCGCCGGGGCGCGCGTGGCCAAGCACGGCGGGCGCAGCGTCTCGTCCAGCTCCGGCAGCGCCGACGTGCTGGAGGCGCTGGGCGCGCAGATCAACCTGCAGCCTGCGCAGGTCGCCGCCTGCCTGAAGCAGACCGGCATCGGCTTCATGTTTGCGCCCAACCACCACGCCTCCATGCGCCACGCCGGGCCGGTGCGCAAGGAACTGGGTGTGCGCACGATCTTCAACATCCTGGGGCCGCTGACCAACCCGGCCGGGGCGCCCAACCAACTGATGGGCGTGTTCCATCCGGATCTGGTCGGCATCCAGGTGCGTGTGCTGCAGCGCCTGGGCTCGAAGCACGTGCTGATCGTGCATGGACTGGACGGTATGGACGAGATCTCGTTGTCCGGCGAGACGATGATCGGCGAGCTCAAGGAAGGCGAGGTGAGCGAGTACCGCATCCATCCGTCGGACTTCGGCCTGCAGACGGCGCCGGTTTCGGCGTTGAAGGTGGCGGGCAAGGAGGAGTCGGTCCAGGTGATTCGCCGGGCACTGGCCGACGAGGCGGGTCCTGCGCGCGACATCGTGCTGCTCAATGCTGGTGCCGCGCTGTATGCGGCCGATGTCGTGGCCACGCTGGATGACGGGGTGCGGGCGGCGCGAGAGGCCGTGTCTTCCGGTCGGGCCCAGGCCAAGCTGGAAGCGTTCGTGTCCGCCACGCAATCGGCCGTTGTGTGATCTGCGGATCACGGCTCGTCCATGCGCCGGGCCGTTCTGGGTGCGGGTGGGGATGCGGGCTTGTGGATAAAGCTGTGCATGAGCCGTGAGCATCCCCTGGAGAAGCGCCTTTTGGCGGTGGATAGATCTGTGGAACGTCTGTGGACATGGCTGTGAGCAACCTTGGGGTTGTGTGTGGGCGGCCTGGGGACAAACGCGGCTGGCCTGTGGATGCGGCCGCCGAATGAAGGAACGACGAGATGAGTGACATCCTGAAGAAGATCGTGGCCACCAAGCACGAAGAATTGGCCGTGTTGAAGGCGCAGCGGTCGTTGGCCGATGTGCGCCGCGCGGCCGAGGCCCGAACCGATGTGCGGGGATTCGAGGCGGCGCTGCGCGCCAAGGTGGCTTCGGGCGATGCGGCCGTGATCGCCGAAATCAAGAAGGCCAGCCCCAGCAAGGGCGTGATCCGTGCCGATTTCCGTCCGGCTGAGATCGCCCGGAGCTACGAGCGGGCGGGGGCCGCGTGCCTGAGTGTTCTGACCGACCGTCAGTACTTCCAGGGCGCCGTCGAATACCTGCAGCAGGCGCGGACCGCCTGCGCGTTGCCGGTGTTGCGCAAGGACTTCATGGTCGACGAGTACCAGGTCCATGAAGCGCGTGAGATGGGGGCCGACTGCATCCTCCTGATCGCGGCCTGCCTGGACGACGTGCAGATGTCCGATCTGGAATCGGTGGCTCTGTCGCACGGCATGGGCGTGCTGGTGGAGGTGCACGACGGCGAGGAACTGCACCGGGCCCTGCGGTTGAAGACACCGCTGGTGGGCATCAACAACCGCAACCTGCGTACTTTCGACGTCACGCTCGACACCACCTTGGGGCTGTTGTCCGAGGTTCCGAAGGACCGCTTGCTGGTGACGGAGTCCGGCATTCTGGTTCCGGCCGACGCGCAGCGCATGCGTCAAGCGGACGTGCATGCGTTCCTTGTGGGAGAGGCTTTCATGCGGGCTGAAGACCCCGGTCGGGCGCTTGCTGAGTTGTTTGGATCGTGACGACGACGGGCTTGTGGGCGTCTTTGCCTGGATCGGCGGGGGTGGGTTTGAAGGGACCTCTGGCCGCGGCGTTTGCGGACGTGGCTGCGCCGTGGAGGGCGTTGTGCGACGGTTTCTTGCACTCCGCGCAAGGGCGGCGTTTGTGTGAGTTGGTGGAAGGGGCTCTGGAGGCGGGATGTGTTCTCTATCCGGAGCGACCTTTGCGCGCACTGAGTGGGTTGTCGCCGGCGGCGGTGCGGGTGGTGATCCTGGGTCAGGATCCGTACCACGGGGAGGGTGAAGCGGAGGGGCTGGCGTTCTCGGTGCCTGAGGGCGTGCGGATTCCGCCGAGTCTGCGAAACATCCGCCAGGAGCTGGCCAGTGATTTGGGTGGGGTGTGTCTGCCGACGGGGAGTCTGTCTGCCTGGGTGGAGCAAGGGGTCTTGCTGCTCAATACATGCTTGACCGTGGAGCGGGATCGGCCCGCCAGTCATGCTGGCTGGGGCTGGGAGCACCTCACGGATGCGGTCATCGAACGTGTGGCGCGGGATGTCTCCCCCAAGGTGTTCATGCTCTGGGGGGCGCACGCGCAGAAAAAGAGGGGTCTGATCGAGGCGGCGGGGCCGGGTCACCTGGTGTTGTGCAGCAATCACCCGTCGCCGCTGTCTGCCCGTCGCCCTCCGGTGCCGTTTCTGGGCAGTCGTCCGTTCTCGGCGGCCAATGCCTATCTGGCGTCTAACGGCAGGGGGGTGATTTCCTGGCTGGATCCAGGCTAGAATGCTCGCTTGCCCAGATGCCTCAGCTTGAACCCAATCAAATCGCTTCGGCGGCGTGATGCAAAAAAGTTCGGGAAAAGGCTTGCAAAGCTCGAAAGAGCCAGCTAAAGTCTAGGGCTCGCTCTGTGGAG
>CAYYCN010000244.1:0-3589 GCA_964470355.1 uncultured Sphaerotilus sp.
ACGCCGTGATGCCGGCCCGCAACTTCTCCGGCGACGTGGTGGCGGTGGCCCGCTCTCCGGGCGATGCGCTGTATGCCATGCTCGCCGACGCCACCGGCCACGGCCTGGCGGCGGCGATCAGTGTGCTGCCGGTGCTCGGGGCTTTCTATCGCGGCGCCGCGGCCAATCTCCCGGTGTCGGCCCTCGCGGCGGATCTCAATTCGATGCTCTGTGGCCTGTTGCCGCCGGGGCGCTTCGTGGCGGCGGCGCTGGTGCGCCTGGAGGTCGGCGGCAAGCGGGGGCAGATCTGGGTCGGCGGGGTGCCGGACGTGCTCAGGGTGGATGACGAGGGACGGGTCGTGCAGCGCTTCGTGTCGTTGCAGTTGCCCCTCGGCATCCTGCCCTCGTCGGAGATCGTTCCGCGCCACGAGGAGTTCACCTGGGATGCCCCGTGCCAGATCATGCTGTGTTCCGACGGGCTCACCGAGGCGGAGAACGCCAGCGGCGAGCCCTTCGGTCGGGCTGGCCTGGAGCGGGCCCTGCAGGGTAGCCCCCGGGGTGGGCGGGTGAACTGCCTGCGTCAGGCGCTCACCCGGCATCTCGGGCGCCAGCCCGCCGGGGACGATGTGTCGGTGCTGCTTCTCGACTGTGTGCCCAAAGACGCACGGAGGGTCTAGCATTCCGCTCCGAGCACGGACTCCAGGAGCCGTCGCACGTGCATTTTCCCCATTTGATTCAGGTGCTTGAAGATCGGTAGCCTGTTTTCCCCGCACTCGGGAGATAATGCGCTTTCAGGCGTTCTGCTGGAGGGCGTGCGCATTGTCGTCACGCCCCCGGCTTTATTTTTTTCGGCCAGAGGGTTTTGGGGACGGAGGAGGGCAAGTGGGGCTCTGGCGGATGGCGACGGAAACTCACGTGGGGCAGGTGCGGGGACGTAACGAGGATTGCGTCTTTTGTGACGAGGGGCTCGGGATTGCCATCGTGGCCGACGGCATGGGAGGGCACGCGGGTGGCCACGTGGCTGCACGTCTGGCCGTGGACGCCTGGGTGGCACACCTCCGGGCACGTGTGGCGGAGGGCGAGATCCGCGAGCGGGACGTGCTGGTCGCGGTGGCCGAGGCCAACAGGGCGGTGTTCTCGATGGCGTCCAGCGACCCGGGCCTGCGCAGCATGGGGACGACGCTGGTGGCGGTCTGCCTGCGGGCGGACGGCACGCTGCTGACCTGCCATGTAGGGGATTCGCGGATCTACCGCTGGCGGGACGAGGCGCTGACTTGCCTGACCCGTGATCACAGCGTATTGCGGGAGCAATGCGACGCGGGCATGATTACTTCCCCGTCCCGGGCCGGGGCGGCCCTGCGTGGCCTGCTCACGCGGGCGGTGGGGGTGGCCGCGACGGTTGTTCCGGACGTGACCGTTTCCGCAATCCACGAGGGGGATGTTTACCTCTTGTGCTCGGACGGTCTCACGGAGATGCTGCCGGACGCCGAGATCGCCGAGGTGCTCGGAGCGCTGGGGGCCAACCCCCGGCTGGCGGCCGAACATCTGGTTGATCTGGCCAATGATCGGGGCGGCGTGGATAATATCTCGGTTGTCATCGTGTCGTCCTGCACCTCGGGGCGGCTTGGCGCTGAGCTTGGTTAAGGCTGGTTTCAGATAGGAATTGCGATGCCCAGGTTGATTTTGAGCATGGACGGTTTGGTGCTTAAGGAGATGGTTCTCGAAAAAGAGCGGACGACCATCGGGCGCAAGCCGCACAACGATATCCAGATCGACAATCTGGCGATCAGTGGTGACCATGCGGCGATCGTCACGATTCTGAACGATGCCTTCCTCGAGGACATGAACAGCACCAACGGCACCTATGTAAACGGGCAGCCGGTCAAGAAGCACGTCCTGCAGAGCAACGATGTCATCGAGCTGGGCAAGTATCGCCTGAAGTACATCTCCGACGGCGGTGCGCCGGTGGTGGCTGACCAGGACGTGTCCTTCTCCCAGGTGTCCGCGACGGACAGCGGGCGGCAGGCCGCCCCGGCCCCGGAGGCGCCGCCTGCCGCGCCGCCGGCCGGTGCGGTCGGCATGATCCAGATCCTCAGCGGCACCCACGCAGGGCGCACGCTGGAGTTGTCGAAGTCGCTCACCACGCTGGGCAAGCCCGGCACCCAGGTGGCGGTGATCACCCGACGGCCCCATGGATACTTCATCACCCACGTGGAGGGCACTGTCTTTCCGGTGTTGAACGGGCGTTCCCTGGATGCCCAGGCCCATCGGCTCAACGATAACGATATTATCGAGATCGCTGGAGTGAAAATGGAATTCTTCTCGCAAGCCCGGGCCTGATTCGCGTGAGACGTCCGGATCGCCGGCGAAGCGTGAAATTTGTGGTGTCTGGCCTTGCTGGCGAGTCGTATTCTGACGCGCTGGCTTTCTATTGTTTTCTGGTGCTTGGGCGTGCAGTCCGGTCGCCACGCTTGCAGAATTCCATGAGAAGAAAATGAAGCTGCGGGTTCTTGGGTGCAGTGGCGGCATCGGGGGGCGCGGTCAGCGCACCACGGCCCTGCTCGTGGATGACGACGTTCTGATCGATGCGGGGACGGGGGTCGGTGACCTCGAGTTCGAGGATCTCCTGCGCATCGATCACGTCTTCGTCACCCACGCTCACCTGGACCACATCGCGCTGATCCCGCTCCTTGTCGACACGGTGGGCGAGGCGCGCTCCATGCCCATCGTGGTGCATGGTTCGGCGGAAACCCTGCGGATCCTGCGCTCGCACATCTTCAACTGGCTCGTGTGGCCGGATTTTTCGTCCATTCCCGATCGGGGCAATCCCTTCCTGCGTTTCCAGGAGATGCGCACCGGCGAGTCCACCCACATCGGCGGAGGCCGCCAGATCGTCGCGCTGCCGGCCCTGCACACTGTCCCGGCGGTGGCCTACCATCTCCAGGGGGAGGGCGGCAGCCTGGTGTTCTCGGGTGACACCGCCTACTCCGAGCCGCTGATCGCCGCCATCAACGCGATCCCCGACCTGCGTCACCTGATCGTCGAGACGGCCTTCCCGGACGCCCTGCACGAGCTCGCGCTCGCCTCGCGCCACCTGTGCCCGAGCCTGCTGGCCCTGTTCCTCGACCGGATCAAGGTCGATCCGGAGGTCTGGATCACCCATCTCAAGCCCAGCCGCGCGCAGACCACGCTGGACGAAATCGCGAACTATCGTGGGCGCTTCACGCCCAAGGCCCTTTACAACGGCCTCGAACTCAGCTTTTAGCCCGCTTCGTTAAAGGAAAACCGGCATTTCGCCGTTGAAGTGTTCCTAACGCATCAGCTGCGCCTGCCCGCCGGCGGCGCAGTCATCGGGGATTCGACATAACTATGAGCAGCGCAGCAAGCAGGTCCGGCGTCGGTGATGTCGCCAGCCGGCTGGCCTTCTTCAAGGGGCTCCAGGCGGTCACCAACCGGGTCCATGCGACCGAGAACATCGACGAGATCATCTTTGAGTTGTCGGCGGAGATCTGTTCGCTGTTTGCTGCCGATCGCCTCACCATCTACGTGGTGGACGAGAGCCGCACCACCATCTCGTCGCGGGTCAAGACCGGCCTGCACAGCATCCGCA
>CAYYCN010000245.1:0-3583 GCA_964470355.1 uncultured Sphaerotilus sp.
TCCCACTCGATGGTAGCGGGCGGCTTGGAGCTCACGTCATACGTGACGCGGTTGATGCCGCGCACCTCGTTGATGATGCGGCTCGACACGCGCTTGAGCAGCGAATACGGCAGCTCGGCCCAGTCGGCCGTCATGAAGTCGCTGGTCACCACAGCGCGCAAGGCCACGACGTAGTCGTAGGTGCGGCCGTCACCCATCACGCCCACGCTCTTGACGGGCAGGAAGACTGTGAAGGCCTGGCTCGTCAGGTCGTACCAGGTCTTGCCGGTGGCCTCGTCGACGGTCTTGCGCAATTCTTCGATGAAGATGTGGTCGGCGCGCTGCAGCAGCGTGGCGTACTCGGCCTTGACCTCGCCCAGGATGCGCACGCCCAGGCCCGGACCGGGGAACGGATGGCGGTAGACCATGTCGTGCGGTAGGCCCAGGGCCACGCCCAGCTCGCGCACCTCGTCCTTGAACAGCTCGCGCAGCGGCTCCAGCAGCTTCAGGCCGAGCTGCTCGGGCAGGCCGCCCACGTTGTGGTGGCTCTTGATCGTGGCTTTCTTGCTGGCGGTGCCGCCCGACTCCACCACGTCCGGATAGATCGTGCCCTGAGCCAGGAAGGTGGCGCCCTTGTGCCCTTGGCCAGAAGCCTTGAGCTTCGCGGCCTCGGCCTTGAAGACCTCGACGAACTCGCGACCGATGATCTTGCGCTTCTGCTCGGGGTCGGTCACACCCTTCAGGTGACCCATGAACTGGTCCTGGGCCTGCACATGCACGACCTTGGCGTGCAGGCGGCCCTCGAACATCTCCATGACCATCTGGCCTTCGTTCAGGCGCAGCAGGCCGTGGTCGACGAAGACGCAGATGAGCTGGTCGCCGATGGCGCGGTGGATCAGCGCGGCGGCCACGCTCGAATCCACGCCGCCCGACAGGCCGAGGATGACCTCCTCGTCACCGACCTGCTCGCGGATCTTCGCGACGGCTTCGGCGATGTAATCGCCCATGATCCAGTCGCCACGGCAGCCGGCGATCTCTCGCACGAAGCGCGTGAGCATCGCGTGACCCTGCAGCGTGTGGGTCACTTCGGGGTGGAACTGGACGGCGTAGTAGCCCTTTTCTTCATTGGCCATGCCGGCGATCGGGCAGCTGGGCGTGGAGGCCATCAGCTTGAAGCCTTCCGGCAAGGCCGTGACCTTGTCGCCATGGCTCATCCAGACCTTGAGCATGCCATGGCCTTCGGCGGTGTCGAAGTCCTGGATGCCGTCGAGCAACTTGGTGTGGCCGTGGGCGCGCACCTCGGCGTAGCCGAACTCGCGGTGATCGCTCCACTCGACCTTGCCGCCGAGCTGCACGGCCATCGTCTGCATGCCGTAGCAGATGCCCAGCACCGGCACACCGGCGTCCCACACCGCCTGCGGGGCGCGCAGCTGGTGGTCTTCATACGTGGAGGCGTGGCTGCCCGACAGGATGATGCCCTTGGGGGCGAAAGCCTTGATGAAGTCGTCCGAGACGTCGTTCGGGTGGATCTCGCAGTACACATGCGCCTCGCGCACGCGGCGGGCGATCAGCTGGGTGACTTGCGAGCCGAAATCGAGGATGAGGATCTTGTCGTGTTGCATGAACAGTCCTGGAATTCGACCGGGATCTCAGGCGGCAGCGCCGGCCGAGGCGGTCCGGGCGCGATGCTGGCGGAAGTGCCGCAGCGCCATGAACATGGCCAGGCCCTGCAGGGCCGAGCAAAGGAAAAAAGGAGCGCCGATGCGCCAGTCGCCACGGGGCAAGTGAGACACGAATCCCAGCAGCGCTGCGCCGATCACCGGTGCGATGACAGCCGTCAGGCTGTTGAGGGAAGCCACGGCGCCCATCGTGCGCCCCTGCTCGTCGCCGCTGGCGGCGTTGGACACCAGGCTCTGGATGGCCGGGTTGGCCATGAAGCCCAGCAGGTTCAAACCGATCACGGCGTACATCATCCACCCCTCGGTGGCAGCACCCCAAGCGGCATAAGACAGACACGAGGACACCAGGCCGACCACGGCGATCTTCTCCGGGGCCGCCCGCTTGAGCGCCACCCGGATCAGTCCCCCCTGCACCAGCACCGCCATCACGCCCACCGCAAACAGCGACCAGCCGTTCTCCTTCGGGCCCCAGCCGAACTTGAATGTCGTGTAGAGCACCCACGTGGTGTGCATGATGAACTGCGCCAGGCTGGAGAGACCGACCACCACCACCAGCGACCCCACCCCCTGGAGCTCGGTCAGCCGCTTGAGCGATGAGATCGGGTTGGCTTTGGCCCATTGCACCGGAGTGCGCCGATCCGCCGGCAAGGACTCCGGCAACACGAAGATGCCATACAGCGCGTTCAGGATGGCCAGGCCACCCGCCACAAAAAACGGCAGGTGCAGGTTGTATCCACCGAGCAGGCCCCCCATCACCGGCCCGAGCACAAAGCCCATGCCGAACATGGCACCGAGCATGCCGAAGCGCTTGGCCCGCTCTTCTGGAGCGCTGATGTCGGCCACGTAGGCCTGGGCCACCGCGGCATTGGCCTGCAAGGCCCCGCTGACCAGTCGCACCGCGATCAGCATCCACAGCGCCGTGGCCAGGCCCGTGACAAAAAAGCTCAGCGCCAGCCCGGTGAATCCAAGCAGCAGCACCGGCCGGCGCCCGTAGTGGTCCGACAATGCCCCCAACAGCGGCGAGCCGAAGAAGTTGGCGATTCCGAAGGCGAAACTGACCACGCCATACCAGAAGGCGTGGTCCTGCTGCGACCCCGTGAACAGGCCCACCAGCGGCGGCAGGACCGGAATGATCAGGCCGATCGACACCATGTCGATCAGCACCGTGATCATGATGAAGGGCATGGCCGCCTCACGGCGGCGTCGGCCCATCGGCACCGGGTCAGACCCCCGGGCCGCCGTCTCTGGCTGGCTCACGCCTGATCACTCCATGCGGTAGTTGGGCGCTTCCTTCGTGATCTGCACGTCGTGGACGTGGCTCTCACGGATGCCGGCGGACGTGATCTCAACGAACTCGGCGCGGTTGCGCATGTCGTCGATGGTCGCACAGCCGCAATAGCCGAGCGACGCCCGAAGACCGCCCGCCATCTGGTAGATGATGGCCAGCACCGAACCCTTGTAGGGCACACGTCCCTCGATGCCCTCGGGCACGAGCTTGTCGGCGTTCGGGTTGGAGGTCTCGTCGGCTTCCTGGAAGTAGCGGTCGGCGGAGCCGGCCTTCATGGCGCCGATCGAGCCCATGCCGCGATAGCTCTTGTAGCTGCGGCCCTGGTACAGCACGATCTCGCCCGGGGCTTCCTCGGTGCCGGCGAACATGCCACCCATCATCACGGTGGAGGCCCCTGCGGCAATCGCCTTGGAGATGTCACCCGAGTAGCGGATGCCACCGTCGGCGATCAACGGCACGCCCGTGCCCACCAGGGCCGTCGCGACGTTGTCGATGGCGGTGATCTGGGGCACGCCCACACCGGCCACGATGCGCGTGGTGCAGATCGAGCCCGGGCCGATGCCGACCTTGACCCCATCGGCACCGGCTTCCACCAGCGCCAGCGCCGCCGCGCCGGTGGCGATGTTGCCGCCGATGA
>CAYYCN010000246.1:0-3521 GCA_964470355.1 uncultured Sphaerotilus sp.
CGGGCCGGCCGGCGCCTTCATCGTCATCGTCTACGGCATCGTCGAGCGCTACGGCCTGGCGAACCTGTTGATCGCCACCATGCTGGCCGGCTGCATCCTGCTGCTGATGGGCTGGCTGAAGTTGGGCGCACTGGTGCGCTACATCCCGGTGTCCATCGTGATCGGATTCACCAACGGCATTGCAGTGCTGATCGCGGTGTCGCAACTGCGCGACCTGTTCGGGCTGCAGATCGCCAAGCTGCCGGCCGACTTCTTCACGATGCTGTTCACCCTGTTCGAGCATCGGCACACCTTCAATCCTTATGCGCTGATCCTGGGCGTGGTGTGTTTTGTGGGGCTGCTCGTGTGGACCCGTCTGTTCCAGTTCAAGCAACTCCAACCGCTGCTGGAGGGCCGCGTGCGCTCGGTGCAACGCATCCCGGGCCCCATCGTGGCCCTGGTCACCCTGACGCTCGCCAGCCGCGTGCTCGAGCTGCCCGTCGAAACCATCGGCACCCGCTTCGGGGGCATCCCGCAGAGCGCCCCCACGCTGTTCCCTCCCGAGTTTTCCTGGGCCACGGCCAAGCAGCTGCTGTTTCCTGCCGTGACGATCGCCCTCCTGGGCGCCATCGAGTCCCTGCTGTGCGCGCGGGTGGCCGACAACATGACCGACTTCAAGCGTCACGACCCCAACCAGGAGTTGATGGCACAAGGCGTGGCCAACCTCGTCGCGCCCATGTTCGGCGGGATTCCGGCCACCGGCACCATCGCCCGCACGGTCACCAACGTGCGGGCCGGTGCAGCGTCTCCCGTGGCGGGCATGGTGCACGCGCTGGCCCTGCTGCTGGTGATCCTGGTCGCTGCGCCGCTGGCCTTACACGTGCCGCTGGCCGTGCTGGCCGGCATTCTCCTGATGGTGGCCTGGAACATGGGCGAGTGGCGCGAATTCGCGCGCCTGCGCCAATTCAACCCGACCTACCGCACGGTCCTGCTGGGCACCTTTGTGCTGACGGTGGTGTTTGACCTGACGATTGCCGTCGAGGTGGGCCTGATGCTGGCCTGCGCCTTCTTCATCTGGCGCATGAGCCAGCTGTTCCGCGTCGACCCGCCCGCCCGGGTGGCCGACGTCGGCGTGCCGGGGGTGCTGGTGCGCCACCTGTATGGGGCCCTGTTCTTCGGCGCCGTGGGCAAGGTGGAAGCCCTCGCCGACACGGTGCCCGACGGCACGCAGGTGCTGGTGCTCGAAACCAGCCGCCTGATCGCCATGGACACCTCCGGCCTGGACACGCTCGAGCAGATGCACCGGCAACTGGAGCGGCGCCACGTGCACCTGCTGCTGGCCGGGCTCAACGAGCAGCCGAAATCACTGCTGCAACGCTCCGGTTTTGCCGATGCGCTCGGGCCCGATCATCTGCATGCCGACCTGCCGGCGGCGCTGGAACACGCCCGAAGGCTGGTGGCCACTTAGGTCCGCTCCCACCCCACCGGAGTGCGGGCCAGCGCACGCAGGGCCCGGGCACTGCGTCGAACCGCCCGCTCCCCGTGGGCTCGCAGCCAGCCGACCGCCAGCCAGGCCTGCGGCTCGGTTTCAGCCTGCGCCTGGTAGGCGGCCTCTGCCACGCACAGGTCGTTGAACACCCCCAGCGCGTCCTGGGCACGCTGCAAGGCCGCCAGGTAGGGGGGGACCGACTTGCGCGGATGCAGAGACTGGGTGAGCTCGAACACGTAGCGCAAGCGCTTGATGCGCTTGCGTACACGGTGCTGCTCGGCCAGGTCCAGACGCTCGAAACGCCCGGCATCCTCGACCAGTCGGCGGTGCAATCGCCAAAGCCGCTGACGGACCCAAGGCCGCAGCGCCACGTCTGGCGTCTCCTCGGATCCCCCGCCGTCGGAGAGGGTCAGCCGCAGGGCCGCGAGCCAGAGGAGCTGAGTCGACTCCGCACACACGCGCTGGCCCACGTCCTGGAATCCGTCCTCGACGGGCCTCAGCGCGGGAGCGCCTGCGCGCAGCAGCCGGGGCGCCCACTGCGTCGACAAGACGTCCCAGTCCCGCGCCGCACCCAACGCTCCGAACAGGGCAGCCGCCTCCTCCTCCACCGCCTGGCCGCCATCGAACGGCCCCAGCTCGCGCAAGACCGCGCGCAGCCGGCGCAGCCCCACCCGCAACTGATGCAGGTGTTCGGGCGTTCCCGAACCGCCCCCCAGTTCGGAGGCGTTGGGCAAAACGTGCTGAAGCACATTGCGCAGCATCGCGACGCGGGCTTGCGGTGGACTCATGCTGCGCTCCAGCGCCAACGGGCGGGCCTGCACCGGCAGGCCCCCGGTCATCTCCCGTGCCAATCGGTCCCCGCGTTCGGCCTTGGTGCGCACGTCCAGCCACAGGCCGTCACGCCGCACCCACTGGCTTGCCAGATCCAGCAGGGCCGCCGGAGGGCCTTCGACCAGTTCCAGCTCGATCTCGTGCACCTCGACCCGTCCGTCGCGCCCCCCCGTGATCTCGCCTTCATCCAGGGCGAGCTCGATCCGTGCCGCACCGTGCCGCAGGACCCGATGCGTGCGCAGGATGTCGGTGCGGTACTGCAGGACCAGGTCCGAGGCGCTCGCGCCCGCCCCATCGAGCAGCGCCCGCAGCGCTCGCCCCGCAGGAGAACCGTCATGCCGCCCCGGATCCACGCAGGGATCGCCCTCCTGAGGTGACGCCACCTCGGCGTTGTGCTCCAGGCGTTGCATCAGCCCATCTCCACCCCCCTTGAGGGTCTGCACCCAACGGTCCCCCTCCAGCCGCAGGCGGAGGGCAAAACCGTGGCGCGCCAGCAGGCGATCCGGGGTGTCGTGATACTGGGCTTTCAGCCGGGTGCGGACCGATCCGCGCACGGCCACGGTGCGCCGCAAGGCCGGACGCCGGGCCTGCGGAATCTGGAACTTCAATTCGATTTCGTGCATGGCGATGAAAAGCGACGGGATGGGCGGCATTGTCTCTGCGGAAGGCCTCGCCGCGCCTGCGGGCGGCTGTCCTAGAATGGCGGGCTGCGCCGGTTCACCGCGCACCCGCCCGCTCTCCAACCTCTTGCGCCCATCACCATGCCGCTGTTCTGGAAACCCTACCAATCCGACGTGACCCAGTTCATCGACAGCCTGAAGAAGCAGGATCCCCAGCTGGAAGCCCGCCAACGCGAAGGCCGCGCCCTGCTGTGGGACCGCGAGGTCAACCGCGACCAGCAGGCCGACGAGCTGGCCGCCCGCGTGCCCCAACAAGCATACGTCTATCAGACCAAGGGCTGACGTGACGCCTTCGGGACCCGACGCCGAGGCCCTGCGCTGCGGCCCGGTCCCGGACGGTCTGCCCGAGACCGTCGACTCCGTGGCCGTGGCGCGGCTGTACGGAGAGCCGTTGTTTGCCCTGCCCCAGGACCTCTACATCCCGCCGGATGCGCTGGAGGTGTTCCTGGAAACCTTCCAGGGGCCGCTGGACCTGCTGCTGTACCTCATCCGCAAGCAGAACTTCAACATCCTCGACATCCCGCTGGCCGACGTCACGCGCC
>CAYYCN010000247.1:0-3448 GCA_964470355.1 uncultured Sphaerotilus sp.
AGCGTGGTCTCGGTGCTGAACTTCTTCCGCGAGAACGAGACCGTCTACATGGTGATGAACTATCTGCAGGGCGACACCCTGCAGGACTTCATCGTCACCGCCCGCGACCTCAAGCGCGACAAGGTCTTCCGCGAATCGACCATCCGCAGCCTGTTTGACGAAGTGCTGCGCGGCCTGCGCATCGTGCACCAGCACAAGATGCTGCACCTGGACATCAAGCCGGCCAACGTCTTCATCACCAACGACAACAAGGCGGTGATGCTCGACTTCGGGGCGGCGCGTGAAGTGCTGTCCAAGGAAGGCAACTTCATCCGCCCGATGTACACGCCCGGCTTTGCCGCCCCCGAGATGTACCGGCGCGACGGCGCCCTGGGCCCGTGGACCGACATCTACGCCATCGGCGCGTGCATCTATGCCTGCATGCAGGGCTATCCACCCAACGATGCGCCCCAGCGCATCGAGAAGGACCGGCTGGCCCTGTCGCTGCAGCGCCTGCGCAACGTCTACTCCGACAACCTCATCGAGGTGACGGAGTGGTGCATGTCGCTCGACCCGCTGGCGCGGCCGCAGAGCGTGTTCGCGCTGCAGAAGGAACTCTCCCGCGAGACCGAGCGCCGCTACACCAAGCTGAGTTTCTCCGAGCGCATCAAGCTCCAGTACGAGAACTTCAAGACCGGCACCAAGGTCTGATCGGCTCCGGCCGAGCCTTTCACCCTTTCCTCCGCAGTTCAGGACCCCATGCGTTTTGCCGTCTACCAGATCAGCCGCCGTGGCGGACGCGAAAAGAACGAGGACCGCATGGGCTATTGCTACACGCGCGAATCGGGTCTGTTCGCCTTGGCCGACGGCATGGGAGGCCATCCGGAAGGAGAAGTGGCGGCGCAAATTTCGCTCGAGACCCTGGCGGGCCTGTTTCAGCGCGACGCCAAGCCGCGCCTGGAAGAACCCAAGCGTTTCCTGGCCGAATCGGTGCTGGCCGCCCACCACCAGCTCATCCGCTACGCCACCGAACAGGCCCTGCTCGACACCCCCCGCACCACCGTGGTGGCCTGTGTGATGCAGGGCAGCGAGGCCTGGTGGGCCCACTGCGGCGACTCCCGGCTGTACCTGGTGCGCAACGGCCAATTGGCTGCACGCACCCGCGACCACTCCTACAGTGAGTTGCAGGACGCCTTGGGCAGCAACGCGGCCCTGCTCAGCAAGGTCAACCGCAACGTCCTGTTCACGTGCCTGGGCAGTCCCGGCAAGCCGGTGGTCGACATCGTGGGCCCCGTCACCCTGCACAAGGGCGACCGTTTCCTGCTGTGCTCCGACGGTCTGTGGGGCAGCGTGGACGACGAGACCATCACCCGCATGCTGGCACAGGCGGCGATCACGGAATCCACCCCTCAGATGGTCGATCTGGCCCTGCGCACGGCCGGCGACCGCAGCGACAACGTCACGGTGGTGACCTTCGAATGGGAAGGCACCGAGGACAACCCCACCCCATCGGCCACCGCCGACGACACGCCAGTCGACACCTTTGCGTCGACCATCCAGTCCGATGTCGGCGTGGGCACCGCCGAAGACCTGCTCGACGACGACGAGATCGAACGATCGATCCGCGAAATCAACGAAGCCATCCGGCGCACCGCCTCCCTGAAGCGGCCCTGAGCCCGCCGGGACCCGGCCCTGCCGAACCTGCGGCCTCAGCGCTCAAACACCCCGGGGCGTGTGCGGCCCGTCCGCCACTGTCCCGCTTTGCAGAACACCGAGAAAAGCCATGACCTTCTCCCGCTCCCAGCACCGCGCCGCCCACGCCCTGCGCCCCGTGCGCCTGACCCGTCAGTACACCAAGCACGCCGAAGGCTCGGTCCTGGTGGAATTCGGCGACACCAAGGTGCTGTGCACCGCCTCGGTCGAAGCCCGCGTGCCGCCGCACAAGAAGGGCTCCGGTGAAGGCTGGGTCACCGCCGAATACGGCATGCTGCCCCGCGCCACCCACACGCGCTCGAGCCGCGAAGCCGCCAAGGGCAAGCAGACCGGCCGCACGCAGGAGATCCAGCGCCTCATCGGCCGCTCGCTGCGCTGCGTGTTCGACCTGGCCCTGCTCGGCGAGCACACGATCTCGCTGGACTGCGACGTGATCCAGGCCGACGGCGGCACGCGCACTGCGGCCATCACCGGCGCGTTTGTCGCAGCCCACGACGCCGTGAGCTGGATGCTGGCCCAGGGCAAGATCACCCAGAGCCCGATCCGCGACTTCGTGGCCGCCATCTCGGTGGGTGTGGTCGAAGGCACGCCGCTGCTGGACCTGGAATACATCGAGGACTCGGCCTGCGACACCGACATGAACGTCGTCATGACCGGCTCAGGCGGTTTTGTCGAGGTGCAGGGCACGGCCGAAGGCGCCGCTTTCTCGCGTGCCGAGATGGACCAGCTGCTGGGCCTGGCCGACGCGGGCATCCGAGAACTGATCACCCTGCAGAAGCAGGCGCTGGGCCTGTAAGCCTCACAGCCGGAACCCCAGCATGTCGCTCGAACCGAACGTCCTTCCCGGCCTGCGCCTCGTGCTGGCGTCGAACAACGCCAAGAAGCTCAAGGAACTGCAGGCCCTGCTCACCCCGGTCGGCGTGAGCCTGGTCACGCAGGGCTCGCTGGGCATCGGCGAGGCGGAAGAACCGCACGTCACCTTTGTCGAAAACGCCCTGCAGAAGGCCCGCCATGCAGCGGCGGCCAGCGGCCTGCCTGCCATCGCCGACGACTCGGGCCTGTGCGTGGACGCCCTTGGTGGCGCCCCCGGCGTGCACTCCGCCCGCTACGCCGAAGTCGAGGTCGGCGCAGGCGAACGGGAACAGCAGCGCCTGGTGCAGGACGCCGCCAACAACGCCCAGCTGCTGGAGGCCCTCCGGGGCCAGTCCGACCGCCGCGCGCACTTCCTGTGCACGCTGGTGGCCGTGCGCAGCGCCGACGATCCAGAACCGCTCGTGGCCACGGGCCGTTGGCAGGGCGTGATCCGCCAGAGCGCCCAGGGCGCGGGCGGCTTCGGCTACGACCCCCTGCTCGACATCCCCGCCTTCGGCTGCAGCGTGGCCGAACTGGACGCCGAGCGCAAGAACGCGGTCAGCCACCGTGCGCTGGCCGCCGCCCAGATGCTGACGTTGATGCGCGAGGTTTGGCACCTTGGCTGAGCAGACGCTGCCGATGCCCGGCCTGCCCGCGCCGGGCACCCAGGAACTGCTGGCCCGGCACCTGCGCCCCGGTACGCTGAACCTGGCCGGCTCCCCCCCGCTGTCGCTGTACGTGCACCTGCCCTGGTGCCTGCAAAAGTGCCCTTACTGCGACTTCAACTCCCACGAGTGGAAGGGCGACAGCCTGCCCACGCAGCGCTACCTCGACGCCCTGCGGGCCGATCTGGAAGCCGCCCTGCCCTGGGTCTGGGGCCGACAGGTCGTCAGCATCTTCATCG
>CAYYCN010000248.1:0-3396 GCA_964470355.1 uncultured Sphaerotilus sp.
TCGTGATGATGCGCATCATGCAGATCCGCTGGACCCGCACCTGGGCCGAAAAGGGCGGCCGCGCCCGCACCGCCGCGACGACGGTGGGTACCTCACGCTGAATCTCCTGGAAGAGCGACCCTCTTCATCCTCGTCAGCCTGACCCGTCCCACAAGGGCGGCAGGCCTTCGGCGCCGCCCGTGTCACCCACGGCCGGCGCTTTTTTGCGACCTCAGCGCCGCGGCAGCACTGCGAGCAGCACGATGAGCAGCAGGTTGAAAACAGCCGAAGCGGCGAAGGCCAGTTTCCAGAACGTGGCGGGATCCCGCACGGCCAGCGGCGTGCCCTGCGGCGGCGACAGGGGGCGCGAGGCCCCGCGCTCCAGTGCCAGCAACAGCTCCTCGGCGGTTTCGAAACGCTGACGGGGATCACGCGCTACGGCCTTGAGCAGCAGGTGATCCAGCCACATCGGCACCTCCGGCCGCAAACGTCGGGGCGGCACGGGATCGCGGCGATACCGGCCGATCTGATAGGGCTCGACCTCGCCGTACGGCAACCGCCCCGTGACCCACTCGTACAGCGTCACCCCCAGCGCAAACAGGTCACTGGCGGCGTCGGGCGGCACGGGGGGATCCTCCCACTGCTCCGGGTTCATGTAGCTGGGCGTGCCGGCGTGCAGGGTGCGTTGACTCTGTGGTTCTCGACCCGAGACCGCCACCCCCAGGTCCAGCAGACGCCACTGCCCATCTTCACCCAGGTGGAGATTGCCGGGCTTGATGTCGCGGTGGACCACCCCTGCACGGTGCAAGCGACCCAACGCACGCGCCATGGCCGCGCCACCTTGCACCACCTCGGCCAGAGCGGCCGGTCCGGCGGTGTCGCGCCGGGCGATGAGCTGCTCCAGCGTGGCGCCATCGTGCCAGTCGAACACGGTGTAGAACAAGGTGGGCTGGCGCGGCTCGCGCACCCGCACAAAACCCGCCGCCTCGGTGGCCGAAACCCGCTCGGTGAGTTGCAGGCCCAGCCAGGCTTCGTGCGCCAGCATGGCCCGCTCGTCGGGGTCGCTGGCGCGGCTCTCGTGCAGCGTCTTGATCGCCACGAGTTCCTGGGTGCGGTCATCGCGCGCCTGATACAGCCGGTGCACACCCGTGTCGGCCACGGACGCCGTGACGGTGTAACCATCCAGCGACTGCCCCGGCTGAAGCCGGGGCGGCACGGGCAGGTCGCGGCCGGAAAGCAGCACGTCCTCGTAACGCCCCGCGGCCAGGCCGCGCACCCGCAGCACCACGGCCGTGCAGTTGTCGGCGCTTCCCGCATCCAGTGCCGCCTGCACGATGGCATCGGCCGCCTCTTGGGCCGAGCCCTGCGCAGCGAGGTCCTTGAGCTTGCGCAACGGCAGGCTGTGGTGCACGCCATCGCACGTGAGCAAGAAGGTGTCGCCCACACACAGCGTGCCCTGGAAGAAGTCAAGTCGGATGGGTTCGTCCAGACCCACGGCCCGGGTGAGTCCGCTGCGGAAATCGCCCTGGTCCAGCGCGTGGTCCTGGGTGATGGGATGGAGGTCCCCCTCACGCCACAGCCAGGCCCGCGTGTCGCCCACGTGGGCCACGGTGTAGCTCTGGCCCCGCAAGACCAGTGCGGTCAGGGTGGTCAGCGCGCTTTCGGGTTCGCGCACACGCTGGCCGTCGGGCCCCCGCGAGAGACTGGCCTCGCGCCGGTTGTGCCTCAGCAGCCAGGTGTTCTGCGAAGCGATGAGGCGCTCCAGCACCACCGTGGTGTCCCAGGTGGGCGACACGCTGAAGTAATCGCGCACGATGGTGCGCACCGTGCTCTGCGAGGCCATTCGCCCCCCGCCACCGGTCGAGACCCCATCGCCGATGGCGGCGATCCAACCCATCGCTTCGTCCGGCGGAGGAGGCTGGTTGACCGCCGCAAAGTCTTCATTGCGGGGACGCTTGCCGCACTCGCTGCGCAGGCCGAAATCGATGTCAAAACTCATGTCCGGATTATCTCGACAATTTCTCTGGGAAAACCGATTTTTCCATTCAAATCATCGACTTACACACTCACAAATGATCACCCGATAGCCACATTCACCAGATCGGTGAATGACGCACCAAAACACATCAGCAGATCCGAACAAATGCCTCCACGGTGGTGCAAATGCACCAACTGAATACGCCCGAAACCCCTGGCGATGCCAGCACAAATCCGGCGTCTGGACCTACCATCCAGGCTCTGAACCTCCTCCCCTGACCCCCATGACCATCGCCCCCTACCTGAAGATCATCGGCCGCGGCAAGGAAGGCGCCCGTGCGCTGGACCGCACCCAGGCCCTGGACCTGATGCAGCGCATCCTCGACGGCCGGGTGAGCGACCTGGAACTGGGTGGCTTCGCGCTGGCCATGCGCATCAAGGGCGAATCTCCGGTGGAGCTCGATGCCTTTGTCGAAGCGGCTCAGAGCCACACGCTGCCCCTGACGAGCCTGGCCCCGGCCGTGCTGCTGCCCAGCTACAACGGCGCCCGCAAGCTGCCCAACTTCACGCCGCTGCTGGCGATGCTGCTGGCCCGCGAAGGCGTGCCGGTGCTGGTGCACGGCCCGCTGACGGATCCGGGCCGAGTGACCAGCGCCGAGATCTTCGCGGCACTCGACCTGCCGCCGGTGGCGGACGCCGAGGGCGTCCAGGCCCGCTGGGCCGCAGGGCAACCCGCCTTCATCGCCCTCGAGATGCTCAATCGACCGCTGGCCCAACTGCTGGCCGTGCGCCAGGTGCTGGGCCTGCGCAATCCGGGCCACACCATCGCCAAGCTGCTTCCGGCGGTGCCGGGCGGGCTGCGCGTCGTCAACTACACCCACCCCGAGTACTCGCAGAGTCTGGCGCAATACGTCCAGCTCACGGGCGCCAGCGCCATGCTGATGCGCGGCACCGAAGGCGAGCCGGTGGCCGACTGCCGGCGCCAGCCGCGCCTGGACGTGTACGTGGCCGGCGAACGCAGTGAAGCGCTGAGCTGCGCGCCGCAGGAAGGTGTGCTGCCGGAAGTGCCGGCCCTGCCGCCCGCCATCGACGCCACCACGACGGCCCACGCCATCCGGGCGATGCTGGCTGGAGAGCAGCCGGTGCCCGACCCCATCACCCGACAGGCCCGCATCCTCATCGACACGCTGAAAGCCATGCCCGCATCTGCGCCTGTGTGATCCGAGCCGCTGAGCAGCGAGCCCTCCGTACATAAGCCACAAGCAAAAAGCCGGTCCTCGGACCGGCTTTTTTTGTACCCAGGAGACCATCCAGGCCGCTGGGCAGACCCGGACCGACCCTTTCAGGCCGGACCGGGGATCGCGCTTCAGGCGAAGTTGGCTGCGGCGAAGTCCCAGTTCACCAGCGAGGCCAGGAAGGTCTCGACGAACTTGGGACGGG
>CAYYCN010000249.1:0-3390 GCA_964470355.1 uncultured Sphaerotilus sp.
AGGTTCAGGAAGTAGGCGGTTTCTTCCAGCGTGTCGGTGCCGTGGGTGATGACGACGCCGTCCACGTCCGATCGCTTGACCAGGTCGGCCACGCGCTTGCCCAGGGTCAGCAGGTGCTCGTTGGTGAAGCTTTCCGAGGCGATCTGGAAGACCTGTTCGCCACGCACCTTGGCCACCTGTCCGAGCTCCGGCACGCCGGCGAGCAGCTTGTCGACGGGCACCTTAGCGGCCTGATAGGACGCGCTGTTGGCGGCCGTGGCCCCGGCGCCGGCGATCGTGCCTCCCGTGGCCAATACGACGACCTGGGCGCTGGGTTCGGCGTGCAGGGCCGTCGCGAGCCCGAGGGTGAACAGCGCTGCGGCGAGGCGTTGAAGGGGTTGGCGAATCATGGGTGTCTCCTAGGGGTCAGGGAAAAAGTCCGTGAGTGGACAAAGGCGCGGCCTGCCGGGGTCTGTGCACCGGTCAAAACGCAGTGGGGGAGGTGGGACGGGATGCCGGGTGAGGGCTAATCGAGGGGGCTGTCGCTGGGCGTTCGGTACAGGCGCAGCAGCGCCTCCGACGGGGGCTCGTTCAGGTTCAGGCCATGGGGGGGAATGGGGCGCTGGAACCAGCGCTGGTAGATCTTCAGCGCTTCGCCGGACTGCAGCAGCCGGGTCAGGCTGCGGTCCACGACTTGCTTGAAGGTGGTGTCCCCGCTGCGCATCATGCAGCCGTAGACCTCGGAAGACAGGGGCGAGCCCACCACCACCCAGTCCTGCGGGCGTGTGGCCTTGGCGCGCTCACCGAAGAGCAGGGCGTCGTCCAGCACGAAGGCGTCGACCTGACCGTCCTGCAGCAGCTCGAAGGACGTGCTGTGTTCCTTGGCCTGGCGGATGTCCAGGTCCAGGTTGTGCTTGGCCGCGTACAGGCGCAGCAGCCGGTCCGAGGTGGTGCCGGCCGTGACGACGACGCGCCGGCCGTTCAGGTCCTGGGCGCTGCGGATGCCCGAGTCGTGCCGGGTCATGACCCGTGTGCCGACCACAAAAATCGAGGTCGAGAAGGCGACCTGGCGGGCCCGCTCCCGGTTGTGGGTGGTCGAGCCGCATTCCAGATCGACGGTGCCGTTCTGCACCAGCGGCACCCGGTTCTGGGACGTGACGGGCACGAGCTTGAGGGTCAGCGCCGGCAGCTTGAGCTCGGTCTTGACGGACTCGGCGACCCGCAGCATCAGGTCCTGCGAGTAGCCGACCACCTGATGGCGTGCGTCGTAGTACGAGAACGGCACCGAGGATTCACGGTGCCCCAGCCGGATGGTGCCGGTTTCCGCGATGCGGCGCAGGGTGTCGGGCGTCTGGGCCGCCGCACTCAGGGCAGCGAATCCAAACGCGACGACACACAGGAGCGAGTGCAGCAGGCGGGCGGGGGACATGCCCTTCATGATTGCACACGCCATGCCAGTTCGGTTCGGGTTTCCGGACGCGCGCAAGTGTCTGATTTTGCTGTGAAAGATTCACGAGCGCGGGGTCAGCGGAACGGATATCCGTCTCCGTGCCGCCGCGACCGAACGGAGATCCGTCCGGTCGCGGTCGGCGTGGCTCGGTTCAGGCCACCAGCGAGTCGGCCGGAAGGTGGGCATAGCCCAGCTGCTCGGCCACCGGTGCGCAGGTGACGTGCCCCAGCGCCACGTTCAAGCCCGCGCGCAGGTGGGTGTTGCGGCGCAGGGCTTCGCGCCAGCCCAGGTCCGCCAGCGCCACCGCGTGGCCCAGGGTGGCGTGATTGAGCGCAAACGTGGAGGTGCGCGCCACAGCGCCGGGCATGTTGGCCACGCAGTAGTGCACGACGCCGTCCACCAGGTAGGTGGGCTCGGCGTGGGTCGTGGCGTGCGAGGTCTCGAAGCAGCCGCCCTGGTCGATGGCCACGTCCACGACGACGGCGCCCTTTTTCATGCGCGAGACCATGTCGTGCGTGACCAGCTTGGGCGCGGCCGCACCGGGGATCAGCACGCCGCCGATGACCAGGTCCGCGTCCAGCACGGCTTCTTCCACGCTCTGCGCGGTCGAGAACTGGGTGGTGATGCGGTTGCCGAAGATCAGGTCGAGCTGGCGCAGGCGGTCCACGTTGCGGTCGAGCACCGTCACGCGCGCACCCAGGCCCACGGCCATTTGCAAAGCGTTGGTGCCGACGACGCCCGCGCCCAGGATCGTCACCTGGGCCGGCGCCACGCCCGGCACGCCGCCCAGCAGCACACCCATGCCGCCCTTGGACTTTTCCAGGTGGGCCGCACCCGCCTGCACCGACATGCGGCCGGCCACTTCGCTCATCGGGGCCAGCAGCGGCAGGCTGCCGCCGGGGCCGGTCACGGTTTCGTAGGCGACGCACACGGCGCCGGACTTGACCAGTCCGGCGGTCTGTTCGGGGTCCGGGGCCAGATGCAGGTAGGTGTAGAGGATCTGGCCTTCGCGCAGGCGGGCAATCTCGACGGCCTGCGGCTCCTTGACCTTGACGATCATCTCGCCGCGCTCGAAGGTTTCGGCGGCATCGGCGGCGATGCGGGCGCCGGACGCCACGTACTGCTCGTCGCTCAGGCCGATGCCGGTGCCTGCACCTTGCTGCACCCACACCTCGTGACCGTGCGCCACCAGCTCACGCACGCTGGCGGGCGTCAGGCCGACGCGGTATTCGTGGTTCTTGATTTCCTTGGGGACGGCGATGCGCATGATGAGGGACTCCTGTTGACCCGTCGTAGACGTTGGATGGGTCCATTCTGGAGAGGGTTCCCGCGGGAAAGAAGCTGGATCACTTGAACAGCGGATACATTAGAAAAACTGATGATCCGTCCCCGCGCCACCATGGATGCGTTTGATCCCGCCGCCCTTGATTGCCTGGTTGCCTTGTCGGACAGCGGCAGTTTCGAGCGGGCCGCACAGCAGTTGTCGATCACCCAGTCTGCGGTTTCGCAGCGGCTGCGCACGCTGGAGTCCGGCCTGGGCCGACTGCTGGTGGTGCGCTCGCGCCCCTTGCGCCTGACCGAACCCGGCAAGCTGCTGCTGCGCCATGCGCGCCAGATGCAGGCCTTGCGTGCCGACATGGCCCGCGAACTGGGCGCCGCCACCGGTCCGGACGAACGCATTCCTGTGGCGGTCAATGCCGACAGCCTGGCGACCTGGGTGCTGCCGGCCCTCGATGCCGAAGTGCAGGCCGGTTTGCAGGCCGGCCATGGGCTGGAGCTGGTGGTCGACGACCAGGACTTCACGCACGATTCACTGCGAGAGGGCACGGTGCTCGGCTGCGTCAGCACCGTGGCCGAACCGCTGCGGGGTTGCAGCGTCACGGCGCTGGGCACGATGCGCTACATCGTCGGCCCTGCGAATTTCATCTGATGCGCATTTGAAGCTGATCGGCCGAGTGCGC
>CAYYCN010000250.1:0-3304 GCA_964470355.1 uncultured Sphaerotilus sp.
GTCGGCCGCTTCAGGCTCGGCGTGCAGGCGCATGTCGAACAACGAAAACTCGACCTGACGCAGCGTCTGCATGCCGCTCTGGAAGTTCTTGGCGGCGATCATCTTGTCGAACAGCTCGCGCGGCAGCGGCTGGCCGGTCTGCACGTGGGCGGTCATGTGCTTGAGCACGTCCCACTCCCAGCAGAAGTTTTCCATGAACTGGCTGGGCAACTCGACGGCGTCCCACTCCACACCGGAAATGCCCGATACGCCCAGCTCGTCCACCTTGGTCAGCATGTGGTGCAGTCCGTGGCCGAATTCGTGGAACAGGGTCTGCACGTCGTCGTGGGTCAGCAGCGCGGGCTGGCTGCCGACGGGTGCGCTGAAGTTGCACACCAGGTGGGCCACCGGAGTCTGGAGACGGTGGTCATCCGGGCGGACCCAGCGGCCGCGCACGTCATCCATCCAGGCGCCGGGGCGCTTGCCGGGGCGGGCGTAGGTGTCGAGGTAGAACTGGCCGACCAGGGTGGCCACGCCGTCCACCGTCGGGCAAGGGCGCTCGATGCGGTAGAAGCGCACGGTGTCGTGCCAGACCGGCGCGGTGTCGGGGCGGATGCGCACGTCGAACAGCGTCTCGATGATGCCGAACAGGCCTTCGAGCACCTTGGGCTCGGTGAAGTACTGCTTGACCTCCTGGTCGCTGAAGGCGTAGCGCGCTTCCTTGAGCTTTTCGCTGGCGTAGGCGGTGTCCCAGGCCTGCAGGTCGGTCAGGCCCAGTTTCTCGGCGGCGAAGGCGCGCAGCTCGGCCAGGTCTTTCTCGGCGTAGGGGCGGGCGCGGGCGGCCAGATCCCGCAGGAACGACATGACCTGCTCCGGGCTGTCGGCCATCTTCGCCACCAGCGAGACCTGGGCGTAGTTGGTGTAACCCAGCAGCTGAGCTTCTTCCTGACGCAGCTTGAGCAGTTGCGACATCAGCGGCGTGTTGTCGAGTGCGGCCGGGCCGGCCTCGCTCGCGCGGGTGGCGTAGGCGGTGTAGAGCTTCTGGCGCAGCTCGCGGTTCTCGGCGTACTGCATGACCGGCAGGTAGCAGGGCATGTGCAGCGTCAGCTTGTGGCCGTCCTTGCCTTCGGTCAGGGCGGCGGCGCGGGTGGCATCCTGCACGTCAGCGGGCACACCCTGGAGTTCGTCGGTGCCGACATACAGCGAGAAGGCATCGGTGGCATCCAGCACGTGCTCGGAGAACTTCTGGCTCAGATCGGCCATTTCCTCCTGGATCTTGGCGAAACGGGCCTTGGCTTCACCCTGCAGTTCGGCGCCGGACAGCACGAAGTCGCGCAGCCAGTGGCCGAGGGCCTGCTTGCGGGCCGGGTTCAGCGTGGCGGCGGCCGGGCTGGCGGCGATGGCCTTGTACTTGGCGTACAGGCGCTCGTCGGCGCCTTGGCGCGTGTAGAACTCGGTCAGGCGGGGCAGGTTCTCGTTGTAGGCGGCGCGCAGCTCGGGCGTGTCCACCACCCCCTTGAGGTGCCCCACGGCACCCCATGCGCGACCCAGGCGCTCGTTGGCCACGCCCAGCGTGCGTGACAGCGCGTCGTAGTCGGCTGGCGTGGCCTCGCTGACCGTGGCTTCCAGCGCGGCCTCCGCCTGCGCCAACAGCACGTCCATCGCGGGCGTGACGTGCTCGGGACGGATCGTCGCGAACGGGGGCAGGGACGTGGCGGGTGGTGCCTGGACCAGCAGCGGGTTGTCGGTGGGGGATGGGGTGGCGTTGGCGCTCATGGGGCTCCGGGGGACAACACAAAGGGATGGATCCAAGGTTGCCACAAATCGCTTGCCCCGGTCGGACGAGGCGGGTTGAAAGCCCACGTCCGCCCACCTGAAGCGGCCGGGAGCGGGAAGACTGCACTGGCAGAATGGGCCGGATGTCTGCCGTTTCCGATCCCGCCTCCGTTCCTGTGGCCGCTGTGACCCCGGCCGCCTCGCCGATGCGCGTGCTGTCCATCATCCCGCCGATGACGCAGCTCAACACGCCTTATCCGTCCACCGCTTATCTCACCGGCTTCTTGCGCTCGCGCGGGGTCGATGCGGTGCAGGAGGACTTCGCCTTGGCGCTGGTGCTTCGGCTGCTGTCGGAAGATGGATTGCGGCGCATCCGTGAGCGCATTGAACAGGCGGCCGCTGTCGAGGCGCTCGCCACCGCGAAGGTGGGGGGCACCACTTCCATTGGGCAGACGGGTCACAAAGGGCCACGGACCGCAGGTGCCGTCCACAAGGTGGTGCCCGTGAAGGTGCCGAAACGGCCGACCGCCGTGTCCTTCTTCTTGTCGGAACTCGACCGCTACGTCGCCACCGTCGACCGCACGATTGCCTTCCTGCAGGGCCGTGACCCGACGCTGGCGCACCGCATCAACACCCGCACCTTCCTGCCCGAAGGCGCCCGCTTTGCCACGCTGGACGCCTACGCAGACGATGAGAGCGGCGACCCGCTGGCCTGGGCCTTCGGCGCGCTGGGCCTGCAGGACCGCGCCCGCCACCTCGCCACGCTCTACCTGAACGATCTGGCCGACGTGCTGCGCGAGGCGGTCGACCCGCGCTTCGAGTTCGTGCGCTACGCCGAGTCGCTGTCCACCAGCCAGCCCACCTTCGAGCCGCTGGCGCAGGCGCTGGCCGCGCCGCCCAACCTGATGGACGAGGTGCTGGTCGACCTGACCCGCCAGGCGCTGGAGCGTCACCGGCCCAAGCTGGTGCTGCTGTCCGTGCCGTTTCCGGGGGCGGTTTATGCGGCGCTGCGCATCGGCCAAGCCATCAAGGCCCTGGCGCCGGATGTGGCCATCGCTTTGGGCGGCGGGTTTGTGAACACCGAGCTGCGCGAGATGAGCGATCCGCGCCTGTTCGATTTCGTGGACTACGTGACGCTGGACGCGGGCGAGCGCCCGCTGCTGGCCTTGATGGAACACCTTCAGGGCCGGCGCTCTCGTGAGCGGCTGGTGCGCACCTTTGTGCGTGAGACGACGCCTCCCAAGGGTGCCGAGGCCCATGTTCCCGCCGATGTGGACCCCACCGATGCGAGTGTCCACCGTTCGGTGAGTGACGGATCCGACGCGGGCGCGCATGCGGGTCGTGTGCGCCTCATCCAGTTCCCCGAGCCGGACATCGCGTTCGCCGAAGTCGGCACACCCACCTGGGACGGCCTGCCGCTGGACCGCTACCTGTCGCTGCTCGACATGCTTAACCCGATGAACCGGCTGTGGAGCGACGGGCGCTGGAACAAGCTGACCGTGGCGCACGGCTGCTACTGGAAGAAGTGCAGCTTCTGCGACGTCAGCCT
>CAYYCN010000251.1:0-3269 GCA_964470355.1 uncultured Sphaerotilus sp.
CCCAAGCCGGCCCCCGTGTCGCGTCTGGTGCTCGACCCGGTCGTGCCCATGGCCGCCACGATGCCCGGCGCAGGCGCCAGCAGCGTGGCCTCGGCGGTGCAGCCCAATCTGGTCACTTCACAAGCGGGCTCTGACCTCGATCGCCTGCAGGCACAACTGGCTCAAGACCGTCAGCGCCTCGACGAGATGGAAAAGCTCATCACCCAGTTGCGCCAGGAGGCTGACCAGGCCAAGGCCGCTGCCTCCGGGGTGGGTGTGGGCCGGCCTGCGGGTCTGTCCGATGCCAGCCATCCGGCCTGGTTGGTGGCCGTCTCGGCCGTGGCGGGTGCATCACTGCTGCTCAGCGCCTACCTCCTCCTGCGCCTGCGCCGGCAGGATCAGGCCCGTGCCTGGTGGACCGATGCGCCGCGCTGAGCTCGTTCGATGAGCCAGAGCGACTTGTTGCCGCTGCCCGAGGCCGATCACCACTGTGATGTGCTCGTGGTGGGCGGTGGCATCAACGGGGCGGGTATCGCTCGCGATCTGGCCGGGCGTGGCTGGCGCGTGCTCCTGTGTGAGCAAGATGACCTGGCCAGCCACACCTCGTCGGCGTCTACCAAGCTGATCCATGGGGGTCTGCGCTACCTGGAGCATGGCGCCTTTGGCCTGGTGCGCAAGGCCTTGATGGAGCGGGAGCGCCTGTTGCGTTCGGCGCCGCACATCATGCACCCCTTGTCCTTCGTGCTGCCCCACGATCCGCGCACGCGTCCGGCCTGGATGATCCGCCTGGGCCTGTGGTGCTACGACCACCTGGCGCCGCGCGACTTCCTTTCGGGCAGCCGGGCCGTGGACCTGAGTCAGAGCCCCTGGGGACAGCCCTTGCACCGTCAGTGGCGCCAGGGCTTCGTCTACACCGACGGTTGGGTGGACGACGCCCGCCTCGTGTTGCTGTGCGCGCTCGATGCCGCCGAGCAAGGCGCCCACATTCTGCCGCGGACCCGCTGCACGCAACTGCAACCCTATGGCGGCGGCTGGCGTGCCACCCTCGAGCGGCGCCATGCCCTCACCCACCTTCCCACCCGCACGCTCACCGTGCAGGCGCGGGCCGTGGTCAACGCGGCAGGCCCGTGGGCCGAGCAGCTGTTGCGCGGCACCATGGGTGTGGCGGGCAGCGTCGCGGGTGGCGCGCGTGCGGCCAGCCGGGGGGCTCATCTGCGTCTGGTCAAGGGCAGCCACATCGTCGTGCCGCGCTTGTTCGAACACGACCACGCCTATCTCTTCCAGGGGGAGGACCGGCGTGTGGTGTTTGCCATCCCCTATGAGCGCGCGTTCACCCTCATCGGCACCACCGATGTCGACCACCCGGGGGATCCCGGCGTGGTGAGCGTGAGCGATGAGGAGGTGCGCTACCTGTGTGCTGCGGTGGGACGCTATCTGCGCCGGCCCGTTTCGCCTGACGAGGTGGTGTGGCGTTACGCCGGTGTGCGCCCCTTGCTCGACGATGCCACGGGTGCCGCCGCCGCGGTCACGCGCGACTATCGTCTGGAGACGCACACCCAGCCCGCGCCGTGGCTGACCGTGTGGGGCGGCAAGCTCACCACCTTCCGGGTGCTGGCCGAACAGGCTGCGGACCGCGTTGGCACCCTGTTGGGCGATCCGCGTGCCCGCTGGACCACGGAGGCCTTTCTGCCGGGCGGGCTGCTGCAGGCTGGCAGCGACACCGCCATGATCCCTGCCTCGCCGGTCGCCCAGTTGCGGGCCTTCCAGGCGCGTCTGCGCCAGCGTCACCCCTGGATGGACCTGGGTCTGGCGCGCCGCTGGAGCCAGGCCTACGGCAGCCGCATCGACCTCCTGCTCGACGGTGTGCGCAGCCGTGCCGACCTGGGCGCCGAGGTGGCCCCCGACCTGTACGAGGCCGAACTGTTCTACCTGCGCCGTCACGAGTGGGCGCAGACGGCTGACGATGTGCTGTGGCGTCGCAGCAAGCTGGGCCTGCACTACAGCCCCGCGCAACGTCAGGCCGTGGCCGACTGGCTGGCCGCTCAAGGTTCTGGCTGAGTCCCAGGTCGTGTCTCCCGTCTCAACCCCACCTTCGGAGTTCTGCATGTCCCCGACACCTTCCCCCACCTTGTTCGTGACCGGCGCTGCGGCGGGCATTGGTCGCGCGGTGGCCGAACGCTTCCTGGCCGCGGGCTGGTTTGTGGGTCTGTACGACGTTGACGAGGCGGGCCTGCAGGCCCTGCAGCAACGCTGGGGTCCGGAGCGCTGCGTGAGCGCCCGTCTGGATGTGAGCGCGGCCGACGACTGGCGGGCGGCGTTGAGCGGCTTCGCGGCAGCCACCGGAGGCCGACTGGACGTGCTCTTCAACAACGCGGGCATTGCCGTCACCCGGCCCTTTGAAGAGGCCGATCTGGCGCGCCACCACCGCCTGATCGACATCAATCTCAAGGGCCTGGTCAATGGCTGTCATCTGGCCTTCCCCTTGCTGCAGCGCACACCCGGCAGCCGCGTCATCAACATGTGCTCGGCCTCGGCCCTGTATGGTCAGCCCGAGCTGGGCACCTACTCGGCCAGCAAGGCGGCGGTGCGCAGCCTCACCGAGGCGCTGGACATCGAATGGCGCCGCCACGGCATCCGCGTCGTCGATGTGCTGCCGCTGTTCGTCAACACCGCCATGGTCACCGACGAGGTCAGCCGCATGAAAACCGTGGCGACGCTGGGCGTGCGTCTGGGGCCAGACGATGTCGCGGCCACCGTCTGGCGCTTGGCCACGGCACCGGCCGCCAGCTTGCCTGTGCACTCCTGTGTGGGTTGGCAGACGAAGCTGTTTGCGCTGCTCTCCAAGCTCTCACCGGGCTTCATGAACCGGCTGGTGACGGCCCGCATGGCCGGCTACTGAGACACGGACAGCGCGCTCAGCCTTCTTCGCGCGGCATCAGGAAGTGACCCCGGGCATTGGCCACCGGTCGCTGCGGGTCGTCCTGCCAGATCGAGACCTGGGCCAGCGCCACGCGGTTGCCCTGGCGCACCGTCGTGCACTGCGCAAAGGTGTCGATGGGCTTGGCCGAGCGCAGGTAGGCGATCGCAAAGTCCACGCTGCGTGGGGCATCGGGGATGCCGGGCACCGTGTCCATCAGGTGCAGGATCATGGCCGTTTCGCCAAAGCCCGCCAGCACGCCGCCGTGCAGGGCCGGCAGCATGGGGTTGCCGATCAGCTCGTGCTTGAAGGGCAGGCGGAACACCGGCCCGGCGTCCACCTGGGCCTGCTGGTGAATCGCCAGAAAGTCCAC
>CAYYCN010000252.1:0-3236 GCA_964470355.1 uncultured Sphaerotilus sp.
TCATGCCCCGGCGCATGCAGGTCGAGTTCAGCGCCGTCGTGCAGGCCCACGCCGATGCGAGCGAGGCCGAGGTCGAGGCGCCGGCTTTGTGGGCGCTGTTTCAGCAGACCTATCTCGACCCGGTGCAAGGCGGTGAAGAGGCGGTCTACGTCGGCCACCAGCTGGAGACGACGGCGGAAGGGCAGGTCATCGAGATCGACCTGAAGGTTTCCGGGGAAACGCTGCGCCTGCGCGGCACGGGCCGAGGGCCGCTGGAAGCGGCGGTGAACGCCGTGGGCGGGGAACTGCGCATCGTCGGCTTTGAAGAGCGTTCGATCGGCGCGGGGGCCGATGCGCAGGCCTGGGCGCTGGTCGAGGCGTCGGTGCCGCAGCAGGCTGGGGTGCGGTTCGGCGCCGGTCGGCATGCGGACATCACGACGGCCGGGGTGCTGGCGGTGTTGAGCGCGGCGGTGCGGTTGAGGTTGCTGACCTGACCCAGGGCTCGGTGCCTACAATTGACAAATCGGAGTTTCAAACTTGGATTTGTCATGATCCCGCGCCGAGCCACCTCCACCCTTCAGCGCCTGCGTGCGGGCTTTCCAGTGCTGGCTCTGACCGGCCCGCGCCAGTCCGGCAAGACGACGCTGGCCCGCAGCGTCTTTCCGGACAAGCCCTACGTGTCGCTGGAGAACCCGGACGAGCGCGATTTCGCCCAGCAGGATCCCCGCCGCTTCCTCGCCCGGTTTCCGGACGGCGCCGTGCTCGACGAGGTGCAGCGCGTCCCGGCCCTGCTGTCATGGCTGCAAGGCCTGGTGGACGAGCGGCAGGTCATGGGCGACTTCGTGCTGACGGGCTCCGCCCAGTTCGACCTGATGGCCGGGCTCAGCCAGTCGCTGGCGGGACGCGTGGGGCGGGTGGAGCTGCTGCCCCTGTCTGCCGCCGAACTGGCGGGGGCCGAAGGCGGCGGCCCCGACTTGCTGCCGACCGACCTGAACGCCCTGCTGTTGCGAGGCGGCTATCCGGCCCTCTACGACCGCGACCTGCAACCGGCCGACTGGTTCGGCAACTACATGGCCACCTACGTCGAGCGGGACGTGCGGCAACTGCTGGCCATCCGCGACCTCAACCTGTTCCAGCGCTTCGTGCGCCTGTGCGCGGCACGGTCCGGCCAGTTGCTCAACCTGACCGCGCTCGGAACCGAATGTGGCATCTCGGCCGTAACGGCTCGCGAATGGCTGGACGTGCTCGAAGCCAGTTACCTCGTGACCCGGCTGCAGCCCTATTTCCGCAACTTCGGCAAACGCCTGGTCAAGACCCCCAAGCTGTACTTCCTGGACGTAGGCCTCATGGCCTGGCTCCTGGGCATCCGGGACACGGTCATGCTGGACACGCATCCGGCGCGGGGTGCGTTGTTCGAGACCTGGGTGATCTCCGAGTGGATCAAGCACCGCTTCAACAATGGCCAACCCCACGACCTGTACTTCTGGCGAGACCGTCTGGGCCACGAAGTGGACGGGCTGGTCGAAACCCCGCAAGGGCTGCAGGCCTTCGAGGTCAAGTCCGGGTCCACCTTCGCGTCGGACTGGCCCGACTCCGCGCGGCGGTGGGCCGCACTGGCCGGCGCCGAAGCCCTCCCGCCCCGGATCGTCTTCGGAGGGGTCGGCAGCCACGAGCGTCAGGGCTGCTCGGTGCAGGGGTGGAGGGAGTTCGGAGCGAGCCTATGAGTCCGGCCAGCTCCTGCGCTCGGCGACGACGCGCCGCAACGGCGGACGACCTCTCGCCAGTCGAATCGTGCCCCCTTGGATGACCTCACAATCGCGGGCCCCATCCACATCGCACGAACGTGCCTGCCACCATGTACAGCGCCACCTTCATCTTCGACAAGAAGCAGTTCGATCCCGACTTCCATGCCCTCGACGCTGAGATTGCCGAAGCGGCCCGCCGCTCCACCGGCTACCTGGGCGAAGAAACCTGGGTCGATCCCGAAACGGGACGTTTGTGCAACGTCTACTACTGGTCCGACGAACTGGGCCTGCAGGAGCTGATTCACCATCCACGGCACGTGCAGGCGAAGGCCAGCCAGGAGCGTTGGCTCAACGGCTATCAGGTCGTCATCTCCAAGGTGCTGCGCAGCTATGGCGACGGACGCATGAACCACCCCACCCAGCGCACCACCAGAGCCCCGGAATGACCTCGCCCCTGCCCAACGCCCACGTGCGCCAAGCCGACCTGTCGGACGTCCCCGCCCTCGCCCCGCTGTTCGACGCCTACCGCCAGTTCTACGAACAGCCCACCGACTTGGCGCTGGCCGAGCGCTTCCTGACCGAGCGGCTGGAGCGCGGCGAAGCCATGGTGCTCATCGCCGAAACGGGCGAGGGGACCAATCGCCAAGCCGTCGGCTTTTGCCAGTGCTACCCCAGCTTCTGTTCGATCCTGGCCCAGCCCATCTTCGTGCTCTACGACCTGTTCGTCGCACCGTCGGCTCGCGGGCTGGGCGCCGCTCGCGCCTTGATGCTGCGGGCCGAAAACGAGGCCCGTCAGCAGGGCAAGGCCCGGCTGGACCTGACCACGGCCCACACCAACCGGCCCGCTCAAACGCTGTACGAGTCGCTGGGCTGGGAACTGGACACGGTCTACAGGGCTTATACCCGCACGGTCTGACCGGCCCCAGGGTCGAAGGTTGCACAATCCTTGCCTTCGGCCCAAGAGCCCCATCGACCCTCCCACCGCCATGCCCCACTCCGCTGTCCGCCCCGCCACGCCGCTGTCCACCCACGACACCACCCGCATCGACGACACGCGCATCGGGGGCGTGCGCCCACTGATCACGCCCGCGCTGCTGCAGGAGTGGCTGCCCATTCCCGACGCCGCCACGGCCCTGGTCGAATCCAGCCGCGCCGCCATCTCGCGCGTGCTGCATGGCCAGGACGACCGGCTGGTCGTCGTCGTCGGCCCGTGTTCCATCCACGACCACGACCAGGCCATGGACTACGCCCGCCTGCTCAAGCCGCTGGCCGATGCCCTGTCCGGCGAGCTGCTGGTGGTCATGCGCGTGTACTTCGAAAAGCCGCGCACGACGGTGGGCTGGAAGGGCTACATCAACGACCCGCACCTGGACGGCAGCTTCGCCATCAACGAGGGCCTGGAGCTGGCCCGCAAGCTGCTGCTTGACGTGGTGGGCCTGGGCCTGCCCGTGGGCACCGAATTCCTCGACCTGCTCAGCCCGCAGTTCATCGCTGATCTGGTGAGCTGGGGCG
>CAYYCN010000253.1:0-3190 GCA_964470355.1 uncultured Sphaerotilus sp.
AACCCAAGAATGTTCAATGCCATCAAGGGGCTCTGGTGTTTTGCAGGGCCGACTATTTAAGAGTAACCACAGGTGGCCCGTCGGCTGGAGAAGGTTTGCTGACGTTGACATTAGAACTAAACGTGACCTGTGCGAAACCACCAAGCTCACCCGCCTTCTTAGCAGGATTTGCATTCCCTACAAACATAACACCATTATAGGCATTTCGAATATCAGGATTTGCAGCCAGAACCATGACAGCCCCATTGCGGCTCATCACCATCACAGGGCGCAAACCACGCCGTTCATCCTCATTATTGACAACAGCAGCCAAACTGCTCGGCTGAGGAATGCTGGATGGCAGGTTGTTTCCCTTGCCGTTGTAGAGGTAAATCTCTGTGTAATCTGACACCACACAAAACTTGGTGGCGGCTTTGTTCTCTCCGTACACCGCATCGCCCTCGATTTGATAGCCGAGGTTTGCTTGGTCATTGGAGGTAAAGACGTTGATGTAGCGACCACCAATCTTCTTCTGCTCATCGCCCCAAATGCGATTTGCGAAGATGACGGACTTTTGTCCTTCGGCTTTGAGCTGGGACATCATTTCAGCGGCGGGCAAGCACTGTCCGGGTTGAAGCGCATTTGCATTCGCGGCAAACGCAACACCAAGGGCAAAAGCAGTTGGCGCAGCGACGGCGCGCAGAGTATTCGTCAAAGACATGATTACCTCCACTGTGTGCATCAAACAGAGAAACTTCGGCCTTCTCAACACGACTCGGCAGTATTCTTTTCAGATCGTACACGACTTGGAATCCATCCCCAGCGCGCGCGTTTTCCAGAGGCGCCTTACCGGAAACACACGCTCCGAATCACCCCACCGGCGCATTCCCGATCCGCGACGGCTCCATCCCATACCGCTCGCCAAAGCGCTTCACGAAGGTCGACACCGAGGCATATCCGACCCGCTGTGCCACTGTCTTCACCGGCAGGCGGGTGGAATAAAGCAGTTGCAGGGCACAGGCCAGGCGGGCCCGCATGAGCACTTCGCGCAAGCTCGTGTCCTCGTCAGCAAGGCGACGGCGCAGGGTGGCGCCGCTGACGGCCAGGGTCTGCTCGACGTCGGCCGAGGTCCAGTCCCGCGCCGGATCGGCGCCCACCATGCGGTGGATGCGCGCCGACCAGCGCAGGTCCACCGGCACCAGCAGGTCGGCATGGCCCTGTTCGCACAGGGCCAGCACTACACCCAGCAGCGCGTGGCGGGCGGCCAGTTCGGGACCAGCGCTCAGGGCTTCGATCCAGCGACGCAGGGGCTCCACGTAGACGTTGCTGCGCAGCACGGTGATCGGTCCGGGTTGCGCCGGCAGGGGCCGGTTCCACAGGCGACGCGCCGCGTCCAGCACCTCGGCGCAGACCGCCACGGCCACCGCCACGTACTCGCCGGCCTGGGGATCGGGGATGTTCTCCACATCCAGCACGCGGGCGCCGGGCACCAGCATCAGGTCACCGGCCATGCCGTAGACCTCGGTGCCCGCATCGGCCAGGCGCTTGCGGCCCACCAACGGCAGGATCAGCACCGGCGCGTCCATCTCCATCGACTTGATCTGATGGGAGGTCACCGCCCGCACGCAGAAGCAGGCCTTGAGACCTTCGGAGCGGGCGAATTGCTGCAGTTCGGCCTGCAGGCGGTCGACGGGGGAGATGGGAGCGTTCATGGGGCAGGCCCTCCGTGCGGGAGGACGGATCATGCCGCGAACCGCCCCCTCGTGCCCGATCGGCACCGCCGCCGGCAGGCTTTTCTCAGCGGCGACACAATCGCATCCGTTCCTCCCTCAGTCCGCACCGCCACACCATGACCTCTGTTGCCGCCCTCGCCACCACCCGCCGCACCACCAAGGCCTTCGACCCGACCCGCCACATCCCGGCCGAAACCTTGACCGAGCTGCTGACCCTGCTGCGCTTCGCCCCCTCGTCGGTGAACTCGCAGCCCTGGCACTTCGTGGTCGCGGGCACCCCCACAGGCAAGGCCAACATCGCCAAGGCCACGCACGCCAACACCGCCTACAACGCGCCCAAGGTGCTCAATGCCTCGCACGTGGTCGTGCTGTGCGCACGCACCGATCTGCCGCAGTCGCACCTCGACGCCCTGCTGGCCCAGGAAGAAGCCGACGGCCGCTTCCCCACGCCCGAAGCCAAGGAAGGCACCCGCGCCGCCCGCAGCGGCTACGTCGCCCTGCACCAGGAAGTCTTCAAGGACACCCAGACATGGGCCGAGAAGCAGGTCTACCTGGCCCTGGGCGCGCTGCTGATCGGTGCCGCCAAGCTGGGCGTGGACGCCTGCCCGATGGAAGGGTTCGACCGTGCCAAGCTCAACGAGGTGCTGGGCCTGACGCACAAGGGCCTGAGTGCCGTGGTGCTGGTGGCCCTGGGCTACAGCGGCGCCGACGACTTCAACGCCAAGCTGCCCAAGTCGCGCTTGCCGGCCGAACAGGTCATCACCTCGATCTGACAGGAACCGGTCGGACCTTTTGGCGTTCGACCTGCCACCCGAGCGAGAACCCCATGGCCATCCGAAACGTGCTGAAGATGGGCGATGCCCGACTGCTGAAGGTCGCCCGGCAGGTCGAACACTTCGACACGCCCGAACTTCAGGCCCTGGTCGTCGACCTGTTCGACACCATGCAGGCCGAGGGTGGCGTGGGCATCGCCGCGCCGCAGATTGGGGTGGACCTGGCCGTGGTGATCTTCGGCTTCGAGCGCAGTGAGCGCTACCCGGACGCCCCGCCCGTGCCGCTGACGATCCTGCTCAACCCCGTCATCACGCCGCTGGGCGACGAGGTGGAGGACGGCTGGGAAGGCTGTCTGTCGGTGCCTGGACTGCGTGGCGTGGTGCCGCGCTTCCAGCGCATCCGCTATTCAGGCTTCGACCCGAAGGGCCAGCCCATCGAGCGTGAAGCCGAAGGCTTCCACGCCCGGGTGGTGCAGCACGAGTGCGACCACCTCTTCGGCACGCTCTATCCGATGCGGGTGAAGGACTTCAGCCGGTTCGGGTACACCGAGGTGCTGTTTCCCGAGCTGGCCTGACACAGCCCCTTTGCGGAGGGGCTGCAATGTGAAGCATCCAACCCTTCGCCAGCTCAGCCCGGCATCACGCCGTCGGCCTTGAACATCGCCTTGATCCCCCGGATCGCCTGACGGATCCGGCTCTCGTTCT
>CAYYCN010000254.1:0-3181 GCA_964470355.1 uncultured Sphaerotilus sp.
CCTGGTGGACGACGCCATCGTGGTGGTCGAGAACATCCACCGCCACCAGGCGCTGGAGCCGCACAAGCCGCTGCTGGAAATCATCCCCGGCGCGGTCGACGAGGTGGGCAGTCCCACCATCCTGGCCACGCTGACCGTGATCGCCGCGCTGCTGCCGATGGCCTTCGTGAGCGGGCTGATGGGCCCGTACATGAGCCCGATCCCGATCAACTCCAGCCTGGGCATGGCGATTTCGCTGGCCATCGCGTTCTCGGTCACGCCGTGGCTGGCGGCGCGGCTGATGAAGTCGCACGCCGGCGAGGCCCATGCAGGCTCGAAGGGCGCCTCGGGTCCATCGGGTCACACTCCGGCCGCTGGTGGCCCGACCGGTTTCGCGGCCAAGCTGCCGGGCTTTTTCACCCGCGTGCTCTCGCCCTTCCTCGAAAGCGCGCGCAAGCGCTGGATGCTGCTCGGCGGCATCCTGGTGGCGCTGATGCTCAGCGTGGGCCTGGCCGGTGTGCAGTGGGTGGTGCTGAAGATGCTGCCCTTCGACAACAAGTCGGAGTACCAGGTGGTGGTCGAGATGCCCGCCGGCACGCCGCTGGAAAACACCGCCGCCGCCCTGAACGACCTGGGCGCCTGGCTGGCCAGACAGCCCGAGGTGCGCAACCTGCAAGGCTACGCCGGCACGGCCAGCCCCATCACCTTCAACGGCCTGGTGCGCCAGTACTACCTGCGCGCCGACGCCGAGCAGGGCGACCTGCAGGTGAACCTGGTCGACAAGCACCACCGCAGCGAAAAGAGCCACGCCATCGCCCAGCGCCACCGTCCGGAGCTGGAAAAGATCGCGGCCGCCCACGGCGCGCGCCTCAAGGTCGTGGAAGTGCCGCCCGGCCCGCCGGTGATGAGCCCGCTGGTCGCCGAGGTCTACGGCCCGGACGAAGCCGGGCGCCAGCAACTGGCCGCCAACGTCGCCAAGGCCTTTGGCGCCACGCCCGACATCGTCGGGATCGACACCACGCTGCGTGAGGACGCGCCGCGCACCTTCCTGCGTGTGCAGCGCCAGCGCGCCGAATCGCTGGGCATCCCGGTGGCGGCCGTGGCGCAGACCGTCTACGGCGCGCTCTCGGGCATGGACGCCGCCTGGTTGCACGACGAGCAGAGCAAGTACCCGGTGCCCGTGCGTCTGCAGTTGCCGCTGGCGTCGCAGGTCGGCCTGGAATCGCTGCTCGCCCTGCCGCTGCGCGCCGGCAATGGCCAGCTCGTGCCGCTGTCCGAACTGGTCCGGGTGGAAAAGGCCGTCATCGACAAGCCGCTCTACACCAAGGACCTGCACGGCGTGAGCTACGTCTTCGGCGACATGGCCGGCAAGCTGGACTCGCCGCTGTATGGCCTGTTCGCCATCCGCCCGAATCTGGAGAAGGCCGCCCTGCCCGGCGCCGGCAAGGTCGAGCAGTACTGGATCCAGCAGCCCAGCGATCCCTACCGCCAGTACGCCATCAAGTGGGACGGCGAGTGGCAGATCACCTACGAGACCTTCCGCGACATGGGCGCCGCCTACGGCGTGGGCCTGATCCTGATCTACCTGCTGGTGGTCGCGCAGTTCAAGAGCTACCTGACGCCGCTGATCATCATGGCGCCCATCCCGCTGACCATCATCGGCGTGATGCCGGGCCACGCGCTGCTGGGTTCGCAGTACACCGCCACCTCGATGATCGGCATGATCGCGCTGGCCGGCATCATCGTGCGCAACTCCATCCTGCTGGTGGACTTCATCGAGCTGCAGGTCCAGCAGGGCATGGCCTTCAAGGAGGCGGTGATGAACTCCGCCGCCGTGCGCGCCCAGCCCATCGCGCTGACCGGCCTGGCCGCCATGATCGGCGCCTTCTTCATCCTCGACGACCCGATCTTCAACGGTCTGGCCATCTCCCTGATCTTCGGCATCCTGGTGTCGACGATGCTGACGCTGGTGGTGATCCCGGTGCTGTACTACGCGATGTACCGCAAGGACTTTGAGGCCTCCGCCCGCATCGCCTGACACGACGTTTCCCGGTGACCGGCCCGCGTCGCCCAGGGCCGGTCACCCCCCGCTCCCTGCGGGACCTGTGTCACAGAGGCGACGGAGAAGGAGACAAGACATGGCCCACATCGTCATCATGGGCGCCGGCATCGGCGGCATGGCTGCGGCGTACGAACTGCGCGAGAAGCTCGGCAGCGAACACCGCGTCACCGTTGTCAGCGCGGTGGACTACTTCCAGTTCACACCCTCCAACCCCTGGGTGGCCGTGGGCTGGCGCGAGCGCGGCGACATCACGCTGAAGATCGCCCCGCTGCTGGAACGCAAGGGCATCGCCTTCATCGGCCAGCCCGTCACCGCCATCGACGCCGAAGCGCGCCGCCTCACGCTGGCCGACGCCCAGACCCTGGACTACGACCGCCTGGTCATCACCACTGGCCCCAAGCTGAGCTTCGACGAAGTACCCGGCGCCGGACCGCACACGTCCAATGGGGGCGGGCACACCCGCTCGGTCTGTACCGTGGAGCACGCCGAGCAGTTCTGGACCGACTATCAGGAGTTCCTGAAGAACCCCGGCCCCGTCGTCGTGGGCGCCATGCCCATGGCCAGCTGCTTCGGCCCGGCCTACGAGTTCGCCTTCATCCTCGACGCCGACCTGCGCAAGCGCAAGCTGCGCCACAAGGTGCCCATGACCTACGTGACCAGCGAGCCCTACATCGGCCACCTGGGCCTGGGCGGCGTAGGCGACAGCAAGTCCATGCTGGAAAGCGAGTTCCGCAACCGCGACATCAAGTGGATCACCAACGCGCGCACCACCGAGGTCCTGCCCGGCCAGATGAAGGTCACGCAGGTGGACGACCTCGGCCAGGTCTACAAGGAACACACGCTGGACTTCAAGCTGTCGATGATGCTGCCGGCCTTCAAGGGCATCGACGCGGTCGCCGCCGTGCCCGGCCTGTGCAACCCGCGCGGCTTCGTGCTGATCGACGAACACCAGCGCAGCAAGAAGTACCCCGACATCTACTCGGCCGGCGTGTGCGTGGCCATTCCACCGGTGGAAGTCACCCCGGTGCCCACGGGCGCGCCCAAGACCGGCTACATGATCGAGACGATGGTGACCGCCATCGTCCACAACATCGTGTCGGACCTGGCCGGCCAGCCCGTCACCACCACGGCCACCTGGAA
>CAYYCN010000255.1:0-3180 GCA_964470355.1 uncultured Sphaerotilus sp.
CGCCCTTCAACCTGGCCCACCTGCGCAACATGACCGCCGTCACCGAGATGGGCGGGATCGTGTTCCCCCCGCTGCCGGCGTTTTATCACCGGCCGACGTCCATCGAGGAACTGGTCGACGAGACCGTGGAACGGGTGCTGGCGCTCAGCGGCATTGAGGCCGCGGCCCCGACAAGCTGGAACGGCCTCTGACGGCACCTTGCGGCCCGTCGGCTCACACACCGCATGCAGCCTCAGTGAAGTCATGCCGACTCACTCACCGGACAGCACGCGGGACCGGTTTACCGTTGCTTGTGTGACAGCGAGCGACCTCAGCGCGGCGGCTTGCCAAACCCACCCTCGATCCAAGCCTCGGCCTTTTCGACGGTGAGCTTGTAGTTGGCTTCCACACGGACCTCTCCGAGCAGTTCCCCGCTGCCGTCCCGGGCGGCCAGGGTCGCGTAGGGCTCGTCCTCGGACGGCGTGATGTCGAGCGTCACCCTCAGGCGAGCATCGGGTGTGCGCACCACCACCTCCTTGTGCAACAGGGCATGCAGGCTCTGTTCGTGGCGGCGGATCACCTCAGAGGCGGTCTTCACCAAGGTGTGGAAGGCCGCGGTATCCAATGGCTTGGGGTTCTTCTTGTCGCGACCCATGGTCCAGGGGCCGACCAGCGCCGGCTCCTCCTGACCATCGAGGTACATCGCGACGGCCCAACCGTCGTCGTCCTCGTTCTTGATCACGCGCGCCGTCCAGCCGCGGTCACGCCACAGGCGAGGTTCATTGATCGTTTCGGGGAGGTCGGAAGAATCGTCGTGCTCGGTTGTCATGAACCTCAGTATCGGGGCAGAGCACCCGTTCGACCCAACCTCCCCCATCAGAGGGCCTCCGCAGGGGCCAGAATCCGGACATGCACGCCTCAGCCGACGCCCCTCACCCACCAGACCCCACCCCCATCGAGGCCCCCCACCTCGGCGCAGAGGTCACTGCCACAACCCCAGCCAAGGCCCCTGCGGCGCCCCAGCCACGCAATCCCCTGCACGGGCTCACATTGCAGGCCATCGTCGAAGCCCTGGTCACTGCCTACGGCTGGCCCGGCTTGGCCGAGCGGCTCCCTGTGCGGTGTTTTCAGAGCCAACCCAGCGTCAAGTCCAGCCTGACCTTCTTACGCAAGACGCCCTGGGCACGCGAGAAGGTCGAGGGGCTGTACCTGTTCATGCTGCGAGAGCAGAAGCGCTCGGGCAAGGTTCGGTAGCTGGAAAGACAAACCAGTGCGCATCCACCGTCCGATCCTGGATGCGCAAGCACTGGGTTGCGGCCAACTATCGCTGCGCGACGGGAGCCCCACCCCCGGAGTCCGCACTGCGAGTGGCTGACGGCGGAGCCGAGTACAGCCAATTCTTGCGCGCGCCCATCACCAGGTTCGGGTATTCCGCGCGCCCCCGGCTGCCGTTGTATCGACCCAAAGCCAGGAAAAGATCGCCCTTTTCGCGGTCCAGGTAGTGGCGCAGGATCACGCAGCCGAAGCGCAGATTGGTCTGCATGTGGAACAAGCCACTGACGTCACCATCGCCGATCAGGCGCATCCAGAAAGGCATGATCTGCATGTAGCCGCGCGCGCCCACGCTGGAAATCGCGTACTTGCGAAAAGCGCTTTCGACCTGGATGAGCCCGAGCACCATGGCCGGCTCCAGACCGGCGCGCCGACTCTCGTACCACACCGTTTCCAGCAAGGTCCGCCGCGTCTCGAAATCCGGCACTCGGTTGGCCAGGCGCGGACTCATGGCCCCCAGCCAGCGCAGGAAGGCCAGCCGCTCGTCCATGTGGGCGAACTCCAGATCCGGCGGCCCGCTGTCATGCACCGCCCGGGCCATGGCTGTGCGTACGGAATCGGCCAGAGGCTCCTCGGCCTGGCCCGCGCGAACCCGATCGGGAAGCAGCATCCCGGCGCCAACGCCCCATCCCCGTCGGACCCAAACCCCTGCGAGGGTCGAAGCCAACCAGCGCCGACGATCCGGCGCAGCACACGCTGGGGCCAGGCAGGAGGTTCGCACAGGAGGGGGTCCCATCAGGCCCAGGCTCAGACCTTCAGTCGGGCCTTGAGATCCGCGGCCAGACCAGCCAGAGGCACCTTGGCCGCGGCCTCGTCGCGACGGCCCTGAACCTCGACCAGGCCCTCCTTCAGGCCCCGGTCGGAAACGACGACACGCTGGGGCGCACCGATCAGTTCCCAGTCCGCGAACATCGCCCCGGGACGCTCGCCGCGGTCGTCGAGGATCGCGTCCACGCCCAGTGCCTTGAGCTCTTCGTAGAACGCTTCGGCCGCTTCCTTGACCTCGGCCGAGCGGTCGTATCCGATCGGACACACGGCCACCGCAAAAGGCGCGATGGCGTCCGGCCAGATGATGCCGCGCTCATCGTGGTTCTGCTCGATGGCCGCGCCCAGGATGCGGGTCACGCCGATGCCATAGCAACCCATCTCGAACGGCGCCGGCTTGCCGGTCTCGTCGAGGAAGGTGGCATTCATGGCCTTGGAATACTTGGTGCCCAGGTAGAACACATGGCCCACCTCAATGCCGCGCTCGATGGCCAGCACGCCCTGGCCGTCCGGCGACGGGTCGCCCTCGACGACATTGCGGATGTCGGCCACCAAGTCCGGCTCGGGCAGGTCTCGGCCCCAATTGGCACCGGTGTAGTGGAAATCCACCTCGTTGGCGCCACACACCCAGTCGCTCATGACGGCAACGCTGCGGTCGGCAATGACCTTCACCGGCTTCTTCAGGCCGATCGGGCCCAGGTAGCCGGGCTTGGCACCGAAATGGTCTTCGATCTCGGCGACGGTGGCAAAACGGAACCCGCCCTTCAGGCCGTCCACCTTGCCCACCTTGACCTCGTTCATGTCGTGGTCGCCCCGCAGCAGCAGCAGCCAGACCGTCGACTTGACGACATCGCCCACCTCATTGAGCTCGTCGGTGGCAAGCACCAGGCTCTTGACCGTCTGCTTCAGGTCCAGCGACAGCAGTTCGGCCACGTCGGCGCAGGTGCTCTTGCCCGGCGTCGGTGTTTTGGTCAGGGACTGCACGGCAGCACCGCGCGGCGTGGCGGGTGCCACGGCCTCGGCCAGCTCGATGTTGGCGGCGTATTCGCTGGTCGGGCAGTAAATGATGGCGTCTTCGCCGGTCTTGGCGATGACCTGGAACTC
>CAYYCN010000256.1:0-3162 GCA_964470355.1 uncultured Sphaerotilus sp.
TCGTGGGTGACGTAGATGGTGGTCGCGCCCAGGTCGCGGTGCAGCTTGGCGATCTCCACGCGGGTCTGGCCGCGCAGCGCCGCGTCCAGGTTGGACAGCGGTTCGTCGAACAGGAACACCTTGGGCGCGCGCACGATGGCACGGCCGATGGCCACGCGCTGACGCTGACCGCCCGACAGGGCCTTGGGCGTGCGGTCGAGGTAGGCCGTGAGGTTCAGGATCTTCGCGGCGCGCTCGACCTTCTCGCGGATGACCTTGGGGTCGACCTTGGCGAGCTTGAGCGCGAAGCTCATGTTCTCGAACACGCTCATGTGCGGATACAGCGCGTAGCTCTGGAACACCATCGCCAGATCACGCTGGCTGGACGGCAGGTCGGTGATGTCGCGACCGTCGAGCATCAGGCGCCCACCGTCGATCTGTTCCAGCCCGGCGATCAGGCGCAGCAGCGTGGACTTGCCGCAGCCCGACGGGCCGACGAAGACGATGAACTCGCCCTGCTCGATGGTCAGGTCCACGCCCTTGATGGCGCGATGCTCGCCGAAGAACTTCTCGATGCCCTGGAGTTGGAGGTAAGCCATGGGGGATCTTTCCTGGATTCGATGGTTTACTTGACGGCGCCGAAGGTCAGGCCTTGCACCAGCTGCTTTTGGCTGAACCAGCCGAAGACGACGATGGGCGCAATCGCCATGAACGAGGCGGCGGACAACTTGGCCCAGAACAGGCCTTCAGGACTGGAGTACTGCGCGATCAGTGCGGCCAGCGTGCCGGCGTTGGCGGCCGAGAGGTTGAGCGACCAGAAGGCCTCGTTCCAGCTCAGCACCAGGCACAGCAGGCCGGTGGAGGCAAAGCCGCCCAGCGACAGCGGCAGCAGCACCTTCACGGCTTCCTGCCAGAGCGTGGCGCCGTCCATGCGCGCGGCTTCCAGGATCTCGGGCGGGATCTCCTTGAAGCCGGAATACAGCATCCACACCATGATGGGCAGGTTGCTCAACGTGAAGACGATGATCAGGCCCAGCTGGGTGTCGAGCAGCGCCGTCTTCTGCGCCATCACGTACACCGGCACCAGCGCGCCCACGGCCGGCATCATCTTGGTGGAGAGCATCCACATCAGGATGTCCTTGGTGCGCGGGCCCTTGAAGAAAGCCATCGCGTAGGCGGCAGGGGCCGCCAGCGCCAGGCCCAGCAGCGTCGAGGCCACGCTGGTCACCAGCGAGTTCATCGCGTAGTGCATGTACTCGCTGCGCTCCTGCACGATGTGGAAGTTTTCCAGCGTCGGCGTGAACACCAGCAGCGGCGGCACGGCGATGGCCTGCAGTTCGGTCTTGAACGCCGTCAGCACCAGCCAACCCAGCGGGAAGAACAGCAGCAGCGCCACCGCCCAGGCGGCCACGGTGCGCACGGCCAAGGCCGCAGAGAAGTGGGAGTGTCGGGACATGGCGGGGCTCCTCACTTGTCCAGGTTCTTGCCGACCAGGCGGATCAGGAACACGGCGGCGATGTTGGCCAGCACCACCGCGAACAGCGCACCGGCCGAAGCCACGCCCGCGTCGAAGTTCAGCAGCGCCTGCTTGAAAATCAGGAAAGCCATGTTCGTGCTGGCATCACCCGGACCGCCACCCGTGGTGGTGTAGATCTCGGCGAACACGCTCAGCAGGAAGATCATCTCGATCATCACCACGACCGCGATCGAGCGGCCCAGGTGCGGCAGGTACAGGTAGCGCAGCTGCTGCAGGTAGGTCGCGCCGTCCATGCGGGCGGCTTCCAGCTGTTCGCGGTCCATGCTCTGCAAGGCCGTGATGAAGATCAGCGTCGCAAACGGCAGCCACTGCCACGAGACCATGATGATCACGCTCAGCAGCGGGTAGTCGGTGAGCCAGTCCACGGGCGTTGCGCCAAAGAACTGCCAGACCTGCGCCAGCACCCCGTAGATGGGGTTCATCATCATGTGCTTCCACAGCAGCGCGTTGACCGTGGGCATGATGAAAAACGGCGAGATCAGCAGGATGCGCACCAGGCCCCGGCCGGGAAACGGATCGTCCGTCAGCAGCCCGATGCCGATGCCCAGCACCACGGTGATGGCGATCACGCTGCCCAGCAGCAGCAAGGTGTTGATCACCGACACCGTGAACGACGGGTCGGTGATGAAGTATTCGAAGTTCTCCAGCCCGACAAAGCCGCTCTGGTCGGGCTGCATCAGGTTGAAGCGGATCACGCTGAAGTACAGCGTCATCACCAGCGGCACGATCATCCACAGGAAGAGCGTGACCACCGCAGGCGCCATCAAGGCGCGAGGCAGGAATCGGTTCATGGTTCTGGGCCCTCGGGACCGGTCGGCCGGCGCATGGCCCAGGACGCCCGCACAAAGCACGGGCGCCGGGCCACCTCACCGGCCGGATGCGCGTATCGGGCGGCTCAACCGCCCGGCACCCACTCGACACACCGCCGAGCGGGACCGCAGTCAGTCGATCACTTGTAGTAACCGGCCTTCTTCATCTCACGCTCTGCGGCCTGCTGGCTGCTCTTGAGGGCGGCGTCGACCGAGGTCTTGCCGGCCAGGGCGGCGCTCATCTGCTGGCCCACGGCGATGCCGATGGACTGGAACTCCGGAATGGCCGCGAACTGCACGCCCACGTACGGCGACTTCGGCAGGGTCGAATCGGTCGGGTTGGCGCTGTCGATGGCGACCTTTTCAGCCGCAGCGAAGCGGGCGGCCTTCTGGAATTCCGGCGCGGCGTAGGTGCTCTTGCGCGTGCCGGTCGGGACGTTCGCCCAGCCGTTGGTCTTGGCCACCAACTGGATGTATTCCTTGCTGGTCGCCCAAGTCACGAACTTCTGGGCGGCATCCACCTTCTTGGAGCCGGCCGGGATGGCCAGGTTCCACGACCACAGCCAGTTGGCGCCCTTGGGCGTCACGGCGGTGGGGGCTTGCGCGAAGGCCATCTGGTCGGCCACCTTGGACTGCTTCGGATCGCTCACGAAAGAAGCCGCGATGGTCGCGTCGATCCACATGCCGCACTTGCCGGCGTTGGTCAGCGCCAGGATCTCGTTGAAGCTGTTGGCCGACGAGCCGGGAGGGCCGTAGTTCTTCAGCAGGTCGACGTAGAACGTGATCGCGTCCTTCCAGGGCTTGCTTTCCAGCTGCGGCTTCCACTGCATGTCGAAC
>CAYYCN010000257.1:0-3162 GCA_964470355.1 uncultured Sphaerotilus sp.
TCCCGCCAGCCTTCAACCGCTTCCAGCACAGCTTCTCGCACATCTTCGCGGGCGGTTATTCGGCGGGCTACTACAGCTACAAGTGGGCCGAGGTGCTGAGCGCCGATGCGTGGAGCGCGTTTGAGGAAGAAGGCGTGGACAACCCGGAGACGGGCCTGCGCTTCCGCCGTGAGATCCTGGAGGCCGGCGGTGCCCGGGACGCGATGGACAACTTCAAAGCGTTTCGGGGACGGGAGCCGAAGATCGATGCGCTGCTGAGGCACCAAGGCATGGCGGGCTGAGCCCACGGCCCCTCGCAGGGCCGCAAAGCCAAACCCCCAACAGAAAAGGCCGCTCCAGGAGCGGCCTTTTTGTTCTCCCCCGGTCATTCACCGGAAGAGATCCGTGCCTCAACGCGGCAGCGTCGTCGCCCCCATCAGGAACTCGTCCACTGCACGGGCGGCCTGGCGGCCTTCGCGGATGGCCCACACCACCAGCGATTGGCCACGGCGCATGTCACCGGCCACGAACACCTTGGCAGCACTGGTCTTGTAGCCGCCCTCGAGGTCGGCCGAGGCCTTCGCGTTGCCGCGGGCGTCCTTCTCGACCCCAAAGGCGTCGAGGATGGTCGCCACCGGGTTCACGAAGCCCATGGCCAGCAGGACCAGATCGGCCTTCCAGACCTTCTCGGTGCCGGCGATCTCGACCAACTTGCCGTCCTTGAACTCGACATTCACGGTCTTCAGGCCGGTCAGCTTGCCGTTCTCGCCGATGAACTCCTTGGTGGAGATGGCGAACTCGCGCACGCAGCCTTCGTCGTGGCTGGACGAGGTGCGCAGCTTCAACGGCCAGTAGGGCCACGTCAGCGGGCGGTTCTCTTCCACCGGGGGCTGGGGCATCACCTCGAACTGGGTGACGCTGACGGCGCCGTGGCGGTTGGAAGTGCCCACGCAGTCGGATCCGGTGTCGCCACCGCCGATGACGATGACGTGCTTGCCGGTGGCCGAGATGGCGTCCTTGATCTTGCCGCCGTGGTTCACGCGGTTTTGCTGGGGCAGCAGTTCCATCGCGAAATGCACGCCGGCCAGGTCGCGGCCCGGCACCGACAGGTCACGGCTTTGCTCCGAACCACCGGTCAGCAGCACGGCGTCGAACTCGGACTTGAGCTGCTCGGCGCTGATCTTTTCCTTGGCCCAGTTGGTGACCTTGGAGCCCTTGGGCAGCTCACCGACCAGCACGTTGGTGCGCAACACCACGCCTTCGGCCTCGAGCTGCTTCATGCGGCGGTCGATGTGGCCCTTGTCCATCTTGAAGTCGGGGATGCCGTAGCGCAGCAGGCCACCGACCTTGTCGTTCTTCTCGAACACGGTCACGTCGTGACCGGCGCGGGCCAGCTGCTGGGCCGCGGCCAGACCGGCGGGTCCACCGCCCACGATGGCGACCTTCTTGCCCGTCTTGACGGCAGCCGGCTGAGGCTTGACCCAGCCTTCTTCCCATGCGCGATCGATGATCGCGTGCTCGATGGACTTGATGCCCACGGCATCGCCGTTCACATTGATCACGCAGGCGGCCTCGCAGGGCGCCGGGCAGATGCGGCCAGTGAACTCGGGGAAGTTGTTGGTGCTGTGCAGCACCGTGATCGCGTTCTTCCAATCGCCCTGGTACACCAGGTCGTTGAAGTCCGGGATGATGTTGTTGATGGGGCAGCCGTTGTTGCAGAACGGCGTGCCGCAGTCCATGCAGCGTGCGCCCTGGACCTTCGCCTCTTCCGGCTTCAGGCCGATGACGAATTCCTTGTAGTTCTTCAGGCGCTTCTCGACCGGCTCGTAGCCCTCTTCGAGGCGCTCGTATTCCAGAAAACCAGTGACCTTACCCATGATGCGTCTCTCGCGGTGATGCTGTCGGAACGGCGGTGGCGGGTCGCGTCACGAAGAACGCGACCCCGGCCCTCCGCCGGGGCTCCTTGTTACTTGGCTGCAGCGGTGCTCTTACCGCCCTTGGTCTCGCCCTTGGCCTTGGCGATGGTCTCGTCGGCGGCCTTGACCGCGTTGATCTCACCCAGGGCGCGCTTGTACTCGTTCGGGAACACCTTGACGAACTTGGCGCGCGACTCGCTCCAGTTGTCCAGGATGTCGCGGGCACGCAGCGAGCCGGTCCAGCGGAAGTGGTCCTCGATCAGCTTCTTGAGCAGGGCCTCGTCGGTCTGGCTCTTGTGCCAGATCGCGAAGTCGATGCCGGCTTCCTGTTCGGCCGACGGCAGCACCTTGTCCAGCGCGCACTGGGCGGTATTGCAACGCGAGGCGAACTGGCCATCCTCGTCGTACACGTAGGCGATGCCGCCGGACATGCCCGCCGCGAAGTTGCGGCCGGTCTTGCCCAGCACCACCACCGTGCCGCCGGTCATGTATTCACAACCGTGGTCGCCCGTGCCCTCCACGACGGCCGTGGCCCCCGACAGACGCACGGCAAAACGCTCGCCCGCCACCCCGCGGAAGAAAGCCTCGCCGCTGGTGGCCCCGAACAGCGCGGTGTTGCCGACGATGATGTTCTTGGCGGCATCGCCACGGAACTCGATCGACGGCCGCACCGCGATGCGGCCACCCGACAGGCCCTTGCCGGTGTAGTCGTTGGCTTCACCGATCAGGTAGAAGGTGATGCCCGTGGCCAGGAAGGCGCCGAAGCTCTGGCCGCCGGTGCCTTCCATCTGTACGAAGATCGACTCGTCGGGCAAACCGTCCGGGTGGTGCTTGATCAACTCGCCCGACAGCATGGCGCCGACGGAGCGGTTGACGTTGCGCGCGTCTTCCATGAACTGGACCTTCTCGCCCTTCTCGATGGCCGCCTTGGCCTTCTCGATGAGCTTCTTGTCCAGGGCCTTTTCGAGGCCGTGGTCCTGCACGTCGACGTGGTATCGCGGCACGTCGGCCGGCACCTCGGGCACGTGGAGGACCTTCGAGAAGTCCAGACCCTTGGCTTTCCAGTGGGTGATGGCCTTGCGGGTGTCGAGCAGGTCGGCACGACCGATCAGGTCGTCGAACTTGCGGATGCCCAGCTGAGCCATGATCTGGCGGGCTTCTTCAGCGACGAAGAAGAAGTAGTTCACCACGTGCTCGGGCTTGCCCGAGAATTTGGCGCGCAGCACCGGATCCTGCGTGGCCACGCCCACCGGGCAGGTGTTCAGGT
>CAYYCN010000258.1:0-3144 GCA_964470355.1 uncultured Sphaerotilus sp.
AAGCTCGACCTGCCGGCCGGCGTGGACGTCGAAATCAAGCTGCAGTAATTCTCGGCTCGTTGCGTGACCGTCCGACGACGGTCACCGCATCATCAACCCCTGAGGCTCACGCTCCAGGGGTTTTTTTCATGGCGCCAGCCGCAGCAGGGACTCGTCCCGCCAGTACACAACCGCGCCGTAGTACCCCTCCCAGACACAACCCGAGCACCCCCTTCCACAGCAGCTGGTCGGTCGATCGGGGGGCGAAGTGAGCTCGACCGGAGGGATCGCCTGGCGCCCGTGCTCTTGAATGGCGTCGATCAAGGCTTGCGCCTCATCACTGGAAGCGGGCATCCAAGTTTGCAGGGCGGCAATGGGAATCGGCATGACGTGTTCACTTGAGGAGAAAGAAGCGGGCAACCGCTACTGGTTGAAGGCAAGATTCTGGATCCGCTGCTCGATTTCCTGGGCCACACGGTTATAGGCTGGACTGCCGATGCGTCCAAAGCGGACCCGGAACTCCGACTCTGGAAGGAATGACGGCAAGCCCTGGATCGAAGGCATCACGTCGGACTCATTCGTCATCGATGACAGGCGCATTTGCAAACCGAGCGGGTCGGCCGTCGCACGCTGACCCAGGCGAGTGCCCGCGCGATCGGCAGCAAGGTCGTCAAAACTGAACCCACTGCCGTCCTTGCTGTCGCTGATCTCCTTGTACACACCGATCACGTCAGCCAAGCGGCCACCCCCTTCGGCCGCCAACACCGCAGAAATCAGCAAATGCTGAGGATGATCCGTCCGCTGCCCCAGCCAGACCTCTCGCCTGTGCGGCAAGCGCCAATCCCGAGCCCCCGGAACCAGCTTGCTCATCGGGCGCTGCGCGGCATAAAGCGCCAGCGTGATCAGAGCCGCCCGGTTTTCCCTGGCCGCATGGGCACGAATGAGCGCACCGTCTTCCGCGGAAGCCGGCATCAATGCAAAGGATGCCGTCCGCTGGCGGGCCAATTCAAACAAAGGCGGCAGCAGCACCGCAAGAGACACCGGGCGATGCTCCGCAAGGGCTCCGGAGGGCCTCACCAGATCAACCAAGCGATCGGAGTACGCGCGCAAGGCCTCTTGCATTTCCGGAGGCACCAGTCCCGCCCGAACACGGTCTTCAAATCCAGGTTGCCATCGGTAGGCCACCTGCACCCCAGCAGGAGACATCCGGACGTGCTGGACCATCTCCAACGCCTGAAGCCATTGCCGATCCAGTTCCAGGTGGCTCAGCGCACGATGAAGCCCCCATTCCGCCAACGCCGTTGGGACGCGCAACGCCCCCACGTGGAGGCTCCGGACACCCGGCGGCCCTTGAGTCTCCTGCGTCAGCACCACGCGCCAATTCATCCACCAGCGACCAGGCACACGTGGCACGGGCGCACTGAAATGCACCTCGACCGCCTCCTCACCCACATCGACGCGAGCAGCCCCCTTCAACAAGCGACGACTCGCGTCGTTCGCCAGAAGATCCAGATCCCGGGCCGAGGCGAATAACACCCTGGAATCGCCCGCCTTCGCTCGGCGGGGATCCGCGTCAGCCATCCAGCGGCGCGCGCGAGACACATCGGCCGCCGACATCTGGACTTCATCTCGAATCAAGGTCGGCGCCCTGGCCAAGGCCAGCCACAATAGCAGCAGGGTCCCCAAACACAGGACGGATACCCCCCACACCAACGAACGGATCAGCCAACGCATGATCTGAATCCTAGCGACCGGCGCAAACCCCCACAGCGCCGAACCGTGAACAGAGGCGCAATCACCCACGATTCCGGTCCCACACGGCCTTTGGACCCGGCGGCTCGCCTCACGATTTCCTTCTCCATGACCTCTTCCCCCTCTATGGCTCGCTGGACCGACATGCTCGGCACCGAACACCAAGCCCTCTGGATCGCCGACGACACACGACCTCCGCCTCAAGGTATCGTGACGGCCGACGACCGCCTGCCCGCCAACACTGCGCTGCGACTCGCCCAGGCCGGAACGGCCTTGCTGTGGACCGGCGACTACCACAACGCACGACACCTTCTGCAAGCACTGGATCGTCGCCTGGTCGGGACCCATACCCCCTCTCGCAGGACAGGACGCAAGGCGGTGGGCGAGCACCCGCTGACCGCCGCCTTTTGGCAGCAACGAGAACAACAGGCACTCCGCGCCCAGATCCTGGGCATGGTCCTGGTGAACATGTCCCCAGAGCATCACCTGAACCTGAGGCGGGCGCCCGAGGTGTCTCAGGCCTGCCTCGAGGCCTTAGGCCCCGTTTCGGGGCCCTATGTGATGCCCCTCCGACAACTTCTTGGATTTGTCGGCGCCCACGAATGGCGCAAGGCGGGCATACCGGTCCACGCCCTTCAAGATCGACGAATCCACGCCCACTACGGCGTCTTCGCACCGGTCCGGGGCGAGTACCTCGACCTCGTGGCGCGGGCTCCACTGCCCATCGATTGTCGACAAGCGGGAGGCCTCGCCTGGGACATCGGCACGGGCACCGGCGTGTTGGCCGCCATCTTGCACCAACGCGGCGTGCCCAACGTGATCGGAACGGATCTCTCCGAGCGGTCCGTTGCCTGCGCTCAAGACAACATCCACCGCTTGGATATGACCGATGCTGTGCAGATCCGGCGTGTCCACATGTTTCCAGAGGGCCAGGCCGACCTCATCGTCTGCAACCCTCCCTGGCTACCCGGCCAACCCGCCTCGATCTTGGAGCAGGCGGTGTATGACCCTGGCAGCTGCATGCTCCGAGAATACCTGCACGGCCTGCGCTCACACCTCAGACCCCGTGGAGAAGGCTGGCTGATTCTGTCGGATCTGGCTGAGCGACTGCACCTGCGGGATCCGGAATGGTTGGTCGACGAAATCGCGGCCGCGGGATTGAGGGTCATCGATCGACTCGACACATCTCCTATCCACCGCAGATCCAGGGACACCCGCGACCCGGTCCACGCCGCCAGGTCCGCTGAAATCACATCTCTGTGGCGCCTGGGAATCGCAACTTCTTGAAACCCGATAGAGCCAGAGCAATAAAAAAGCCAGCGATACGCTGGCTTTTTTGTGTCACACGACATGACCGATTGGTTGCGGGGGCTGGATTTGAACCAACGACCTTTGGGTTATGAGCCCAACGAG
>CAYYCN010000259.1:0-3115 GCA_964470355.1 uncultured Sphaerotilus sp.
TCTCGGCGCGATCGCCCTCGGCCTCTGTCTCGGCGGATGCGCGAGCGGCGGCGGGTCGCTGAGCGGAGAGCAGGGGGTGTTCCAGCCGGCGGCGCAGAGCGGCGGCGGCGGAACGGTCTCGACCCCGGGGGTGGCGGCGCTCTCGGCCGACTACCGCATCAATCCGCGCGACGTGCTCGAGGTCACGGTGTTCCAGGTCAAGGATCTCGACCGGACGGTGCAGGTGGCCCCGACCGGGGTGGTCAATCTGCCGCTGATCGGCGGGGTGACCGCGGCGGGGCGGACGGCGCGCGAACTCGAGCGCGACATCGCCGCCAGGCTCGCGACCAACTATCTGCGCTCGCCGCAGGTGTCGGTGACGATCAAGGAGGCGGCCAGCCAGAGCCTGACCGTCGACGGGGCGGTGGTGAAGCCGGGCGTGTTCCCGATGAACGGCGCGGTGACCCTGCTGCAGGCGCTGGCGCAGGCCCAGGGCTTCAACGACGTCGCCAACCGCAACTCGGTGATCGTGTCGCGCGTCCAGGACGGGCGGCGGATGGTGGCCAGCTACGACGCCGCGGCGATCCAGTCCGGCAAGGCGGCCGATCCGACGCTGCAGGCGGGCGACATCGTGGTGGTGGAGGAATCGGGGGTGAGAACCACCCTGCGCGACACCTCGCGCACCCTCGCGCCGATCACCTCGTCCGCGGCGAGCGTGCTCAGACCCTGGTGAGGCAACAGAGAATTGCGCGCGAGGGCGCGGGCGAGCGGCGCCCTCCCCTCCCGAGAGACGGCGGAGCACGGAACACCCCATGTTCGACAGGAAGCAGGACCCCTCGGACGGCGGCCTCGGCGGCGCCCTGGAGCCGATCGGACCCGACCGGACGCCGGTGGCGCGCGGGCGCGAGGCGTGGTCGCCGGCGACGGAGTTCGCGGCCGCGGCCCCCGCCGAGGGCGGCGGCTCGGCGCTGCGCGACTTCGACGTGTCGCGGCTGCTGCACTCGCTCTACAAGCATCGCCGGCTGGTCGCGGTCGCGACGGTGGCGGGCCTGCTGCTGGCCCTGGCGACGACCCTGATGACCACGCCGAGCTACCGGGCCCAGGCCACGATCCAGATCGACAAGGAGACGATCACCGTCGTCAAGGTCGAGGGGTTCCAGCCGTCGTCGGAGGGCGGCGCGGACCGCGAGTTCCTGCAGACCCACTACGAGCTCCTGTCGAGCCGGACCCTGGCGGAGCACGTCGTCACCAATCTCGGGCTGATCGAGGACAAGACCTTCCAGGCGGCGGAGGGCACCGGGCTGATCGCGACGGTGAAGCGCCTGTTCGTCGGCCAGAGCGAGGCGGAGATCGCGGAGAGCGCCCGGCGGCGTCAGAACGGCCTGATCAAGACGCTGCAGGACCATCTGGTGATCGAACCGGTGCGCAATTCGCGACTGGTGAAGATCGGCTACGACCACCCCGACGCCGACGTGGCGCAGAGGGTCGCGGACGGCTTCGCCAAGACCTTCATCGCCGACAACCTCGAGCGCAAGTACGCCGCCTCCGGCTACGCCCGCACCTTCCTCGAGGAACGGCTGCAGCAGCTCAAGGCCCGGCTCGAGGAGAACGAGAAGGAACTCGGCGCCTATGCCCAGGACCAGGGCATCGTCAATCTCGACAACAACAGCACCCTGCTGGGCGGCAATCTCGAGGCGATGAACGCCAATCTCGCCAAGGCCCGCGACGATCGGATCAAGCTCGAGACGATGTGGCGCGAGGCCGAGACGAGCGAAGGGTACGCCCTGACCCAGGTGCAGGACAGCCGCACGATCCAGGAGAACCGGATCAAGCGCGACGAACTGGCCGCCCAGTATCAGGAGAAGCTCAATCTGTTCAAGCCGGGCTTCCCGGAGATGGTCCAGCTGAAGGCGCGGATCGACGAGTTCGACCGCCTGATCCAGCAGCAGATCCGGGCGGTCAAGGACGCCATCTTCCGCGACTACCGGGCGGCGGCGGCGCGCGAGGAGAAGCTGGTCGCGGAGATGGCCGGGCTGGAGAAGTCGATGCTCGACCTGCGCAATCGATCGATCCGCTACAACATCCTCAAACGCGAGGTCGACACCACCAAGCAGCTCTACGACGGGCTGCTGCAGCGCTACAAGGAGATCGGCGTCGCCGGCGGCGTCGGCACCAACAACATCTCCCTGATCGATCCCGCCGTGCGGCCGGAGAAGCCGCGCACGCCACGGGTGACGCTCAATCTGGCGCTCGGCCTGATCGGCGGGCTGCTGCTCGGCATGGGCGGCGCGCTGGCGATCGAGTACTTCGACAACAGATTCAAGTCGCCCGAGGACGTCGAGCACACCCTCGGCCTGCCGGTGCTCGGCATCATCCCGAAGTCGGAGGGCGGCGCCTTCGATCAGGTCATGGCCGATCCGCGCTCGCCGGTCGCCGAGGCCTATCGATCGCTCCGAACCTCGATCCAGTTCTCCACATCCACCGGCACCCCGCCGACCATCTTCGTCACCTCGACCAAGCCGGCGGAGGGCAAGTCGACCACCGCGGCGGCGCTGGCGACAAACTTCACCCAGCTCGGCCTCAAGGTGCTGCTGATCGACGGCGACCTGCGCAAGCCCTCGCTGCACAAGAAGCTCTCGCTGCCGAACGAGGCCGGGCTGTCGAACTATCTGGTCGGATCGGGCTCGCTGACCGAGATCATCCAGCGCAGCGACAACGCGCTGATGCACGTCATGACCACCGGACCCCTGCCGCCCAATCCGGCCGAGCTGCTGGCCTCGACCAAGATGGTCGAGCTGCTCTCGCTCGTGTCGCGCGTGTTCGACGTCGTCGTCATCGACGGACCCCCGCTGATGGGCCTCGCCGACGCCGTCATCATGTCGTCCCAGGTCTCCGCCTCGATCCTGGTGGTCGCCGCCAACGACGGACGCCGCGAGGCCGCCGTCGTCGCGCTGCGGCGCATGCGTGCCGCCAGAGCCCACGTCATCGGCGCCGTCCTCACCAAGTTCGATCAGACCCAGGTCGGATACGGTTACGGTTACGGTTACGGTTACGGCGACTACTACGCCTACGGACACGACCACACCCACGACCACGGAAGGCTCCACACAGAAAAAAGACCCGAACTCACATGACC
>CAYYCN010000260.1:0-3077 GCA_964470355.1 uncultured Sphaerotilus sp.
GTGCAGTCTGTCCCTTGTCGGTGAAATCCTCGGCCGGCGTGTTCATGGCGAATCAAATCAATTCAGAAACGTGCTGTTGACTCAACGGGAAGTCCCTGTAGATGGGTTAGCCTTCATCAAGCACCGAAAAGTCGAGATTGATGATGATTTGAGACAGATCGATCTTTTCCCTTTTGCAGAAGCGCTTGATATCGACCCACAGAGGCCAGCCTGAAGACAGCGAAGCTATCCCAATCATTTGGACACCAAAGTCATTGGTGTCGTTGTCATACGTAAAGCCATGATTGGCCAAGATGGAAAAGCACTCCCTCAATTCACTCGACGTGAGGTTGGTGGCCTGCTGCACTTCGGCAACTGAAACCTCCAGAGCGGCGGAAAAACCTCCCTTCTTCCCTCGATTTACCAGAACAAGGAATAGCTCCCTCGAAGGTATAGGTATCTTCGCGAGCTTGGTTGTTACGGATTTCAGTTCCTTCAAGGCATCCGACAGTTCTTCATCGGAGTTTTTCCAACCGAGTACACGATCAAGTTTTCTGAGGTTCTTCGCAAAAAGCGGTTCTGTCAGCGTCGTGTGGTCAGTTACGGTCCTTAGCATTGAACCGACGACATCAGAAAATAGCTTTTCGTGTTCTTCCTTAATTCGCTTCATGCGATCTACGGGGAACTTTGAAACATCGTCCGTTTCTACGTGATGGTCGTAGCACATAAGTACCAAATTGGAAGAATGTCGTCGCTGTTCGTTTGTTTGATGCTCGTTAAAGCGCTCTCCACCAGGTTCAGCTCCCTCGATGTGGCAAATCTGTCCAACAAAGACGCCCTTCGCGTTGAACAGAGCCTTCTTGCAGCCCGGAAATGCACAGCGATTGCCGGACTTCAAATAGAGCTCTCTCAATGTCTCACGCGTTGGGGCAAGTCTCTTCGGTATCTCAGGCATGGTGGGTACTCATGTGAAGGCTAACGTTCGCGGTGAGCGGACCGCAGCGGTATTGCGCCGCGGTGAGCATCATGACCTTGGGCGCACCGCGGCGCAATGCCGTTGTGGGTCCGCTCCACCAAGGTGTTAGGCCTCACTGCTTGACGCCCAGTACCTGTTTTGCGCCTTGCCACCACGAGGCTGGCAAGACTAGTTCTGTAGCCCGTGCGACAAGCTTCCCGTCAACGCGCACTACGCTGACGATGAAGTCGTCGCGTATTGGGGAAGCACGCAGCATATCTTGCTTCCCTGAGCCGTAGCCGCCGGCGGCAAAGCATACGGCTACGGAAAGAACGAGCGTAAGCAATACGGTGAATCGAGCGTGATTGGGGCTAGTGGCGACACAGGTGAAGAACAAGCCAACATTCACAAACGCGAGATAGAGAAACGTGCTGCTCAGCGTGGATAAGGCCGGAATCGAATGGCCGAAGTAGACAGCTAGCCAAAACACTACGCTTATCACCACGGCGATTCGGGCGCCAACGATCTCCTTCTTGAATTCCGCCTTGCTTATTTGCGCTCGAACTTCCTTCATGTCGTCTTCATGAATACCACGCGTGAAGAACTTTTTGAGCTGAGTGTAGACAAGCAGCGCCACCAGCATGGACAGTATTAGTCCACCACCGCTTGCGATGTAGTGCCAGAGGCTAAGCACTTGGTGTGACGAGAGGCCGAGCGCAGCGAAGTACGACGCTTCGAAGGCGTAGCCCCACAGAGCAATCGGTAGGCAGGCCAGGACCAATGGAAGTAGGCGTCGCAACATCACGCGAATTGTGAGGCATAACTTTGGAATTCAGCGGACGGCGCAGCCGGTCCGCTGCAATGACAGGTTAGGCATCTTTGCGATAGGCGCCTGAGATGCGTGACATGACGGCGTCGAAGTTGTGATTGAAGTTGTGTGCAAACGCCCCCTTCTCCCCATCGTAGACAAAGGTCGCGCACAGGCAGTCCGTCTCGGGCTCGGCACAGTCGTCGCAAACTGGATTGCAGTAGGTGATCATTTGATCGATGGGATCGTCGTCATCGCCAATGTGTGCCGGACAGTTTTCAAAAATTGCGTCGCCGTTTGCGAAGTCTAGGACATCCTCAAGATCTGAAAAGTGCCATCCGGAAAGCGCCTCAATGGCGGGCCGAAGAACTACGCGCGAGTAATCGAAGCGATAACCTTCAAGTATGCAAAGAACGCGGCCATCATCTGGAACAAGGCAATTGAAAGAAATGGTTCCGTACTGCTCTGTCAGTGCGCGATATCTGGCTTCGTCGAGTTGTATATGCTTAAGAGCATTGTTCAAGGCGTCAATCATCTCAAATTTTCGTGATCCAACGCGAGAGCCCGTCACGCCGAACCGGCTGTCAAAACCTTGGACCAACTCCTTACGGCTCTCCTTTGTCCCGGCGGCTAGTCGAATTGCATGGATGTAGTCAACTGCGTGGGCCAAGAACAGGTTGATCCCGAAAGCATTATGCAATTGAACTTTGTTTGATGAAACCATCTGCAGAAAAGACTCGGCAGATGGTCTGAGAATCTTCTCGAGGTAGGCGAGATAGTTATCGCATGCGGAGGATAGGTTGGCGTCCATGGATGTTCTGAGAGGCCTAACTTGTTGTGTACCGCACAGCCGCGCAATAACATGCCAAGCGCTGAATAACATCAGCATCTGCCAAAAAACATGGCCCCTTGCTGAATAACACCGCCACCCGAACAGTCATCGCCGGTGCTCCCTTGATCTCTACGAAACCCTGCATCACCTCTCCGGGCCGCATCAGGATCGCTTTCCGACCAGCATATTCACCCCCTCCCCGCCCGTCCAGACTGAAAAATCGCGCGCCAATGAAAAACGGGACCCGCAGGTCCCGTTTCGTGATCAATTTGGCAGTTCAGCGCCAGCGCAGGCTCACTCCTCCCCGCCCCCCGACAGCAGCGGGAACCCGCCGTACGAGCTCGACCCAATCAACCCCGTCTTGGAGTAGATCGCCAGCTTCTGGCGCGTATCGATGATGTCGAGGTTGCGCATGGTCAGCTGGCCGATGCGGTCGGCCGGGGTGAACGCGGCGTCTTCGACCTTTTCCATGCTCAGCCGCTCGGGCTGGTAGGTCAGGTTGG
>CAYYCN010000261.1:0-3009 GCA_964470355.1 uncultured Sphaerotilus sp.
GCCATCGCTCACGCTCCCGTCGTGGTCGCCTGAGTGCCGAGGGGCACCCAGTTGGCCGGTTGGTGGTAGACGTCGCCGCCCGCGATCGGCGTCTCGTTCTCGCGCCGACGGATGTCGTTGGGCGAAAGGGCGCCGATCTCGCGACCGATCCGGTAGGCTTCGAACCGCGCCTGGACATCGCCGCGCAACAGCGCCGACAGGTCGTGTTCGACGTAGAGGCTTCGGCGTCCCGCGTCGGTCAGAAGGCAACGGGCCATCGCCGCCTCGATGCGGGCGGCGAGCGGCCCGAGGGCGTTCTGGACGAGGGCGCGGGCCTCTTGCTCGGTGTTCGAATAGGTCGCCTTGTCGGTGATGCCGACGCAGGTCGGCGGCACGCCGAAGATGCGCGCCACGTCCTCGTTGGCGAGCTTGCGGCTGTCGAGGAATTCGGCGTCGTCGGGCGAGAAGGTCATCCGCTCGAACTTGGCGCCGCCGTCCATCACCATCACCTTGCCGGCATTGGTCGAACCGGCGAAGGCCGCCAGCTCGGTGCGAACGCCGTCGCGGGCGTCCTTGCCCAACTTCTCGGCGAAGGCGACGATTCCCGACGGTCGCAGCATGTTGCCGGCGAAGGCGCCCGCCGTTTCGGCCTGAGAGAGCGCGAGCCCGAGGGCGCCGCGAGCGATCTGGATCGGCGAGAGCCCGAGCATGCCGTCGCGGGTCGGCCCGCGAACGTGAAGCACCTCCTCCGGCAACAGAACGGCGACCCCGCCCGAGGGAGACGAGAGGCGATAGCGCAGGCGCCCGCTCGCCAATTTCTCCACGCCGACGTTGCCCCACGGCTCGGGCCACAGGGCCACCACCTGGCCGCGCGCGTTGCGCTCGATCCGGGCGAAGGCGTTTCCCTTGGTGTCGAGTTCGCGGATCATGAACTCGCGGCCCTCGAAGGCCGTCAGGTTCGGGTTCCACATGTCGTGCAGCACGCCGTAGAGCGGCAGATCGTCGGCCCGCGCGCGCCCTCCGTCGGCGGTGCGGCGGAAGACGAACAGGCCGACACTCGCCAGCATCTCGGAACGGATGCCGACGCAGCGCGCCGCCACCGCGAGGTTGCCGAGGACGGCGTCCGCATTGGCGGTCGCGCCGATCGAGCGAACGCCGAAGAAACCGGCGAGCGCTTGCGGATCGTCCGAGCGGACGGTCTCGGCGCGTTGCTCGCGGCGGAAGAAGCGATCGAGGAAGCTCATGCGCGCACCCCCAGCGAAGCGAGGCGGAAGCGCGCCACGGCGAGCGGCATCGTGCCGCCTACCCCGCGCGCCCGCGCGTTGACGATGGTTCCGTCGTAGGCCGGGAACGCCTGGACGACGGAGATCTCGAAGAGGTCGACGGCGACCAGCTCGCGGGCCTCGCCGCGCCAGATGTCGCCGCCGGGCGGAACCTGGAAGCCGAACGACATGCCGCCGAGGTCGCCCCGCTCGGCGAGCGTGAGGACGTCTCGGCCCGCCTGGGTGTCGGGAACGTCGAGCGCGAAGGCGAGGCCGCGCGCATCCTCGGAGAGACGCAGCGTCCCCGACCGGATTCGGGCGAGGACGCGGCTCGGGTCGTGGTCGACGAGGGCGAGGACGTCGCGCTTCTCGTCGAGGCTCTTGGCGAAGGCACCGGCCCGGATGGTCTCACGGAACGAGCCGATCCGGGCTTCGGCGCCGAAGAGCGCCGCGTAACCCTCGAGCCGACGCCCCTGGGCTCGGATTTCGAGGGTGCCGGTGCGCTTCTCGAGGGTTGCCGCGACCATGGCTCAGATCTCCGCGAACGCGAACGCTTCGGTGTGGCGAACCGCCACGTCGGCGTCGAGGAAGGCGTGGATCAGCGAGCCGCCCGACGAGGCGACGTCGGGGTGGTAGGGGTTGACCAGAATGTCGACGGCCGACCAGTAGCCGACCACCAGCTCCGACCACGCGCCGAAGATCAGGGCCGACTTGTCCCCGCCCGTGCCGAGGGTCTTGGGAACCTGGGTGGTCACTTCGACCTTCTCGCCGTGGAAGAGTTCGGCGAGCGGGATCACGTGGCCGTCGGCGTCCTTCATCTTGCGCGCCGCGTTCATGACGGTGGGGTTGGTGAGGAAGGCGCGGGTGCCGGTGACGTCGTCGAGCTCGAGGGCGGCGATCAGGTCCGAGGTGGTGTCGGAGAAGTCCGTCGAGGCGGCGATCTCGTCGATACCGACGGTGCCGAGCAGGCCGAGCGGCTGATTGTTCGAGCCGGTGCCGTTGATCGCGGCGGCGTCGAGCGCCTGGGCGAGGATGAAGCCGAGGTCGCGGCGCATGATCTCCTCGATCGAGGCCGACGACTGCAGCATGATCCGCCGCGAGAGCTGGTATTCGCCCGAGACGGTCTTCGGCCCGATCGAGGTCTTGCCGAAGGTCACGCCCGAGCGGGTCGGTGCGCCCTTCTCGGCGACCCAATGGGCGGTGCCCGAGCCGACGAACTTCGGAATGTCGACGAAGCCGGAGAGCCCGCGCAGCACGGTCGCGCCCATGCTCTCGACCTTGAGGGCCGGGCGGTAGCGATCGACGAGGCCGGTCTGGGTGGTGGTGACGAGCAGGCCGCCCGAGGCGGCGGTGCCGACGGTCTGGTCGCGCCGCTCGCCGAGCAGCATCTCGGTCGGGACCATGACGCCGCGCACCTCGCGACCGCGCGAAAGCTCCTGATGCACTTCGGCCTCGAGGCCGGTCAGCCGCCCGGTGGTCGCCTCCTGCACCGCCTTGGCGACGGAGTAGGCGCGCAGCTCACGGCCGAAGTCGGCGCCGCCGACCGTCTCGCCGGGGGCGGTGCGCTCGGCCGCCTCGAAGATGCGGGCGCGGCGCTCCTCGCCGTTGAGCGCTTCGAGTTCGGAGGCGAGGCGGTCGAGATCGGCCGTCTCTTCCGCCGTCAGCGTCTCGCGCTTGTCGGCCTTGGCGCGCGTCTCGATCGCCTTGCCGGCGTCGATCAGGCGCGACCGCTTTTCCTGGATTTCGTGGGTCTTGAGCATGGAGAAGG
>CAYYCN010000262.1:0-2952 GCA_964470355.1 uncultured Sphaerotilus sp.
CGGTTGATGCGCAGCGGCGACGAGGTGCGCGTCTCCACCCCGGTCAGCACCGCGTCGGCCATCGAAAAGCCCTTGATCTGGCGCTCGAACGCCGGCAGTGCCTCGCGGATCGCCTCCAACGCATAGCCCGGCAGGCTTTCGCGCCCGGGTTCGGACAGGTCCGTCAGGTTCACCCCCGGCTTGTACGAGGGCATCACCGATCCGAAGGCCTGGCCGGCGCGCGGTCCACGCCGGTTCTGGATGAAGTCGCCCACCAGTTGCCCCGGCGCGACGTAACCGCCCCCACCCAGCTCAAACGCACGCGACTCCCAGATGCGCTGGAACGCCATGCCGTCCAGCGGGTTCACCGGACCATTGCCCCCCGGATCACGCCGATAGTCCTCGGGCGTGAGGCCGACGACGATGCCCGCGTTGGCGTTGCGCTCGTTGCGCGAATACTGGCTCATGCCGTTGGTGACGACACGGTTGGGCTCCGAGGTGGCCGCCACCACCGTGCCCCCCGGACACATGCAGAAACTGTAGACCGAGCGACCGTTCTGGGCGTGGTGAACCAGCTTGTAGTCGGCCGCCCCCAGGATCGGATGGCCGGCGTTGGGGCCAAAACGCGCCTTGTCGATCACGCTTTGGGGATGCTCGATGCGGTAGCCGATGGAAAACGGCTTGGCCTCCATCTGCACCCCGCGCTCGTGCAACATCGTGAAGGTGTCGCGCGCGCTGTGGCCCAACGCCAGCACGACGTGGTCGGTGCGGATCTCCTCACCCGAGGCGAGCACGACCCCGCGCACATGGCGGCCTTCGCCCTCGCCCTCGATGCGCAGGTCCGCCACGCGCTGCTCGAACCGGACCTCGCCCCCCAACGCCATGATGTCGGCACGCATCTTTTCGATCATGCTCACCAATCGGAACGTGCCGATGTGAGGCTTGCTGACGTAGAGGATTTCCTCCGGCGCCCCCGCCTGCACGAACTCGGTCAGCACCTTGCGGGTGAGGTGGCGCGGATCGGAGATCTGGCTGTAGAGCTTGCCGTCAGAGAACGTGCCCGCGCCCCCCTCGCCGAACTGCACGTTCGACTCCGGCGTGAGTACGCCCTGGCGCCACAGCGCCCAGGTGTCCTTGGTGCGTTCGCGCACAGCCTTGCCACGCTCCAGCACGACGGGGCGCAGGCCCATCTGGGCCAGGATCAGCGCGGTGAACAGACCGCAGGGACCAAAACCGACCACCACCGGACGCAAGCGCTCACCCGAGGTGTAGAAATCCGCCGGGGCATGACCGATGAAGCGGTAGCGGGTGTCGGGACTCGGCTTGACGTGGGGATCACCACCGAAGCGGGCCAGCACGGCGGGCTCGTCGTCCAGCTCGCAGTCCACGGTGTAGATCAGGACGATGGCCGTCTTCTTGCGGGCGTCGTAGGCGCGGCGGAAGACGGTGAAGCCCTTGAGTTCGGCGTCGGAGGCCAGGCGCAGGCGGGCCACGAGGGCGGGACGCAGCGCCTCCTCAGGGTGGTGGAGGGGCAGGCGGAGTTCGGTCAGGCGAATCATGGATGAGCGTCCGGGCAAGGGGCGAATCAGGACGTGAATTAGGCCACAAAGGATCCACCCAACCCCCGCCGCCGTGCCGTCACCACACCCGGGCGGCGCGGCCCAGCCGAGGGTTTTCCTGCCTGCAGCGCGAACCTCGCCGCGCCGATCTGACAGAAGTGTGCCCACCCTCCAGAGGAACCCGACCATGCGCATCGAATCCCTGCTCCAGCACCCGAAGGCCCTTCCGACCATCCCCAAGGTCGTGCAGCAACTGATCCAGAGCCTGAGCCACGAGAACGTGAGCGCGGGCGAAATCTCGCAACAGATTGCGGCGGACCCCGTGCTCAGCGCCAAGCTCCTGCGGCTGGCCAACTCGGCCCACTTCCATGTTTCCCGCTCGGTCGGAACCGTGGACGAAGCGCTGATGATGTTGGGCTTCGTACAGGTTCGCACCCTGGTGCTGAGCAGCGGCCTGACCCACGGATTCAAGGGCACACCGGGCATGGACCTCATGCAGTTCTGGCGCTACAGCCTGCACACCGCCTGCGCCGCACGCTGGCTGGCGCAACAGGCCCACCTGAACAGCGACCTCGCCTTCACCACAGGCATCACCCACGCCATCGGCCAGCTGGTGATGCACGCCGGCATGCCCGAAGCCATGCTGGCCCTGGACCGCCAGGCCGGCGCGCTGGACGCCCGCCGCCTGGACATGGAGCGCCAGTCCTTCGGCTACACCCACGCCGACGTGGGAGCCGAGGTGGCACGCCGCTGGAACTTCCCTGAGGAAATCGTCCACGCCGTGCGCCACTGGCACGACGCCCCCGAGCAATCCGACCCGGACCCGCTGTCCGTCGTCGTCCATGTGGCCGCCTGGGCCGCCCGCACCGACGAACAGCGCCTGGGCCCGGACGATCGACGCGCCACCGTGCCCACGGACATGCTGCATCGGCTCGACCTGCACGACAGGGACCTGCTGGAACGCATGCCCGCCCTGGCCGATCTGGCGGCGGGCCTGGAAGACCTGGTGCACTGACCGCGGCGCAAAGGCCCGTCCCCGGAACACGCCGGGGTCGCAGGGGTCGCCGGGACGGTCTGTCCAGTCCTCCCGGCGTCGCCCAGTCCAGCTCACATGCTCCGCCGGTACTGCCCCCCCACCTCAAACAGCGCATTCGTGATCTGCCCCAGCGAGCACACGCGCACGGCGTCCATCAGCACCTCGAAGACGTTGCCCTGTTCGATCACGGCGGACTGCAGCCGCTCGATCATCGCGGGCGAGGCGTTGGCGTGGCGGGCGTGGAAGTCGGCCAGACGGGCGAGCTGAGATTCCTTTTCGGCCTCGGTCGAGCGCGCCAGCTCGATGTGCTCGGGCACCGGGTCGCCGTGCGGGTTGCGGAAAGTGTTCACGCCGATGATGGGGTACTCGCCGGTGTGC
>CAYYCN010000263.1:0-2892 GCA_964470355.1 uncultured Sphaerotilus sp.
AGAATGTTCAATGCCATCAAGGGGCTCTGGTGTTTTGCAGGGCCGACCAAGTACGCTGAGGAGCGAGACTTCGTCCGGATCATCCTGGACAACCTCAAGACCGCTGGGGTGCAGCAGGCGCACAAGAGCGACAAGATCAACTTCACCTCGCTCACACCCTGGCCTGGAGATCTCGTGTGCGCCGAAGGCCGGTACGAGGAAGGTCCCATTTGGGAGGACGTCGGCTCAGGGGCCAAACGTCAGATTCGAGGTGCTGAGCGCCGCGCCGCCATCTTCATCGGCCCCGAGTTCGGCACCGTGTCGCGGCCGGATCTGGTGCAGGCCGCCCGCGAGGCCGGTGACGCCGGCTTCGACGTGCTGATCGCCTGCGCCTTCAACTACGACGCCCGCTCTACCGAGTTCGACAAGCTCGGCCGCATCCCTGTGCTCAAGGCCCGCATGAACGCCGACCTGCATATGGCCGAGGATTTGAAGAACACCGGCAAGGGCAACCTCTTCGTCATCTTCGGTGAGCCCGACATTGACGTGCTGCCGGCCGATGGCGAGCAGATCCGCATCAAGGTCAATGGCGTGGACGTGTTCCACCCCAACACCGGCGAGGTCCGCAGCGACGGCGCAGAAGGCATCGCCTGCTGGTTCATCGACACTGACTACAACGAAGAGAGCTTCTTCGTGCGGCAGGCGTACTTTCTGGGGGCCAATGATCCGTACAAGGCGTTGAAGACGACGCTGCGGGCGGAGATCGATGAAGACGCCTGGGCCACGCTGAACAGCGATACCTCACGGCCGTTCGACAAGCCGAAGTCGGGGCGGGTGGCGGTGAAGGTGATCAATCACCTTGGGGATGAGGTGATGAAAGTGTTTAGGGTCTGAAACTGATTGTCAAACTAAAATGCAGGGGTAATCTAGATGCTCGTCTATAGCAGCAATTTCTTGTTCGCACCTAAAGAGGGTCCGAAACAAATAATCGACTTGATCGCGCGATGGATGAGGCAGCGATCAAGAGGCCCAATGAGTGCGGCAGAATTGGCAAGAGGGGTTTCACGGAAGCGCTTGAAAGACGGCAGCTTGGTCACGTCACGCGCCACGAAAGATGGACCTGATGGCATTGATTATCCGTACATGTTTAGTGCCGAGCTTTCTCATGGAGATGATCAAGTTTCCGGACGGCTATGGAGTACAGGAATCGGTGTTCGACAAATATCTGCAGATGCACCTGTCGAGTGTACGTTTCTTCTCAAGACGGATGAGGCGAGTGCTAGGGTTTTATCGCCCATACAGGTGACGCGACCTAGGATTGTTTCAGATGTTGTCGATAACTGTAATCCAGTGGGTGAGACCCCTGGGCTAAGCGTCAAGAAGTTGGATGTGTCTAGTGCCAGGGCTTTCCTGTCCGAAGTTGAGAGAGAAGGTCGCAGCTTTCCTATTGTGGTAATTAGCCCATTGCGTGATGGGAACTACCTTGTGAGGGCTGAGCGGCTACGTTCGCTTCTCGTGGGCGTTGCGGATGTAGTGCAGATTGATCCAAGTGTAAATACATTTGAAATTGAGAATATTCTCGGCCGAAGGTATGGTGCTTGGGGTGGTGCGATTAATGTCATTTACCGGGCCAGGCAAGGTGGAAGTGGCACCTATTGCGATAGCTCGTTGTATTTGCCGGATCGGTTGATCGATTTGGCGGAGGCTGGTGTAAATCTCGATTCCGAGATCCTTTCAAACGTTACGCATCAGACTAACGTCCCCGCGTCATGGCGACACATTTCACTTGGAGTGGTTGATCAAGCGATATTTAAGGCAAAACTTGCATTTGCCCTGACTCAGGCGAAAAATTCGGATGACAGTGCAAGTTATGTTGCGTTGCTTGAACAGGCTATGGACCAACTGGGAGAAAAGGATGCGACGATCATCGCTCTCCGTGATGAGGTCCAGTCGGGTGAAGAGCGAATCATGGAGTTGCAAGCTAGCGTTCAAAGTTTAAAGTATTCACTTGCTGGACAGCGAAACTCAGCTATTGGTCCAGATGATGAAGGACTTGAGGCCATTCAGCCGTTGCGAGAAGCGGTAAGTACGTTGGTCGCTGGCGATCCAACTTTAGAACAGTCCCTCACAGTTATTCGGACGCTCTTCCCAGATCGCGTTGTCGTGCTGGATTCTGCTGTTTCCTCAGCAAGAGATTCGGAAAGCTTCCGACAAGGTAAAAAGGCTTTCGAGTTGCTCTGGAAGTTGGTGACCTCATATTGGGATGCTTTGGCAGGTGGGCGGGGAGATGCCGAAGGGCGCAAGGCTTTTGGCCAAAATGCATACGCACAAAATGAAGCCAATGCCCTGAGTACTGACGGCCGGCGCCGAAGAACATTTGACTACAAGGGGCAAGATATTTTGATGGAACGGCACCTCAAAATTGGCACCAAGGATAGCGTTGCAGAAACCCTCAGAGTGCATTTTGAATGGGTGGGGGCGGATCGGGTGCTGGTGATCGGGCATTGCGGCAAGCACCTCGATTTCTGAGGTGGTCTGTAAATGAACTTCCGCATCGCCGACACCTTCACCGACAGTCTCGCCAAACTCACCGGCGAAGAGCAGAAACTCGTCAAGACCACCGCCTTCGATCTGCAGTTGAATCCGGTCAACCCGGGCATGAGCCTGCACAAGCTCGATCGGGCGCGTGACAAGAACTTCTGGTCGGTGCGGGTGGGAAACGACATTCGGCTGATCGTGCACAAGACGGCCAGCAGCTTCATGCTCTGCTACGTCGATCACCACGACAAGGCCTACCAGTGGGCCGAACGGCGGCGCCTGGAAACGCACCCCGCCACGGGGGCCGCCCAGTGGGTGGAGGCGTAAGCTCACCTATCAAGTAGACAACTGGTTTCTGTAGAACGCGGGGGTTTT
>CAYYCN010000264.1:0-2751 GCA_964470355.1 uncultured Sphaerotilus sp.
TCACACCACCAGCGCCATCGGCTCCCACTTCTCCTCGCCGCCGTGCTTGGCGGCGGTGGAGAGCGCCATCGCCAGCGCCACCAGCCCGTCGATCCGGCCGCGCGAGCGGGCCTTGTCGAGCTTGCGGTTGCCGGCCGGGTCGGCGGTCGCCACCGCGTTGGCGGCGTTCCAGGTGAGAATCGGGTGGCCACCGTGGCGGATGCGCCGCTCGGTGACGAGGCGTTCGACGAGGTCTACGGCGGGCGAGAAGTCCTTCATGCCCTGGCCGAACGGTTCCATCGGCACTTGTGCCCCGGTCTCGGCGAGCGGCTTCAGGAAGGTGTCGATGCGCCAGCGATCGAAGGCGAGGAGCCGCAGATCGAACCGCGCCGAGATCTCGGCGACGCGGTGGGCGACGAAGGCGGGATCGATGGTCGACCCCGGCGTCGTCTCGAGGTGGCCGGCGACCCGCCACGCCCAATAGGGTACGCGGTCCTGCTCCTCGCGCTCCTTCAACGTGTCGCCGGGAAGCCAGAAGAACGGCACCACGTCGAACACGCCCTCGGCGTCGGGGAAGACCAGCACCAGCGCCGTCAGATCGCGCACGGCCGACAGGTCGAGCCCGGCATAGCACTCGCGCCCCTCGAGGCGGGCGAGGTCGACCGGATCGGCGCAGGTCATCCATTCCGAGGCGGTGAGGAAGTGGCGTTCGGCGCTGACGCGCTGATTGAGGATGAGGTTGCGGAAGGCCGGTTCCTTCGCCGGCATGCGCTTGGCCTGGCTCGCCTGGCGCCGCACCTCGTCGAGGTTGAGGAAGTCGCCGAGGGCGGGATTCGCCAGCTTCCACGTCTCCTCGTCCCACGGATCGGCTTCGGCCGGCGCCGACCACTCGAACAGACGGAACGAGGGATCGTCGATCGCGCGATCGCGGATGCGGCGGCCGTAGTCGACGAGCTGCGACATGGGGGCGACGTCGGTCGCGGCCTGGGTCGAGATCACCACCATGATCGGGTCGGCGCGGGCGCCCATCGCGGTGTCGAGGGCGTCGAACAGGTCGCGGTTGGTCGCCTGCCCCAGCTCGTCGTAGATGACGCAGGACGGCGACAGGCCGTGCTTGCCCGCCACGTCGGCCGAGAGCGCCCGGAAGATGGACCGGGTCACGGCGTCTTCGAGTTCCTTGCCGAAGCGCTTGACGTTGATGCGCGCGACGAGGATCGGGTGGCGCTCGATCATCGCGACCATCTCGGCGAAGAGCTTGCCGGCCTGATCCTTGTCGTTGGCGGCGGAATAGACTTCGCCGCGCGCCTCCGCCTCCGGCCCGGCGAGGTGGCAGAGGGCGAGGGCGGCGGCGAGGCCGGTCTTGCCGTTCTTGCGGCCGAAGGTGAGGACGGCGGTGCGCACCGGGCGCCCGCCGTCGGCACTCTCGGTGTAGAGCGCGTCGATGATCTCGCGTTGCCACGGACGGACGCGGAAGGGCTCCCCGGCGAGCTTGCCGGCGGTCACCTCGAGCGTTTCGAGGAAGGCGACGACGCGCTCGGGTCGGGTGAGGCCGGGCGCTTCCCATGCGGGTGTGCTCGGACGCGGCGCGGCGAAGAGCGACGCCTGGGGCTCGTCACCCCCGACCAGTCGTATCGGCTTCGCTCCCGGCCCCCGCAATCCCATTTCCGACGTCCTTTCCGCGACAAGAGGTTGAACTAACTAAGGGAAGAGGCACCCGGCCGGTCCAGGGGGGCAGGGCTCTCGTCCTTCGAGGGGGTATCCCCGCCCGAGAAGAAGGGATGCGACGGGTCGATCGGCAGGCCGTCGAGGGCGTGCCCCTTGAACCGAACGCCGCTTCCGCCCGGCCGATCGACGGCGTTCGTCTTCTCGGAGTGGCAACGCGGGCACATGGACATGAGCCCTTCGAGCGGGGGAAAGGGATCGCCGCCCGCGTTGATCGCCACCATGTGATCGACGTGCAGCGCGGGCGTCACCTCGCCGCGCATCTCGCAGGGCTCGCACAGGGGCGAGGTCGAGAGCTTCGACCGGCGAAGCTTCTGCCACCGTGCCGTCGAGTAGGGCCATTCGGCCATCAGCGTGCCTCCCGCGCCAGCCGGCGCAACTGGTGTTCGATCTCCGACTTCTCGACGTGGAACCGCTCGGGGTCTCGGTGGGAGGGAACGAGGCGACGGATACGCTCGGCGAGGTCGACGAGCGCAGTGCCCTCCGACGTCGGGAGACGGGAAATCCCCCCTAAAGGGGGTTTCCCGCCTCCCGCCTCGCACCGGGAAGACCGGGAAATTTCCCGCCCCTTCCCGTTCCCGGTCACATTCCCCGCCATGCCCAATCCCCTTCGATGCCGATCACCTTCTTCGCCTGAAGCCCCATCCGGACGTTCTGGAACGCCTTCTTGCGGGCCTCTTGGTTGTCCGCCTCGGAGATGCGCTTTCGATAGGCGTAGCCTCGCCACACATCGACCTTCACGGCGCGTCCGCCGCTCGGAACCGAGATGATGGGCTGCACGACACCTTGCTCGATCAGCGCCTCGTCGAGGGCTTCCAGAGCGATCTTCTCGGCGTTGGTGAGGTTCGGCTTTCCCCTGGTCGCGCCGGGGCTCGCGTCCGTGGGCTCGACGACGCACGAGGTGATGTCCTCGCCGTCCTCGTCCTGCCCGAGAACCGATTGCCGCAGCGTGTACTTGAGAGGAACGTCGGCCGAACCGTCCTTCACCTTGACGATCTTGCCTTCACAGAATTCGGAGCCTTCGCTCCGAGAGATCTCGATCACGGCATC
>CAYYCN010000265.1:0-2707 GCA_964470355.1 uncultured Sphaerotilus sp.
GCATGGGCAGGCCGGACCAGCGTTTGATGCGGCGCTCCACCTGGCGCAGGCTGCGGCCCGGGGCGGAGGTGGCGGCGTGCAGGGCCAGCGACAGGGCCCAGTCCAGGTAGCGGTGGGCGCCCAAGGGTCGGGTGGGGCGCACGGCGGCCCAGCGGGGTTCCAGAAAGTCCTGCAGCAGGGTGAGGCGGGTGTCGTCGTCGGGGGCGGTCTGCACGGTCGCGCACAGGGCCTGCCAGTCGGGCGGCAGCACGGTGTCGGCCGGGGCCCAGCGGTTCACCCAGTCGTCGAGGGACAGGCCGGTGAGGCGGTGCACGGCGTCGGGCAGCAGCAGGACCATCATGGCGTGGCCGGCGGTGGGGTTCCAGCTCACCAGGGGGCGGGTGAAGGGGCCGGCGAAGGTGGGCACGGGCGCCATGCGCTCGCGCGGGATCGTCAGGTCGCACGGGGCGCCGGGCGGCAGGACTTCGGCGTGGCCTTCGAACCACCAGGTCAGGCTGCACAGGGGCGCGGCGGGAAAGTGGTTGAAGCGCTGGGCGTCGTCGAGCACGGCGTCCCGGGTGTCGCGCAGGAACACGCCGCGCACGCAGGCCACCAGCCCGGGGCGGGGCAGCACGAGGCGGCTGCGGGTGTCGGGGGAGATGGGGCCGGTCGGGGGCATGGCGGCTCGTCAGCGCACTTTCGGCCCGAAGATCTTCACGAAGACGGTGTGTTTCGCCTCTTGCCAGGACTTGGGCAGGTCGCCGTTGACCTCCAACGCACCGTAGATCTCCCGGATCAAGGGCGCATCGACCACCTTGGCGGACCGCAGCTTGTCCAACAGCTCGAAGCCGTGCCAGATGGCAATGCCGAAGTCCTTCGCCAAGGCATGCATGCCGAGGTCATCCGTCACGACGATGGCCGGCTTGACTTGCCCGAGCGCCAGCAACCAGCAATCCACAGGTCCAGGCGGGGAACGCCCGCCAGAGGTGTAAGCGTCGGGGTCATCCAGAACCCACCCGCGGAGCACGCTTTGCGCGGCATCGACACTGGCTTTTTCTGCCGCGCTCAGGCGAATCTGCTTGGCAAGCCGCTCGCTTGCAAACTCCTGCTCGTCGAACCAGGGATAGTTCGCCCGCAGCCTCGGGCTGCGACGGACCTCTTCTTCGACCGACCGGTGGACCGTGAGCACATAGCCCTTCTGGCCGAACTGGATCCCCACCGCAGGCCTGACACGCTTTGCCAGTCGGAGATAGGCATTCGTGTCGAGCAGGACCAGCGTCAACGGCTGAGCTCTCCATGCAGTGCCGCCGCATCCTGCAGCGGGATGTCCATGATCTGCTGGACGTAGCCGGCACCGGTCCCCTTGCTCTTGATCATCCGCTGCAGCGCGGGGAAAAAGGCACTGCGGAACACGCTTTGTGAGGCAGCCACGTAAGCGGCAGGCTCGGGCGGCACCGGAGCGAACAGGCTTTCGCTGACCAATTGGCCTCGCCGGCTGTTGCGGACCGCGTGAATGTCCTTGCCCTCGCAACGCAAGAGCGGCAGACCATGCGCCTTGGCGTAGCGGTTGATCTCACAGAACACGCTGTACACGGAGATGCTGTGGGCATGGGCAAGGCGCTGCAGCTCCTTGATCTCGCCCGCCACGTGGCTCTGTCGGGACACCACAGGGTAGGCGGTGTCGGCCAGAGACTTCGGGAACAGCAACGCTCCGGCCAAGGCGTCCGCAAAGTCTTCCCCGCCATCCGTGCCCGCCAGATCAGGCGTGTAGACGTGCGCCAGCTCGTGGGCCATCCAGAACTTGAAGTCCTCCAGGCGGGTGTCCAGGTTCAGGAAGATGAAGGTCACCTGCTCCTGCGGAAGCAGGATGTGCAGCGCGTTCTTGTGGTTCTGCTTTTCGCCCCAGAGCACCGGCACGATGACGGCGCCATTGCTCTCGAACTCGCCGATCAGGTGCTGATAGGACAAGACCGCCTGCCCGCCCAGACCGATGCGGGTCCGAACCTCCGTCGCGACGGCCTGCAACGCGTCGTACTGCGTGGTGGGGGAGGGAATCTGAACCCGAAGGGCCCGCAGTTCGGGAAGAAAGGGCACCAGCGGCTTCAGCAAAGATCCCATGCCGATGGCCTTGAGGATGTGCTCGTCCGTGGTCTTGGCGCCGCCCTTCTTCCGAAAGGCGATGACCGGTTGATTCTTCGACTCGCTGAGGACCAGATCACCGAAGTTCAGCTTCAGGGTCGTGGCGAGCTTGAGCAGCTTGTCCGGGCGAGGGAAGTCGACGCCCTTGATCCAGTTGGTCACGGCTTGGGCCGTCACCTCCAGCTCGGAGGCCAGATCCTTCTGCGTCCACCCGCGAGCCTGCAGGGCCTGCTTGAGGTTTTCGCTGTGGATAACTTTGTGCATAGCCGGTGAATTATCGGACCAGCGTCGGCAGAAATCAAGTTTGATCAAGCGGTGGAAGTTGCGGAGCTCGCCTGCGCCCCGCGATGTCGAATTCGTTCAAGACAGCCCCAGCCCCCGGGCCGCACGATGCCGCCCAATCCCTCCGCACCCCGGAGCCTCGCCATGTCGCCCTCGCTCAATTCCACCCTGGACCCGCGCCCGCAACCGGCCCCGCCCACCCAGCCCGGTCGACCTCCCGGACCGAGTTCACCCTGGCTCGGCATCCCCCTGATGCGCCGCATGTACGCCGACTACCTCGGCTTCGCCCAGTGGCGCCAGCGCACCT
>CAYYCN010000266.1:0-2685 GCA_964470355.1 uncultured Sphaerotilus sp.
GCTTGCCGATGACCTTTTCCTTGTGGCCGCGCAGCTTGTCGACGTCCAGCTTGGGCGCACCAAAATCGACGCCCAGGTCCGCCAGGTGGCTGACTTCGTCCATCACAGCCGCCACGTGCAACAGCGCCTTGGACGGGATGCAACCCACGTTCAGGCACACACCGCCCAGCGTCGAATAACGCTCGACGATGACGACCTTCAGACCCAGGTCGGCCGCACGGAACGCCGCCGAGTAACCGCCGGGGCCACCGCCGAGCACGAGCACGTCGCATTCGACATCGGCGCCGCCGGTGTAGCGGCCGGCCGCCGGGGCGGCCGAGGCCAAGCCGGCAGGCGCTGCAACTGTTGCAGCCGGTGTGGCCACAGCAGCAGCGATCGCCTCAGCAGGAGCCGCCGCCACAGAAGCCGCCACACGATCCGCAGGAGCGCTTGCCCCTGCCGCCGAGGGCGATGCGGACGCCACCGCCCCACCCGCCGCTTGCGACGCCTCGGCCGCCTCCAGCACCAGGATCAGCGAGCCCTGCTTGACCTTGTCACCCAGCGCGACCTTCAACTCCTGCACGACACCGGCATGCGACGACGGAATCTCCATCGACGCCTTGTCCGACTCCACCGTGATCAGGCTCTGCTCGGCCTTGATCGTGTCGCCGGCCTTCACCAGCAACTCGATCACCGCCACCTCGCCGACATCACCGATGTCGGGCACCACCACTTCGATCTTTGCCATGTCGGGCCCCTTACAGGACGATGCGGCGGAAGTCCGCCAGCAGCGAGGCCAGGTACACGTTGAAGCGCGTGGCCGTGGCACCGTCGATGACGCGGTGGTCGGCCGACAGCGACATCGGCAGCGTCAGGCGCGGCTGGAAGGCCTTGCCGTCCCACACCGGTTTCATCGCGCTCTTGTTCACACCCAGGATGGCCACTTCCGGCGCATTGACGATCGGCGAGAAGTATGTGCCGCCAATGCCGCCCAGGCTGGAGATCGTGAAGCACGCCCCGGTCATGTCGGCCGGACCCAGCTTGCCGTCGCGCGCCTTCTTGGCCAGCTCGGCCGATTCGGCGGCGATCTGCATCACGCTCTTCTGGTCGGCATTGCGGATCACCGGCACCACCAGCCCGTTGGGCGTGTCGGCCGCAAAGCCGATGTGGAAGTACTTCTTGTAGACCAGGTTGTCGCCGTCCAGCGAGCTGTTGAACTCGGGGAACTGCTGCAGCGCCTTGACACAGGCCTTGATCAGGAAGGCCAGCATCGTGACCTTCTCGCCCGCCTTGGCGTTTTCCTGGTTGACCTGCACGCGGAAGGCCTCCAGTTCGGTGATGTCGGCGTCCTCGTGGTAGGTGACCGCCGGCACCATCACCCAGTTGCGCGCCAGGTTGGCACCCGAGATCTTCTTGATGCGCGACAGCGCCACCGTCTCGATCTCGCCGAACTTGGCGAAATCGACCTTCGGCCACGGCAACAGACCGGGGATGCCCCCGCCCACCGGCACCGCAGCGGCCACCGGTGCCACGGCCGGCGCCTTGGCCTTCTGAGCCGTGGTCTGCACGTCACCGGCCATCACGACCTTGACGAAACCCTGCACGTCGGCCTGGGTGATGCGGCCCTTGGGCCCCGAGCCGCTGATTTCGGCCAGCGGCACACCCAGTTCGCGGGCGAACTTGCGGATCGACGGCGAGGCGTGCGGCAGCGCACCGGACGCGGCCGTCGGGTTGTGGGCCGGCAGCACGGCCACGGCAGCCGCCGCAGCGGCCACCGGTGCCACAGGTGCACTGGCCGAGGACACGGCCGAGGAAACGACCGACTCCGAAGCCAGCGCAGCAGCAGCCGGGGCTGGAGCCGTAGGCACAGGGGCCGCCACCGGAGCCGTTGCCGTCACTTCAGGTGCCACGGCAGAGGCGACGACCGATGCCGCTACCGCCACTTCCAGCACTGCGATCAGCGAGCCCTGGCTCACCGCATCGCCCAGCTTGACCTTGATTTCCTTGACCACACCGGCGTGCGACGACGGGATTTCCATCGACGCCTTGTCGCTCTCGACGGTGATCAGGCTCTGCTCGGCCCGGACCGTGTCGCCGACCTTCACCAGCAGCTCGATCACCGCCACCGACGAGATGTCGCCGATGTCGGGCACAGACACTTCCACCAGCGTGGCGGCCGATGCAGCGGGAACCGCCGCGGCGACCGCAGGCGCTGCAGCGACAGGCGCAGCGGCTTCCACCACAGGGGCTGGCGCCGACACCGGGGCCGCAGCCACCGGAGCCGGAGCGGCCGCCTCGGCCGTTTCCAGCATCACCAGCAGATCGCCCTGGTTGACCTTGTCGCCCAGCTTGACCTTGAGCTCACGGATCACACCACCGTGCGACGACGGGATCTCCATCGACGCCTTGTCCGACTCCACCGTCACCAGGCTCTGCTCGGCCTTGATCGTGTCACCGACCTGGACCAGCACCTCGATGACCGCAACGTCATGCACGTCCCCGATGTCGGGAACCTTGATTTCAACCATAGCCATGGGGTTCTCCTCTCGGCGCGTCAGGCGTACAGCGGGTTGATCTTGTCGACCTTGATGCCGTACTTGGCGATCGCCTCGGCCACACGGGACACCGGCACGGTGCCGTCTTCGGCCAACGCCTTGAGCGCGGCCACGACGATGTAGTGGCGGTTGATCTCGAAGTGCTCACGCA
>CAYYCN010000267.1:0-2654 GCA_964470355.1 uncultured Sphaerotilus sp.
CCACCGGCCCGCTGGGCCAGGGCATCACCAACGCCGTGGGCATGGCCCTGGCCGAAAAGCTGCTGGCCGCCGAGTTCAACCGCGACGGCCACGCCATCGTCAACCACCACACCTACGCCTTCCTGGGCGACGGCTGTCTGATGGAAGGCATCAGCCACGAAGCCTGCGCCCTGGCCGGCGCCTGGAAGCTGAACAAGCTGGTGGCCCTGTACGACGACAACGGCATCTCCATCGACGGCCAGGTCGCCCCCTGGTTCATCGACGACACCCCCAAGCGCTTCGCCGCCTACGGCTGGAACGTCATCGGTCCGGTGGACGGTCATGACATCGGCGCCGTGGACAAGGCCATCGCCGCCGCCAAGAAGAGCGCCGACAAGCCCACGCTGATCGTCTGCAAGACCTCGATCGGCAAGGGCTCGCCCAACCGCGCCAACACCGCCAAGGCCCATGGCGAACCGCTGGGCGCCGAGGAAATCGGCCTGACCCGCAAGGCTCTGGGCTGGAAGGCCGAACCCTTCACCCTCCCCGCCAACGTCGCCAAGGCATGGGACTGCAAGGCCGATGGCGCCGCCGCCCAAGCCGCCTGGGAAGACCGCTTCGCCGCCTACGTCGAAGCCTTCCCCGAGCTGGCCGCCGAGTTCATGCGCCGCATGGCCGGTGAACTGCCGGAGAACTTCGCCGAGATCGCCGTCGAAGCCGTCGCGTCTGCGCACGAAAAGGCCGAGACCGTGGCCAGCCGCAAGGCCAGCCAGATCGCGCTGGAGTTCTTCACGGCCGCGCTGCCGGAAATGCTGGGTGGCTCGGCCGACCTGACCGGCTCCAACCTGACCAACACCAAGTCGACCCCGAACCTGCGCTTCGACGACAAGGGCGCCGTGGTCAAGAACGAGGCCGGCCAAGGCGGCCGCCACATCAACTACGGCGTGCGCGAGTTCGGCATGGCCGCCATCATGAACGGCGTGGCGCTGCACGGTGGCTACATCCCCTACGGCGGCACCTTCCTGACCTTCTCGGACTACAGCCGCAACGCCATCCGCATGGCCGCGCTGATGAAGACCCGCGTGGTGCACGTGTTCACCCACGACTCCATCGGTCTGGGCGAAGACGGCCCGACCCACCAGTCCGTCGAGCACGCCGCCAGCCTGCGTCTGATCCCGGGTCTGGATGTCTGGCGTCCGGCTGACACCACCGAAACCGCCGTGGCCTGGTCCATGGCCCTGGCCAACAAGCACCGCCCCAGCGCGCTGCTGCTGTCGCGCCAGAACCTGGCCTACGCCGCCAAGACCGACGCCGACGTCATCACCAAGGGCGCCTACGTGCTGTCCGAACCGGGCGCCGCAGGCTTCCCGGAAGGCACGGCACCCCAGGCCGTGATCATCGCCACCGGCTCCGAAGTGCAACTGGCCATCCAGGCCCAGGCCCAGCTGGCCGAGCGCAAGATCCCGGTGCGCGTGGTGTCCATGCCCTCCACCACCGTGTTCGACCGCCAGAGCGTCGAATACAAGGTCTCGGTGCTGCCCGCCGGCCTGCCGCGCGTGGCCGTGGAAGCCGGTGTCACCGACTTCTGGTGGAAGTACGGCTGCGCGGCCGTGGTGGGCATCGACACCTACGGCGAATCCGCACCGGCCGGTGTTTTGTTCAAACACTTCGGTTTCACCCCCGAAAACGTGGTGGACACGGTACGGAAAGTACTCGGCGAGTAAGGTTGCCGGGGGCACACTAGCGGGCTGTGCCGGTGTGCACCGGTGTCCCGCCGACGGATTCTTCCAAAGCTTTCTAGAGGAGCTCTTACATGACCATCAAGATTGGCATCAACGGTTTCGGTCGCATCGGCCGCATGGTGTTCCGCGCTGCCGTGCAGAACTTCAGCGACGTCGAAGTCGTCGGCATCAACGACCTGCTGGAACCCGACTACCTGGCCTACATGCTGAAGTACGACAGCGTGCACGGCCGTTTCAAGGGTGAAGTCGCCGTCGAAGGCAACACCCTGGTCGTCAACGGCAAGAAGATCCGCCTGACCGCCGTCAAGAACCCAGCCGAGCTGAAGTGGGACGAAGTCGGCGCCGACGTCGTCATCGAGTCCACCGGCCTGTTCCTGACCAAGGAAACCGCCGAAGCCCACCTGAAGGCTGGCGCCAAGAAGGTGATCATGTCGGCTCCGTCGAAGGACGACACCCCGATGTTCGTCTACGGCGTGAACGACAAGACCTACGCCGGTCAGGCCATCATCTCCAACGCTTCGTGCACCACGAACTGCCTGGCCCCGGTGGCCAAGGTGCTGAACGACACCTTCGGCATCAAGCGCGGCCTGATGACCACCGTGCACGCCGCCACCGCCACCCAGAAGACCGTCGATGGCCCGTCCAACAAGGACTGGCGCGGTGGCCGTGGCATCCTGGAAAACATCATCCCGTCCTCCACCGGTGCCGCCAAGGCCGTGGGCGTGGTCATCCCCGAGCTCAACAAGAAGCTCACCGGCATGTCCTTCCGCGTGCCCACCTCCGACGTGTCCGTGGTGGACCTGACGGTGGAGCTGAACAAGGAAGCCACCTACGACGAGATCTGCGCCGAGATGAAGGCCCAGAGCGAAGGCGCGCTCAAGGGCGTTCTCGGCTACACCACCGACAAGGTCGTGGCCACCGACTTCCGTGGCG
>CAYYCN010000268.1:0-2556 GCA_964470355.1 uncultured Sphaerotilus sp.
GTTCAAAGGCGCCGGCGACTTCGCGCAGGATGAAGATGGCTTCTTCTTCGAGCGCGTCGAGGTGGCGGTGGTCCACTTCAGGCAGTTGGGTCGTCATGGATGTTCGAATGAATTCGGGGTGTCGTCACAGATCGGCGCCGGAGCGGCCGACTGAAGTCTGTGGGGCGATTCAGGCGGGACGGAAACGGGCGTATTGTCCCTTCACGCGCTCTTGGAGACGTGCAGGCCACATTCCTTGGCTTTCTCGTCCTCCCACCACCAGCGGCCAGCGCGGAATTCCTCGCCCACCGCGATGGCGCGGGTGCAGGGGGCGCAGCCGATGCTGGGCATGAACTGGTCGTGAAGCGGGTTGTACGGCACGTTGAAGGTCGAGATGTAGTGCCAGACGTCGGCCCAGCTCCAGTTCACCAGCGGGTTGACCTTGGCGCGGCCTTGATCGTCCGCCTCGACGGCCTTCACTTCGCCGCGGGCGTTGGACTGCTCGCGGCGCAGGCCGGTGATCCAGGCGGTGCGGCCGTCGAGCATGCGCGCCAGCGGTTCCAGCTTGCGGATGCCGCAGCAGGCCTTGCGCAGGGCGATGCTCTCGTACATGGCCTTGTCGCCGTTCGTTTTCACGAACTCGATCACGGCCTCGTTCTTCGGGCGGTAGACCTCCACGGCCACACCGTAGGTGGACTCGATGCGCGGGATCAGGTCGACCGTCTCGGCGTGCAGCGCGCCTGTTTCCAACGTGCCGATGGCGATGGGCAGCGCGTGGCGGGCGATCAGGTCGGTGACGATCATGTCCTCCGCACCCAGGCTGGTAGCCTGGACCACGGTGCCAGGGTGGGCGGTAGCGGCGTCGCGCAGGATCTGCAGCGTCGCGGCGAGCCGGTCCTCGAAGCCCGGCGTGTGGCGGGCGTACAGGCCGATGGCGGAGCCGGCGCTGCTGGTACCTGGCAAGGCCGAAATCTCGCCCAGCGCGCTCACCGCACCGGGCAGCGCCGAGATGGCACCCGATTCGACGGCGCCGCTCATATGGCGGCCCCGGCGTTCAGATCGGCTGCGGGGGCCACCCAAGCCTGATCGGCCGGACGGTTGAACACCGGCTGGTGCTGGGTCACGTCGGCCTGGTAGTGGCCGCCGAAGGCTGCCAGCGTGCTTTCGGCGATCTCGCGGCTCTGGCCGGGGCGCAGTTGCACGGCGTCGAAGCCGGTGCGCTTGAGCAGGGGCAGCATGTCCACGACCACGTCGCCGGTGGCGCGCACTTCACCCTGGAAGGCGTAGCGCGAGCGCAGCAGGCGGGCCTGACTGTAGGCGCGGCCGTCGACCCACTTGGGAAAATTCAGCACGATCAGCGACAGGCGAGGCAAGTCGGCTTCCAGCGCCTCGATGTCGGCGGTGTTGGGCACGATCACGCCGACGATCAGGTCGTGCGACCAGTGGTCGCGCACGGCGTGCCACTGCTCCAGCGTCAGCAGCTGGTGGTTCTTGGCGATGGGGTGGGGTGAGGGGCCGTCTTCGCCGACCACGGTGTGCCAGGCGTCGGTGTGGGTGTCGATGAACTTCATGGGGTTCACTCCGTAATCTGTGCGGGGGCGGATCAGTGGGCCTTGGTGGTCGTGCGCACGGCGTTGGCGGCGACCTTGAAGGGCTCCAGACCGATGCGGCGCACCGTGTCGATGAATTTCTCGCCACCTTGGCGCTGCTCGCGGTAGACGTCGAGCACGGCTTCCACGGCGTCGGTCACTTCGGAAGCCGCAAACGACGGGCCGATGACCTTGCCGGCCACGGCGGTGGGGGCGTGGTTGGAGCCGTCCGAGCCGCCCAGCGAGACCTGATACCACTCGGTGCCGTCCTTGTCGACGCCGAGGATGCCGATGTGGCCCGTGTGGTGGTGGCCGCAGGAGTTGATGCAGCCGGAGATGTGCAGGTCGATGTCGCCCAGGTCGAACACCTCGTCCAGATCGGACAGGCGCTCGGTGATCTCGGCAGCTACCGGGATGGAGCGGGCGTTGGCCAGCGCACAGAAGTCGCCGCCGGGGCAGGCGATCATGTCGGTGACCAGACCGATGTTGGGCGTGGCGTAGCCGGCGGCCTTGGCGGCCTCGTACAGCGCGGGCAGGTCGGCGGCCTTCACCCAGGGCAGCAGCAGGTTCTGGTCGTGGGTGACGCGCAGTTCGCCGCACGAGAAACGGTCGGCGAGGTCGGCGGCGGCGTCGAATTGGGCATCGGTGGCGTCGCCCGGGGCTTGGCCGGCGCGCTTGACCGACAGCGTCACGCCACGATAGCCGCTGACTTGGTGGGCGTGCACGTTGCGCTCGATCCAGCGACGGTAGGCCACCGGGGTGTCTTCCGTCAAAGCGGCGGGTTCTGCGGCGGGGGCCACACCGGCCGGGCGCACGAAGCAGGCGGCCACGCGGTCCAGCTCGGCTTGCGGGATCAGGTGGGCGGCGCCGTCGGCATCGCGCTCCAGGATCTGCTTGAACTCGGCCTCGACGGCGTCGAAGTACTTCTGTCCCTCGGCCTTCACCAGGATCTTGATGCGCGCCTTGTAGGCGTTGTCGCGGCGGCCGT
>CAYYCN010000269.1:0-2547 GCA_964470355.1 uncultured Sphaerotilus sp.
ACCTGCACTACTACCTGAACCTGATGCAGGAAGTGCGCGACGCGCTGGATGCGGGACGGTTCGAGTCCTTCCGCAAGCAGTTCCGCGAAGACCGGGCGCGCGGGGTCTGATCCCCACGTCCCCCACCACCGCAGCACCATGACCCCGGCCGCCTGGCACACCTACGACCACTACGGCTACGCCGCAGCTGCCGTGCTGGGCACCTTCGCGGCCGTGGCGGGGATTCACGGGTTTCTGCAAAGCCGGCGGTGGGGCGAATGGGCCCGCAGCCTGCAAGGCGTGGCGCCGCCCTTCATCAACATCGTCGGGGTGTTGTTCGGGCTGACGCTGGCCTTCCTGGCCAACGACACCTGGAGCGCCCACGACCGCGCGATGCGCTCGGTCTACAAGGAGGCCGATGCGCTGCACAGCCTGGCGGCGCTCTCCGGGGCCCTGCCTGCCGAGGAACAGGCGGCCCTGCGCCGTGCCCTCACGGCCTACGCCACCGCCAGCGCCGACGAATGGCCCGCCCTGGCCCAGCGCGCCGAAAACCCGGAAGTGGTGCAGCGCGCCGACGCCCTGCTCCTGCTGCTGACCCGCCCTTCCGTGGAAAAGGCCGTGGGCCTGAACGTGCAGGCCATGATGCTGGCCCGGGCGGCGGAGATCCGCGACGAGCACCAACAACGCGTCGCGCTGAGCCGCACCCACGTGAACCCGTTGAAGTGGTGCGGCATGGCGTTTCTGGGCCTGCTGACGCTGCTGTCGGTGGCCGTGGTGCACGTGGACAAGCCGCGCGCGGCGCTGGTGTCCATCCTGCTGTTTGCACTGGCGGCGGCACCCACCGCGGCCATCGTGCTGATCCAGGGCAATCCGTTCCAGCCGCCGACGGCGGTGACGGCGGGGCCGATTCGGGCGGCGGTGGCGGAGCTGGTCGGTCGGCATTGACCCTGCCGGGCGACTCGCACGGGCGCCCTCACCCAATTTCCATCGGCCCGGTGCCATGCACATGGGTGGGACTCGCCTGCTTTGACAGCGCGTTCCTGCGGCAGTTTTTGTCGCACCCCCAGCACAAGATCCCGCTCATCCCCACACGAGCAGGAGATCCCGCATGGCCCGCAAACCGCGTCTGGAATGGCCGTTCCGCCAGCCCACCAACGGCGACGACGGCCCCATCGGACCAGACGACACCTCACCGCTGCGGCACCTGTGGCTGTTGCGCCTGCTCGTGCCGCTGTCCGGACATCGCCGATTGATCCAGGCGGACGACTTCCACGACGACCGGGTGGCCCAGGCCGCCGGGCTGCAGGCCTGGTTGCCCGTGGACGCGGAAACCTTCAATCCCGCCGCCGTGCGCGCCCAGCTCCGCGAAACCCACCGCCACGCCGAAGCCCTCGCGGCGCGGCAACCCCTGCTGCCTCAACTGTCCACGACCCTGGCCGGCAACGTCCAGCGGCTGAGCCGACTGCTGTCGCTGTCCGAATGCGAAGCCGCCGTGCTGGTGTTCGTGACGCAGGTGCACCACGACCGCTTGCTGGACGATGCCTGCGACCTCCTGGGCGACCTGTCGAGCCACCAGATGGAGCACGTCCTGTCCACCCTGCTCGGACACCCGGCGACGCAGATCAGCCAGGCCCTCGCCCGCGACGGCCTGCTGCACCGCAGCGGACTCGTGCGCCTGAACCGCCAGGGGACGGCCCGCCTGAGCGCCAAGCTGGAACCCCTGTCGGACAGCATGGCCGACCTCATGCACTCCTGCGCCGTCGATCCGGTGGAACTGCTGCGGGACCGCGTCGCCCCTTGCGATCCACCCGAGCTGACCCTGGCCGACTACCCCCACCTCGCGCAGACCCTGTCCGTCCTGCAACCGCACCTGCAGCAAGCGCTGGCCACAGGCCAGCGCGGCGTCAACGTGCTCTTGTGGGGACCGCCCGGCACCGGCAAAACCCAACTGGCGCGGGTGCTGGCCACCGAACTGGGCCACCCGCTGTTCGAAGTCGTCAGCCAGGACACGGACGGTGACGCCATCGAGGGCCGCACCCGTCTGCGGGCCTACCGCGCCGCTCAGACCTTTCTCGAATCCCGCCCGGCGCTGCTGGCCTTCGACGAGATGGAAGACGTCTTCGCCGTGAACATGGACTTCTTCGGCCGCACCAGCGGCAAGCCCAAGGCCTGGCTGAACCGCGCGCTGGAACACAACGCCGTGCCCACGCTGTGGATGTCGAACAGCGTGGCGCACCTGGATCCGGCCTTCCTGCGCCGCTTCGACCTCATCGTGGAACTGCCCATCCCGCCGCAGGACCGCCGCGAGCACATCCTGCGCACTGCGGCAGGCGATCTGCTCGACGCCCCACGTCTGGCGCGCCTGGCCCGCATCGAGGTGCTGTCGCCCGCCGTCGTGGCCCGCGCAGCCCACGTCGTGCGGAGCGTGCGCGACCGGCTGCCCGGAGAACAGGCCCCGCAGGCGGTGGAGCGACTCATCGCCAGCACCCTCAGGGCGCAAGGCCATGCGCCCCAGGCGGCCACGGCCGCCGACGTCGGCCCGGCCTTCTGCACCGAATTCCTGAACAC
>CAYYCN010000270.1:0-2537 GCA_964470355.1 uncultured Sphaerotilus sp.
GGATTCACCGGACCTTCCGTCGCCGCCCGAGGCGCTGCGGGAGGGAACAGGCACCTCACATCCGATCGAGGCGGATGGCGGGTGTCGTCGACTCAGGAGTCCACCATGACCCAAGCTTCAGCCCCCCTGCAGCACACGCCGCTGCATGCCCTGCACCTCGAACTCAACGCCAAGATGGTGCCGTTTGCCGGCTACTCCATGCCGGTGCAGTACCCCACCGGCATCATGGCCGAGCACCGCCAGTGCCGCGAATCCGCCGCGCTGTTCGACGTCTCTCACATGGGCCAGATCCGTCTGATCGGATCGGACGCCGCCGCCGCACTCGAAACGCTGGTGCCTCAGGACATCGTCGGCCTGCCGCTGATGAAGCAGCGTTACGCATTCTTCACCAGCCCCAGCGGTGGTTTGCTCGATGACCTCATGGTCACGCGCCGGGAAGACGACCTGCTGCTGGTGGTCAACGCTGCGTGCAAGGACGCCGACCTGCGTCACTTGGTCACCCACATTGGCCACCGCTGCCAAGTCGTTCCGCTGCCCGACCGGGCGTTGCTGGCCCTGCAAGGGCCGCTGGCCGTCGAAGCCCTGTCGCGCCTGAACTCCGGGGTGGCCAAGCTCGGCTTCATGTCCGGTGGCCATTTTGGGCTGGCCAACACCGAGTGCTTCGTGACCCGCTCGGGTTACACGGGCGAGGACGGCTTCGAGATCTCGGTTCCGGTGGAACACGCCGAGTCCCTGGCCCGGGTGCTGCTGGCCCAACCGGAGGTCCAGGCCGCCGGTCTGGGCGCTCGCGACACGCTGCGGTTGGAAGCCGGTTTGTGCCTGTATGGCCACGATATCCACGGCGCGACCAGCCCGGTCGAAGCCGGTCTGAGCTGGGCCATCCAGAAGGTCCGCCGACCTGGGGGCGAGCGCGAGGGCCGCTACCCCGGCGCAGACGTGATCGGTCGTCATCTGGGCAGCAGTGCGCCCAACAAGCGCGTGGGACTCATGGGCCTGGAGCGGGCTCCGGTTCGCGAGGGTGCGCCCTTGTTCGACGGACAGGGCCACGCCATCGGGCAAATCACCAGCGGCACCATGGGCCCGACCATCGGCCAGCCGATCGCGATGGGTTACGTCACCGCCAACCATGCCGTGCTCAACGGTCAGGTCTTCGCGGAAGTGCGTGGCAAGCGCCTGCCCATGAAGATCGTGCCCATGCCTTTCGCGCCGCACCGATACTTCCGGGGTTGACGGTCCCCGGGCGGGTCGATCGTCATCGATCCACCGATGCGACGGAACGCAACCGTTCCGCCGTGCGGCCCCTTCCTGTTGTCTGAACCTTCTCCAGCCTTCGGGCTGTTTGCGATCCGGAGCCTTTCATGAGCCTCAAGTTTTCCGCCGACCACGAATGGATCAATACCGCCGACGCCCAAGCGGCTGTTGTGGGCATCACCGTGCACGCCCAGGACGCCCTGGGTGACGTGGTCTTTGTCGACCTGCCCAGCGTGGGCACCGTGGTGGCCAAGGGCGACGTCGCCGGCGTGGTCGAGTCCGTCAAGGCCGCCGCCGACGTGTACGCGCCCGTCAGCGGCGAAATCGTCGAGGTCAATGAAGCCCTGCGCGACGACCCGGCCCTGGCCAACAGCGATCCCCTGGGCGCCGGTTGGTTCTTCAAGGTCCGCCTGAGCGCGCCTGCTGAGCTCGATGGCCTGATGGACGCCACCGGCTACGACGACCTGCTCAAGACCCTCTGAGCCCCTGATGTCTCGACCACGGGCCGCCTTTGAGCGGCCCGTTCCGGTTGAAGCGGCCGTCCCACCGGGTCGGCCGCCCGCCCCCCACAGCTTGACCCGCCCGTCATGACCACCTCCGCCTCCTCGGCGCTGCCCTCCCTGGCCGCGCTCGAAAACGCCACCGAATTTGCCGCCCGCCACATCGGTCCCGAAACCGCCGAAGAGGCTCGCATGCTCGCCGCCATCGGCCCGGCCAGCCGCCGTGCGCTGATCGACGCCCTCGTGCCGCCGTCCATCGCCCGCCCGACGCCGATGGACCTGCCCGCCCCCGTCACCGAAGCCCAGGCCCTGGCCGAGCTCCAGGCCGTGGCCGCCAAGAACCGCGTGCTGACCAGTCACATCGGCTGCGGCTACTTCGGCACTCACACGCCCGGTGTCATCCTGCGCAACATCCTCGAGAACCCGGCCTGGTACACCGCCTACACGCCCTATCAGGCCGAGATCAGCCAGGGCCGCATGGAAGCGCTGGTGAACTTCCAGACGATGATCACCGACCTGACGGGCATGGCCATCGCCAACGCCTCGATGCTCGATGAAGCCACCGCCGCCGCCGAAGCGATGACGCTGGCCGCGCGCGTGGGCAAGAGCAAGTCGACCCGCTTCGTCGTCGCGCACGACGTGCTGCCGCAGTCGCTGGAAGTGGTGCGCACCCGCGCGCTGCCGCTGGGCATCACCGTGGACGTGGTCCACACCAACGACATCGCCGCTGCGCTGGACGCCGCCCCGGCCTTCGGCGTGCTGCTGCAGTACCCCGGCGTCAACGGC
>CAYYCN010000271.1:0-2536 GCA_964470355.1 uncultured Sphaerotilus sp.
AGATCTCGATGCCGCCGCCCAGCATGGGGCCGATGTAGACCTCGGAGAGCTTCTCCCCGACGCCGATGAGCAGGCCGCCGATGATGGCGCCCGGCACCGAGGTGAGTCCGCCCAGGATCACCACCGGCAGCGCCTTGAGGGCCACCTGGGACAGCGAGAACTGCACGCCCAGCTTGGAGCCCCAGATGATTCCGGCCACCAGCGCGGCAAAGCCGGCCACCGACCACACGATCACCCAGATGCGGCTGAGCGGAATGCCGATGGACTGGGCGGCCTGGTGGTCGTCGGCCACCGCACGCAGCGCCCGGCCGATGGCCGTGTATTGGAAGAAGGCCGACAGCCCGGCCACGAGCGCGGCGGCGATCAGCGCGGCGTACAGGTCCTCCTGGCTGACCATCACGCCGCCCTGGAAGGTGGACTCGAACAGGAACATCGGGTCCTTGGGCAGTCCGACGTCGATCTTGTAGATGTCCGAGCCGAACAGCGTCTGGCCAAAACCGTCGAGGAAGTAGGTGATGCCCAGTGTGGCCATCAGCAGCGTGATGCCTTCCTGATTGACCAGCTTGCCCAGCACCCAGCGCTCGATCACCCAGGCGACCGCCACCATCGAGGCCATCGCCGCCACGAAGGCCAGCGCATTGCCCAGGAACTTGCTTTCGATGTGCAGCAGCGCCGGAATCCACTCGGAAAAGCGCGCCATCGCCAGTGCAGCGAACAGCACCATCGCACCCTGCGCGAAGTTGAACACGCCCGAGGCCTTGAAGATGAGCACGAAGCCCAAGGCGATGAGCGAATACAGCATGCCCGTCATGAGGCCGCCGATCAGGGTCTCGAGGAAGAATCCCATGGTCCGTCTCCCGTGTTCTGTCGTTTGCGCTCAGTGGCTCGTGCCGAGGTAGGCGCGGATCACGTCCTCGTTCTGGCGCACTTCGGACGGTGTGCCGTCACCGATCTTCTTGCCGTAGTCGAGCACCACCACGCGGTCGGAGATGTCCATCACCACGCCCATGTCGTGCTCGATCAGCACGATGGTGGTGCCGAACTCGTCGTTGACGTCGAGGATGAAGCGACACATGTCCTGCTTCTCTTCCACGTTCATGCCCGCCATGGGCTCGTCGAGCAGCAGCACCTGAGGCTCCATCGCCAGCGCGCGACCCAGGTCGACGCGCTTTTGCAGGCCGTAGGGCAGGCGGCCCACCGGGGTCTTGCGGAACGCCTGGATCTCCAGGAAGTCGATGATGTGTTCGACGAACTCGCGGTGCGCCTCCTCCTCGCGCTGGGCCGGACCCCAGCGCAGCGCCTGCATCAGCAGGTTGGAGCGCATCTTCAGGTTGCGCCCGGTCATGAGGTTGTCGATCACGCTCATGCCCTTGAACAGCGCCAGGTTCTGGAAGGTGCGCGCCACGCCCATCTCGGCCACCTGGCGCGAGTTCATGTGGCTGAAGGTCTGGCCGCGGAAGGTGATCTTGCCTTCCTGCGGGGTGTAGACCCCGTTGATGCAGTTGAGCATCGAGCTCTTGCCTGCACCGTTGGGGCCGATGATGGAGCGCACCTCGTGCTCGCGCACGTTGAAGCTGATGTCGGTCAGGGCCTTGACGCCGCCAAAGCGCAGGCTGATGTTGGCCACGTCGAGGATGACCTCGCCGATCTTTTTTCCGTCCGTCATGGCCGGCTTCTCCTGAAGGCGCGTGTCGGTGGGGGGCGGGTGGCCGGGGGCCTCAGCAGGGCGCCCCGCCGGGCCGGTGGCGGAAAACGGGGTCAGGGTGGAGGAAGGGGCCGACATGTCAGGCCGCCTTCCGGACTGCGGGATAGGTCTTGGCGTCCAGCAGCTTCAGCGTGGCCGACACGCTGCCGGTGCGTCCATCCTCAAACTTCACCGCCGTCTCGATGAACTGCTCGGACTTGCCGCCGTACAGGGCGTCCACCAGCACCGCATACTTGTCCTGGATGAACCCGCGCTTGACCTTGCGGGTGCGGGTCATCTCGCCGTCGTCGGCGTCGAGTTCCTTGTGCAGCACCAGGAAGCGGCTGATCTGGCTGCCGGCCAGCAGGGTGTCCTGAGCCAGATCGGCGTTGACCTTTTCGAGGCAGTCTCGGATGAGTTCCAGCACCTCGGTCTTGGCGGCCAGGTCGGTGTATCCGGCGTAGGGCAGGTTGCGGCGCTCGGCCCAGTTGCCCACGGCTTCGATGTCGATGTTGACGAAGGCGCAGACCTTCTCGCGGCCGTTGCCAAAGGCCACGGCCTCCTTGATGAACGGGAAGAACTTCAGCTTGTTCTCGACGTACTTGGGCGCGAACATGGCGCCGTCGTGTTCGCCTCCGCTCAGGCGGCCGACGTCCTTGACGCGGTCGATGATCTTGAGGTGGCCGCTGGCGTCGATGAAGCCCGCATCGCTGGTGTGGTACCACCCGTCCGAGGTCAACACTTCGGCCGTGGCCTTGTCGTTCTTGTAGTAGCCCTTGAGCAGACCCGGGGACTTGACCAGGATCTCGCCGTTGTCGGCCAGCTTGATCTCGACGCCGTCGATGGGCACGC
>CAYYCN010000272.1:0-2510 GCA_964470355.1 uncultured Sphaerotilus sp.
GGCTTCCTCGCCTTCCTGATCTTCACCAGCAACCCGTTCACCCGCCTGCTGCCGGCCGCGACCGAAGGCCGCGACCTCAACCCGCTGCTGCAGGATCCCGGCCTGATCCTGCACCCGCCGATGCTGTATGCCGGCTACGTCGGCTTCGCGGTGCCCTTCGCCTTCGCCATCGCCGCGCTGCTGGAACGCCGCATCGACGCGCAGTGGCTGCGCTGGACGCGGCCGTGGACGAACGTGGCCTGGGCCTGCCTGACCCTCGGCATCGCGCTGGGCTCGTGGTGGGCCTACTACGAGCTGGGTTGGGGCGGCTGGTGGTTCTGGGATCCGGTGGAAAACGCCTCGTTCATGCCGTGGCTGGTGGCCACCGCCCTGGTGCACTCGCTGGCCGTGACGGAAAAGCGCGGCAGCTTCAAGAACTGGACGATCCTGCTGGCGATCGCCACCTTCTCGCTGTCGCTGCTGGGCACCTTCCTCGTGCGCTCGGGGGTGTTGACCTCGGTGCACGCGTTTGCCAGCGATCCACGGCGCGGCATCTTCATTCTGCTGCTGTTGCTGGTGGTGGTGGGCTGCTCGCTGCTGCTGTTTGCCGTGCGCGCGCCCAAGGTCAGTGCGGGCGGCGGTTTTGCCCTGGTGTCGCGGGAAACATTCCTGCTCATCAACAACGTGGTGCTCACGGTGGCCTGTGCCGCCGTGTTGCTGGGCACGCTGTATCCGCTGATCATCGACGCGCTGGGTTTGGGCAAGCTCTCGGTCGGTCCTCCCTACTTCAACGCGGTGTTTGTGCCCATCATGTTGCCGTTGCTGGTGTTGGTGGCGATCGGTCCGGTGGCGAACTGGAAGCGTGCGGAAGGGCTGGCCCTGTTGCGGCGCCTGTGGCCCGCTGCAGTCGCGGCGCTGGCTGCAGGCATTGGCCTGCCGTTGCTCGCGGGCGGCTGGCAGGCCATGGCCGCCCTGGCCCTGGCTCTGGTGGGGTGGATGATGGCGGCGATCGTCCTGCAGACGGTCGATCGTCTGCGCAAACCCGGTCGGCCGACCCTTTCCTGGTGGGGGATGCAACTGGCCCATTTCGGCCTGGCGGCGTTTGTGGTCGGGGTGACGATGGTGGGGGCCTACCAGCAGGAGCGCGATGTGCGCATGGAGCCCGGGGACACCGTGACGGTGGGGGGGTATACCTTCCGTTTCATCGACGTGCGCCAAGTGCGTGGTCCCAATTACCTGGCCAGCCGGGGCGACTTCGAGCTCTCGCGTGATGGCCAGACCCTCAAGCACCTGCACCCGGAAAAGCGCAGTTACGACACGTCGTCGATGCCCATGACCGAGGCTGCCATCGATGCGGGGTTGACGCGTGACGTCTACGTCTCGCTTGGCGAGGCCCTGGACGACAAGACCGGGGCGTGGGCCGTGCGGGTGTACTTCAAGCCGTTCGTCGACTGGATCTGGGGCGGGTGTTTCCTGATGGCCCTGGGGGGCGGTCTGGCGGCTTCGGACCGTCGTTATCGCCTGCGTGTCCGCTCCGCTGCGGCGGTGTCGGCGGGAGTCGCTGCATGAACAAGTTTGTCCTGCCCTTCGTGGGCTTCCTGGGTCTGGTGGGGCTGCTGGCCGTGGGGCTGAACCTCAACCCCCGGGAGGTGCCGTCTCCATTGATCGGCAAGCCTGCACCGGCGTTCGAGATCGCCCAGCTGCATGTGCCTGAGCAGACCTTTTCTCCCGCCAGCATGAAAGGCCAAGTCTGGATGCTCAACGTCTGGGCGTCGTGGTGCGTGTCCTGCCGTCAGGAGCACCCGGTGCTCATCGCCTACGCGAAGTCGCCCGGATCGGTCCCGATCATTGGCCTGAATCACAAGGACAAGCGGGAGGACGGCCAGCGTTGGCTGGCGGAGTTCGGAGATCCTTATCGGCTGTCGGCTTATGACATCGACGGCCGGGTGGGCATCAACTACGGGGTTTACGGTGTGCCGGAAACGTACCTGATCGACAAAGCCGGGGTGATCCGATTCAAGCAGATCGGTCCGGTGACGCCCGAGGTGCTGGAGCGCAAGATCCGGCCGCTGATCCAGGAGCTGTCGTCATGAAGGTGTGGTTCACCGTGCTGATGGCGTTGGCGCTGATGGGGTCACCGCTTCAGGCCAAGGAGGCGGCCCCGTTGGCGGAGGATCCCGTCATCGAACAGCGCCTGATGGCCATCTCGGAGGAGTTGCGCTGCCTGGTGTGCCAGAACGAATCCCTGGCGGGCTCCCGTGCCGATCTGGCGCAGGACCTGCGCCGTGAGGTGCGGGAATTGCTCAAGGCCGGCAAGTCCGACCAGGAGGTCAAGGATTTTCTCGTCAGCCGTTACGGGGACTTTGTGCTCTATCGGCCGCAGGTCAAGCCCACCACGTATCTGCTGTGGGCGGGGCCGTTTGTGCTGCTGGTGGCGGGCCTCTGGGGCTTGATCCGCTTTTTGCGTCGACGGGTGACGGACACCGCCGCGCTGGAAGCCCCGCTGTCCGAGGCCGAGCGCGCGCGCGCCG
>CAYYCN010000273.1:0-2480 GCA_964470355.1 uncultured Sphaerotilus sp.
GTCAGGTGCAGCAGCGAGTAGATCAGCATCGAGCCGTGGCCGTTGGACAGCACGAAGCGGTCGCGGTCGGCCCACAGCGGATCGGCGGGGTTGTGCTTGAGGTGGCGTTTCCAAAGCGCCACGGCCATGTCGGCCATGCCCATCGGGGCGCCGGGGTGGCCGGAATTGGCCTGTTGCACGGCGTCCATGGCCAGTGCGCGGATGGCGTTGGCCATCTGGTTCGAAAGGGATGCGGAGATTGCGGCCATGAACGCGGCGGCGCGGGAGCGCCGTTTTGGGGTAGAGAAAAACCGTCGGATTTTAGTGGCACGCGCATCGGGGGGGCGAAGGCGCGGTTGTCGGCCTTCGCCGAGCCTCGTGCACCGGGGCGAAACCTGCAGAATGTGCCCGTTTCCACCGGAACCCGGGGGCGCCTTGGCGCCACTGCCTTCCTAAACTGGCAGGCCTGAAAGAACCATGAATCCTGACACCTCCTTTTCTCCGCGCGCCATCGTGCTGGCCGCCGGCCGTGGCGAGCGCATGCGCCCCTTGACCGACCGGGTGCCCAAGCCCCTGCTGCCCGTGCGGGGTCGCCCGATGATCGAGTGGCACTTGGAAGCGCTGGCGCGTGACGGCGTGCGGGATGTGATCGTCAACACCGCCTGGCTGGAAGACCAGTTCGAGCCCCTGCTGGGCGATGGCCGACGGTTCGGGCTGTCGCTGCGTTACTCGCACGAGGGACGTGATCACGGCGGCGCACTGGAGACCGCCGGGGGCATCGCGACGGTGCTGGACTGGCTGGGGGCCGGGCAGGGGCGCCCGTTCTGGGTGGTTTCCGGGGACATCTGGGCGCCCGATTTCCGTTTTGATGCGGGCCTGGCCGCCCGGTTTGCGGATCATCCCAGCCTGGCGCACTTGTGGATGGTGCCCAACCCGGACTTCCACCCCCAGGGGGATTTTGCGGCGGGGGCGGGTTGTCCGGAGCTGGGGGAGGGGGTGGCCTACGGCCGGTCCGGTCCGGAGGCCGAGGGGTTGGCGCGCCAGACCTACGCCAACCTCGCGTTGATGAAACCCGGATTGCTGGACGGGGTCCGGGCCGGTGAGCGTGCGGCATTGGGGCCGCTGCTGCACAGGGCCATGGTCGCTGGACGCATCACTTTGGCGCCCTATTCCGGGCGTTGGCAGAACGTGGGCACGCCGGCCCAGTGGCAGGCCTTGCAGGTGCCCGGATAGACCCAGATGGAGGGAGCGCAAACATGACGTGGGCGGTGCCGGTGATCGAGTTCTGTGTCGGCCTGTGCTGGCTGGTGCTGTTGGAGCAGTGGTTGGCCTCCGGGGTGATCCGGTGGTGGCATCGGCGCCATCCCGCGTTGGGGGGCGAGCGGTTTCGGGTTCTGTATCAGCGCTCCCTGTTCACGCCGGTGGGAGGCGGGGTCGGCGGGATCTGGCTGGCGCTGGTGGCCGGGGCGGGCATCCTGACGCACGCGGTGCATGACCGGACCTGGGCCTGGCTGGCTTGCGCCGCGTGTGTGCTTGTGGCGTTGGCGGCGGACCTTCGCACCCGCTCCGTGGTGATGCTGGGCGTGCGCGAGCTCCGTTGGCACCGGGGGCTCGGGGTGCGGGAGCGTCGGGTGTCTCTCCGGGACGTGGCCAGTGTCCGGTTGATCGAACGTCCTGCGGTGTCGTGGCCCGTGCTGGCCGGGGCGCGCTGGCTCGGTCCGCTGGGGGTGTGTCAGCTGGTGCTGACCTTGCACGACGGGCGGCTGGTGCGCTTGCCTCGCACCGGTTGGTTGACCTCCGGGCTGGCGGTGCGGGCTGCCGCACGCCGGATTCAACGGGGGCGGCGGGTCCAGGAGCGGCGTCATCTGGTCCGGCTGCGTGCCCGCATGACGGCCTTGGCCCGTACACGCCAGGCCGCCAGTGCCGAGATGGCCGCTCTTCGGCGTGAGCTGCACCACCTGGAGGGGTGTCGCCGCCAGGACCGGCACGCGGCCGCCCGGCGCCTGCATGCCCTGGTGCAGTCTGCGCGGCGCGATGACCGGGCGGACGGTGACTCCCGTCTGTGGGCGCCCACGCTCGTGACGGGCCGACCGGCACGACCCGCCTAGAATCTCCCCTCTTGGCTGGAGCCCGCCTGTGGCGCCGTCCGGCCCCCATTCGATGCGATGCGTGTCGCCTTCGGCGGCGCGCTTTGCCCTCTTGACGCCGACCCGAGTCCGACATGCTGACCTTCCAGCAAATCATCCTGCGCCTCCAAGAGTACTGGGACCGCCAGGGCTGCGCCCTGCTGCAGCCCTACGACATGGAAGTCGGCGCAGGCACCAGCCACACCGCCACCTTTCTGCGCGCCCTCGGTCCTGAGCCCTGGAAGGCCGCCTACGTCCAGCCCAGTCGCCGTCCCAAGGACGGTCGCTACGGCCAGAACCCGAACCGTCTGCAGCACTACTACCAGTACCAGGTGGTGCTCAAGCCCGCGCCGGCCAACATCCTGGAGCTGTACC
>CAYYCN010000274.1:0-2397 GCA_964470355.1 uncultured Sphaerotilus sp.
GGCTGATGCCCCAGGCAATGGTCGCCAGCGGCAGGTAGTGCCCGCCCATGCGCAGTGTGATGAAGCCGATGGACAGCGCCACCACGGCCGTCAGCACCAGGCCCGCCGCCAGCCCCAGCCAGGGCGACAGACCCTGCGCCGTGGTCAGCCAGGCCGAGGTGTAGGCCCCCAGGCCCACGAAGGCCGCCTGCCCGAACGAGGTCAGCCCGCCCACGCCGGTCAGCAGCACCAGTCCCACGGCCACGATGGCGTACAGGCCGATGTAGTTCAGCAGCGTCACCGTGAACTCGGGCACCACCCAGGGCAGCACCGCCAGCGCCACCAGGAACAGGCCCAGCGGACCGTAACGCCACAGCGCCGCAACCCGCGGTGAAGTCTGGCGCGCGCCTTCCGACGCACTGGCCACGTCGTCGCCGTGCTCTTCCTCCTCGTCCACGTGGCGCGAGGTCAGCGAGCGCCACAGCAGCACCGGAATGATCAGCGTGAAGACGATGACTTCCTTGAAGGCACTGGCGTAGAACGACGAGAACGACTCCAGCAGCCCCACCAGCAATGCCCCGGCCGCCGCCAGCGGATACGAGGCCAGCCCACCGATGATGGCGCCCACGAACCCCTTGAGCCCGATCAGAAAGCCCGAGTCGTAATAGACCGTGGTGATCGGCGCCACCAGCACGCCCGAGAAGGCGCCAATGGCCGCCGCCAGCGTCAGGCACAGCTTGCCCGCCAGCGCCGGCGGAATGCCCATCAGCCGGGCGCCGGTGCGGTTCATGGCCGTGGCGCGCAGCGCCTTGCCGTACACCGTGCGCTCAAAGAAGAAGTACAGCCCGATGATGAGCAGCGCCGACGCCACCACCACCAGCAGCGTCTGGCCCTGCAGGGGTGCCCCCGCCAACTCAAAACTCAGGTCGGTGAAGGCCGGCGTGCGCGAGCCCTCTGCCCCGAAAAACAGCAGGCCCAGCCCGATCATGGCCGTGTGTACCGCCACCGACACGATCAGCAGCACCAGCACCGAGGCGCCGGCCAGCGGCTGGTAGGCCACGCGGTAGATCAGCGGCCCCAGAGGCACGACCAGCAACAGCGCGATGCACACCTGCAGCCACAGCGACAGCTCCGCCGGCTTGAGCGCAAACAGCGCCACCGCCGCCAGCAGCGGCAGTCCCACGTTCAGGATCAGCACCGCCGGCAGGCGCGCGTAGCGGCCCTCCTTCAGCAGGCGCAAGCCGTCGAGCACGCTGACCACGGCACCCAAGCCCAGCAGCAGCCACACCGTGCCCGGCACCTTGCCGGCCTGCAGGCTGGCCAGCGTCAGCGCCCCATAGGCGACGAACTCGCCCTGCGGAATGAAGATGACCCGCGTGACGGCAAACACCAGCACCAGGGCCAGCGCCAGCAGCGCGTAGATGGCCCCATTGGTGATGCCGTCCTGGGCGAGGAAAAGAAGAATCTGCAGGTCCATGCGAAAGCGGCTGCGGGCAAACGAAACGCCGACGCGCGCGGGCAGCGACGCGTCGGCGCAAGGGGAGACGACTTACTTGACGAGCTTCCAGGTGCCGTTCTCGATGGTCACCATCACACGGGCGCGCTGGTCATAGCCCTGGTGATCGCTCGGGTTCAGGTTGAAGATGCCGTGGGCGGCCGGCTGGTTCCTCACCCCTTCCAGGGCGTCACGCAACGCGCGGCGAAACTCGACGGTGCCGGGCTTGCCCTTCTTGAGCGCCACCGGGATCGCCGTCTGCAGCAGGATGCCCGCATCCCAGGCGTGACCACCGAAGGAGCTGATGCTGCCCTTGCCGTGCGCGGCCTCGTACTTGGCGACGTACTCCAGCGCCGACTTCTTGACCGGGTTGTCGGCCGGCAACTGGTCGGCCACCACCATCGGGCCCACCGGCAGGAAGGCGCCTTCGACATCCTTGCCGCCCACGCGCAGGAAGTCGGCATTGGCCACGCCGTGCGTCTGGTAGATCAGGCCCTTGTAGCCCTTTTCCTTGAGCGACTTCTGCGGCAGCACCGCGGGCGTGCCGGCACCGCCGACCAGCACCGCGTCCGGCTTGGCCGCCAGGATCTTGAGCACTTGGCCGGTCACCGACGCGTCGTTGCGCTGATAGCGCTCGCTGGCCACCACCTTGAGCTTGCGCGCCTCGGCGATCTTGGCGAACTCCTTGTACCAACCTTCGCCATACGCATCGGCAAAACCGATGAAGGCCACGGTCTGCACGCCCTTGTCCGTCATGTGCTGCACGATGGCGGTGGCCATGTGCGCGTCGTTCTGGGCGGTCTTGAAGACCCACTTCTTCTTGGCGTCCATCGGCTCGACCACGATGGCGGAGCCGGCCATGGAGATCAGCGGCGTCTCGTTCTCGACCGCCACGTCGGTCATGGCCAGCGAGTTGGGCGTGG
>CAYYCN010000275.1:0-2391 GCA_964470355.1 uncultured Sphaerotilus sp.
CCCACCCTCGGAGCGACGTCATGAGCGACGACACCCCTCGCCCGGAAGACCCTTCCCCCGCCCCCACCGGCAACCCAGCGCCGGCGCCCGCGGCGGCTTCGACCGCCAAAAAGCCCGCCTCGGCCGCCGAGCGGCTGTCCAAGGAGCGCCAGACCCAGGCCCGCCGTCAGGTGCTGCACACGCTGCTGCTCAGCGGCGGCGTGCTTGGTGCCGCGCTGGCCGGCTGGCTGCCTCCGGCCTACGCCCAGCACAAGCGGCTGCGGCCGCCCGGTGCGCTGGACGAAAAGGACTTCCTGGCCTCGTGCATCAAGTGCGGCCAATGCGTGCAGGTCTGCCCGGTCAACGCCATCAAGCTGGCGGACCTGGTGGACGGCTTCGGCATGGGCGTGCCCTTCATCGCCGCACGCGACCAGGCCTGCGACTTCTCCTGCGACGCCGTGCAGTGCATCCTGGCCTGCCCGACGGGCGCACTGACCTATCACAAGCCCGAGTTCCTGCCCGTGCGCGAAGGCGCCGCCCTGGCCGCCAAGCCCGTGCTCAAGGCCAAGGAAAAGGACGCCGAGCCCACGCTCAACCTCAACGAGCGCATCGGCGTGGCCCGCCTGACGCGACCGGAGTCCTGTCTGGCCACGCAAGGCAAGGGCTTCAAGGGCCAGGCCCGGGGCGCGGACTTCCACGGCAAGATGCGATACATCGGCGTCGATCGCTGGAAGCCCATCCCGATTGCCGACCACCCCTACGACGTGCCGGAATGCGACCTGTGCGTGCGCGAGTGTCCGGTGACGAAGGCCATCTCCATCGAGACCCTCACCCTGGCCGACGGCACCAGGCGCCGCCAGCCCGTGGTGCACGAGCCCTGCGTGGGCTGCGGCGTGTGCGAGATGGTGTGTCCGGTGCCTGAAGCGGCCATCGAGGTCGTGCCCCAGGAGGTGTGGCGAGCATGAGCAGCACTCCCCTCAAGAAGCGGTTCTTCGAACAGATCGCGATCATGTTCGGGCGCGAGCCGGTCAAGCCGACCGAGATCACGCCTGCCGCCCAGAAGATCCACATCTTCAAGCAGGGCAACCGCGACTTCATCGCCGAGAAGAAGCACGCCCGCGCCCATGCGGTGCAGAAGAACACCTGGCGCAACCGGCGCTGGATCACGCTGATCCTGGCCAACCTGCTGTTCCTGGTGTCGTACAAGCTCGACATCCAGATGCTGGAGGGTGCGCTGACCGCCTCGCGCTTCGTCGGCTTCCACCTGATCGACCTGAACTCCGCGCTGCAGGTGATGCTGGCCCACAAGCACATCATCAACAACCTGCTGATCGGCACCGGCACCGTGCTGCTGGGCTGGGCCCTGCTGGGCGGGCGCACCTTCTGCTCCTGGGTGTGCCCCTACCACTTCGTCTCGGAGCTGGCCGAGAAGCTGCACCTGCACCTGCTGGCCAAGAAGCTGGTCAAGGACACCCCGATCGACCGGCGCCTGCGCGTGGTGTTCTGGATCGTCTTTGCGCTGCTGGCCCTGGCCACCGGCTACACGGTGTTCGAGGCCATCTCGCCCACCGGCATCCTGTCGCGCGCGCTGATCTACGGGCCCGGACTGGCCGTGCTGTGGGTGATCGCGCTGCTGTTCTTCGAGGTGTTCTTCTCGCGCCGGGCCTGGTGCCGCTACGTTTGCCCGATCGGGCTGACCTACGGCGTGGTGGGCATCGTCTCGCCGGTGCGCATCAAGTACACGCTCGACGGCTGCTTCCACGAAGGCGACTGCCGCAAGGTCTGCCTCGTGCCGCACGTGCTCGACACCGTCATCAAGGGCCGCGCCGTGGACACCGAAGTGCCCATCGGTCCGGACTGCACGCGCTGCGGCCTGTGCGTGGACACCTGCCCGAGCGGCTCGCTGAAGTTCGAAGTCAAAGGTTTGTCCAAACTGCTTTGACACGGCGCGAAGTTTGACTATTCTCATGTTGCCATGATCCGATTCGACGCGGTCTCCAAGACCTTCCGCCGCTCCAAAGTCCTCGACGGCATCCAGCTCGACATCGGGTTGGGCGAGCGCGTGGCCCTCATCGGCTCCAACGGCGCCGGCAAGACCACGCTCGTGCGCTGCCTGCTGGGCGAGTACACGCACGACGGGTCCATCACCATCGATGGCCGTTCGCCGCGCAACGAGCGCACCGCCGTGCTGGGCCTGATCGGCTTCGTGCCGCAACTGCCGCCACCGCTGAAGATGCCGGTGGGCCGGCTGATCGACTTTGCCGCCAGCCTGTGCAAGACCGATCCGCAGCGCATCTTCGACATCGCCGCCCGCCTGGGGCTGGACACCTCGACCATCCTCGACCGCCCTTTTGTGCGCCTGTCCGGCGGCATGAAGCAGAAGCTGCTGATTGCCATCGCCCTGGGCCGTGA
>CAYYCN010000276.1:0-2352 GCA_964470355.1 uncultured Sphaerotilus sp.
CCCTGATTTGACCACCCCCCACGGCAAGTCCCCGTGGTTACAGGCGGTTAGCCCTGGCTTGTAGATACAACTCGGCGCCGAGGCCCGAGGACGGGGGCCAGCGACTCGTCGTCGGCCAGCCTCTCGAGACCGAGCGCCTTGAGGATCGCCTCCTGGTCCTTGGATGGGCGAGTCACGGTGCAGACGACCGAGCCGTGCTGCTCCACCCTGTTGAGGTGGACGCTTCTCAGCTCTTCAAAGACGCGGCTGGCGGTCATCGCCGTTGCCGGTGTCGTCGCCAGCTTCTTCTCCAGCGTTCGCTCGAGCAGCATGGCGAGCATGCAGAGCGTCACGTGTGCGCGCACCTTCGCTTCGGTGTGGTGACGCACTGGCCGTAGCGCCACGAGGCTCTTGATGACGTGGAAGTCCTTCTCGACGATGTCCCGGCTGCGGTAGGTCTTGGCCAGGTCAGCACCGGTGCCGAGCGAGTCGGGGTGGGCAACCACGACCGAGAAGCCATCGTAGCGACGAAGCCGGTGCCACACGTGCTCACGGAGCTTGAGCGCCACCTTCAAGCAGACCCTGCCGTCGTCGCCAGTAGGGCACTCGTCGATGAGGATCTCGAAGGCCTCCAGCACGCTGCGGCGGCGAAGTGCCTGGTCCAACTCGGAATAGGCGCTCTCGCGGGTTCGGCGCGCCCCCGGGGCCGCCAGTTGCTCGTTCAGGTCGCGCTCCAGGCGGCGCAACTCGGCCAGCATCTGGTCAGCCCCCAAGCGCTGTTCGACGAACTGCCCAGGGTTGAAGCAGACGACGGCACGCACGCGGACGGGCTCTTCCTGCACCGCCATGGACGGAGCCCTCGGACGCGGCTGGCGGGGCGGCCTGCGCTTCGCCTCGGAGTTGGCGCGGTCGAACGCTGCGCGCTGGGCCTGGAAGTCACCCAGCTTCGCCACCCTCAGCGCCGCAAGGATGGGCAGCCCGACGGCGCCCCCCGACCGGATGTCGTCCAGGATGTCCGGGGCAAGCTGCAGCAACCGGAGGAGCGCGACGGCACGCTCCTTCGCCAGGCCATGTGCGCGTCCGGCCTCGCGCGCATTGGCGACCGCTCCCTGCTCGAGCGAGCGACGCATCTCGGTAGCCTGCTCGACGCAGCGCTGAAGAGGGTCCTTGGTTGCGCTGGCAGTCGTGCTCGGCCGAGGAACCCCGACGTCGCGACGCTCGACCACGCCGAGGTCCAGCACGTAGAGGGCGTCGGTCACCTGGCTCATTCCCGCGGCGACGACGGCTGCGCCTGCCTGCCGCGAGGCGTCCTCCTCGCCCTGGGCGAGTTCGACGTTCGAGAGCGCTGCGAAGGGGATGGCGTCAGCGGCGTACGCGTCGAACTCGTCCTCGGTGAGCGCGGTCAGGAAGCGAAGCCCTGTCGCCAACAGCTTGCGCAGGTGCGCGGTCTTGCCCATGGCCCGGTCACAAACCACCGGCGTCTGACCGACCCAGTCGACCTGGCGAACGGAGTCGATCAGCTCGAGCATGGCCCTGGAGTCGTGCTGCCTGCCGGGGATCACCTGCCAGCGCAGCGGGAAGCCGTCCTGGCTGCACATCAGCACGATGCCGATCTTGCGCTGATAGAGGCCCTCCTTCGTCTTCCCCTTCTCGGCCAGCCCTTCCGGCCCGTGCCCGACGAACCAGGTGTCCGTCACGTCGACCAGAAGCGAGGTGAACGCTCCCTCCCGGGACGAGTATCGAGCTGGCAGTCGAGCCTGTAGCGCGGGGGTGGCTGCGTCGAGTTGCTCGAGCACTCGATGCACGCGCGTGTTGTTGAACTGGTCACGTCCGATGTTCAGGAGTTCCGGAAGTGCGGTGCGAGGGAACCACCGTTCAGCGAAGAGCTTCGAGCCGGGAGCGATGCAGCGCTGGATCGTCAAGGCGGCAACGACGTCGGCCGGAGGGACCTCCTGCTCCCCGGGGCTCATCAGGTCTGCGAGAAGCTCGTCCAGTCGCCACTCGCGCCACACGGCCAAGGCGACCGCAGCGTCGAGGTAGGAGAGATTCTCGAGGACCTTGGCCCGGAGCTTCTCGGTGGGAAGCACGACAGCCTTGCCGTCGCGTGATGCAGCCAGGGCGGTGCGCAGATTCTCGATCTCCACTTCGGACAGGGCGCCCAGCTGCGCCACGACGCGGTGACCGGGAACCCCGTCGGGCCGGCGGTAGCTCTGGACGAGTTGCGCGTACCGATAGGTATGCGCCCCCCGCTTCGTGGTGGAGATCCTGAGATGCACGATAGGTGTCTACAGTATTCGCATGGGCCATTGCAAGAACAACACTGCATCGGTATCTACAGTCCGGCTAAGTGCTTGAAATCATTGAGGGGGTGAT
>CAYYCN010000277.1:0-2320 GCA_964470355.1 uncultured Sphaerotilus sp.
AGAAGGCATACATCAGCGAGAAGCGGATCTGGTCGTGGTGGTGCTGGCGATAGACCGGATCCTTCGAGAAATAAGCCAGCGTGTCGTTCATCCAGCCCATGTTCCACTTGTAGTGGAAGCCCAGTCCACCCGACTGCAGATCGTCCGACGGCGGACGCGACACGGCCGGGAAGGAGGTCGACTCCTCGGCCAGGGTGATCGCTTCCGGTCGCAGGGTTCCCACCAGCCGGTTCATGCGGCGCAGGAAATCGATGGCCTCCAGGTTCTCTCGGCCCCCATGCCGGTTCGGGACCCACTCGCCATGCTTGCGGCTGTAGTCGCGGTACAGCATGGAAGCGACCGCATCCACGCGCAGCCCGTCCACCCCGAAGCGCTCGATCCAATACAAGGCGTTGCCGGTGAGGAAATTGCGCACCTCCGACCGACCGTAGTTGTAGATGAGGGTGTTCCAGTCCTGGTGGTAGCCCTCGCGCGGGTCGGCATGCTCAAAAAGATGGGTACCGTCGAACTGGGCCAATCCGTGCTCGTCGCTCGGGAAGTGGCCCGGCACCCAGTCCAGGATCACGCCCAGCCCCGCCTGGTGGGCCGCCTCGACCAAGGCCCGCAGATCTTCCGGAGACCCGAAACGCGAGGTCGGCGCGTACAGCCCCGTGGGCTGGTAGCCCCACGAGCCGTCGAACGGGAACTCATGCACCGGCAGCAGCTCAATGTGCGTGAAGCCCATCCAGGCCGCATACGGCACCAGGTGCTCGGCCATGTCGCGATAGGTCAGCCACGTGCCGTCGGCGTGGCGCCGCCATGAACCCAGGTGCACCTCGTAGATGCTCATGGGCGCATCCAGGGCGTTGGCGGCCCGCCGCCGTTCGTCGCTGGCCAGGCCCGGCAGCAGGCGCTGCACAACCGAAGCGCGCTCAGGCCGCATCTGAGCCTTGAAGGCAAAGGGATCGGCCTTGCGGCGCAAATGACCGTCGGCACCGAGCAATTCGAACTGGTAGAGGTCCCCTTCGCGGACATCGGGAACGAACAACTCCCACACCCCGCATTCGCGCCTCAGGCGCATGGGGTGGCGGCGACCGTCCCACTGGTTGAAGTCGCCCACGACCGACACCCGCCGGGCGTTCGGTGCCCACACGGAGAAGCGCACACCCCCCACGCCCCCCAGATCGAGCACATGCGCGCCGAGCCATTCATACGGACGCTGATGCTCGCCCTGGGCCATCAGCCACACGTCCATTTCAGGCATCAGGGGCCCGAAGCTGTAAGGATCGGCCGTCTGCGTCTGGTGCCCGCCGTCCCAGGTGATCTTCAGGCGATACGCAAACGATTCGGCGTCACCGCTCCAGAACGCCACGAACAGATCGCTGTCGGGCTGGCGCTCCATCACGCCCACGCATTGCCCGTCCAGATCCAGCACCTCCACACCCACCGTCCGGGGGAGGAAACACCGCAAGGCCCATCCGGCCGATTCACCCTCGCCCACCCGGTGCAGGCCGAGCACGGCAAACGGATCGCCATGCCTCGCCTCCCGCAGGGCTTCCAGTGCGCCGGCCTCCAGCCAAGCATGGGAGGCGGACTGTGCCTGCTTCATTGTCGTTGCCATCTGGAACCACTCGTTGAACCGAGATTCCATCTTGCCACGTCAATGTGCAATTTCCACTCATGAAAATTGAGCATGGACAAGAAAGAACACCCCGCCTGAGCGGGGTGTCCATTCCGTCGCGGATCCGCATCGCGGATCGTCAGCCGGGCGACAGCGGTGTCACACCTTGACGCAGTCGACGTAGTACCGGTGACGACCGTTGCCGAGGTCCTCTTCCACCAGACCGTGCACGTCGGTGTGGAAGCCCGGGAACCGGTCATTGAAGTCGCGCGTGAAGCGCAGGTAGTCGCAAATCTTCTTGTTGAAACGCTCGCCCGGAATGAGCAGCGGGATGCCCGGCGGATACGGCGTCAGCAGTGAGGTGATGATGCGGCCCTCCAGGCCGTCGATCTCCACGCGCTCGGTCTTGCGGTGCGCGATGTGGGCATAGGCCTCGCTGGGCTTCATGGCCGGCTCGACATCCGACAAGTAGACCTCGGTGGTCAGGCGGGCGATGTCCCCCTCGGCATACGCCTCGTGGATCATCTGACACAGGTCGCGCAGGCCCATGCGCTCGTAGCGGGGGAACTTGGCCGCAAACTCCGGCAGCACGCGCCAGATCGGCTGGTTGCGGTCGTAGTCGTCCTTGAACTGCTGCAGCGCGGTCAACAGCGTGTTCCAGCGGCCCTTGGTGATGCCGATGGTGAACATGATGAAGAACGAGTACAGGCCCGTCTTCTC
>CAYYCN010000278.1:0-2222 GCA_964470355.1 uncultured Sphaerotilus sp.
GGTATTAGTAAAATTAAAAAATAAAGGATGTGATTTTCTATGACAAGCCCATTAGAGGTTGAAGTAAACGGCGACATCGAAAAAGCGTTCAAGAACCTGAAGAAAAAAATGGCATTTGAAGGCATCTTCAAAGAACTCAAGCGAAGGAGATATTACGAAAAACCTAGCGAAGAGAAGAAGCGTAAAAAAGAGGAAGCCGAGAGACGTCGAATCAAAAAGATGAGACGTATGCAGGTTCAGAGTTCAAGGACGAAAAAGACTGGTGGTGGCCGTTCAGCCGGAAAAGAATAGGGATTAGAAAATTCTGTTAAAAAAGCTGTTCATTATGAGCAGCTTTTTTTATGCACTTTTATCCGCAAAATACATACCTCCTTTTTGGGTGATGCTTTATACATTGCCCGTTTGATAATCATAAATAACAGGTTTATTAACTTGTGTTATACGAAATGTAATGATTCCATATTGCTTAAATTGCCGTCACCCCCACAGATGTTAATAGATTCTAATGCAATTTAATTTTTCACCTGTTAAGTTAATAAACCCACACCGATAAAGCCATACGGCGTGTCAAATAAGATTTTGAGAGCTTTTCGCCTCTCTGTAAATTTGTTCATATTGCAATATAAGAAATGGTGATAACCCTGTTACACTAGCAATATAGGAATTTGATTTTTTATCGTCTAAAAGAATTTCAACACGCTTGTAGCTTTTAAGATAACGATCTATAGCTTGCTGCGTATGATGAGTCTCTTGTCTAACTTTTACCATATCCTTTTTCTCGATAAGGATTTTCTTAAGAATAAGAGCTTTGTGAGTTATGCCACTTCCCATATCTTGCAATGTTGCAGGAGTGGGCAAAACCTCTGATGTCTTTTTTTCATACTGCTGCCGAGCAACCGACATGTCGGCTGGTGAACGTTTAAAAATCAAAGCAAGATCACGCATAGAAATAAGAGCTCCCTGCGCATAACTTTCTTTGAGCACCCGCGCAATTGTTCCCTGCAATTGCTGCGAAGGTGTTGCTTTACCGGCAACAAGATCATTGATTTCCGCTAAGGTTATCATTGTTAATACGACAGGACGATAAAGGACTTTTTTGGAATCAGCACGGGTATTTTTGTCAACAGCAACCCATACCATTTGTCCGGGTTTAATGTGGTCTGCCGGAACTGTATACATATCAAACAGTTCAATGATCTTGTCAATCATCAGCTGTCGCACTTCAGGACCACCCGCCTGGGGAACGGATTCTTTTAAAAAACGATCAAAGGCCGCGGCAAAGAGACGTTTATGAGCGCTGCCATAATGCTTCTGAGCATATGATTCAATCATGACTCCCTCCGCTTCTTTTTTTTTGATACAGCTTTTGAACCGATAATTTCCATGATTTCGCTGATTCTATGAGGCATTGCTTTTTCTTTGTATTGCTCCCACAGGTCAAGATACGTCGTAACAAGCGCATCAGATATCTTCTGCATGTATGCAATACGCTCGACAGCGTAGCCTTCATGATTCAGAAATACGACTCTCTTGAAGGTGTTGATGTATGACTCAATTGCCGAGAAAGAGTGATTATATTTGCGATTGAGATCGCTGAGCTCATCTCCCTTAAGCCAGTTTTTAATCAAGACAGCTTTATGGCTAACCGTACGTCCTATGTCCTTAATTGTTGAACGCAAAGGTGGATTCTCTCCATCTTTGCGGATCAATGACAAGTCACGCACAATAGTTCGCTCACCGACATTGAAAAGACGATAAGCAATATCTTCTACAGTCAGTAAGCCGCCTTGGCTGTATGCCTCATTGCATATTCGGCAAATGCGAAAACGGCGTAATCCTTCAACACCTTCTTTCTTGCGTATATCCTGGTCTACTTTGCCTGCGTCTATAGTTAGAATTACCATCACTTGCTCTGCTTCGGCAATCCGAGTAGTGCTTCCATTGCTCAGAGAGAGGCATTGAAGCAACATCTGTCCAGGTTTAAGGTTTGCTTGAGAATCCAAAACCGGCAAATATACTTCATGAACAACTTTTGTTATAGCCTCTGATATGAAGGGGCTGCAACCCATTCCATGTTCAATTCTATGACGAAACTGGTGATCCAAATCCTTTGCTGCAAGACGGTCTTGCAGCATTTTTTTTCGGTCTATTATCATCTATCCCCCCATGTTTGTTATATTAAAATAACACATTCATAGCCTTTTGGCCGTAATATAGGGGGT
>CAYYCN010000279.1:0-2207 GCA_964470355.1 uncultured Sphaerotilus sp.
TCTACACCGAGATCTTCATGTGGTTCGAGCTGAAGATCGAAGGCGACCGCATGGCCCGCATGAAACTGGACCAGGCCCCATGGAGTGCCGAAAAGGTGCTGCGCAAGGGGGGTAAGCAGCTGGTCTGGTGCGCCTTTGCCCTGGTCACCGGGTTCACCTTCACGGGCTACTTCACGCCCATTCACGAACTGCTCGGCGACTCGCTGAGCCTGGGCGCGTCGGCCGGCGAGTGGTTCTCCATCGCCTTCTACGCGATGGCCACCTACGGCAACGCCGGCTTCCTGCGCGAGCAGATGTGCAAGTACATCTGCCCCTACGCCCGGTTCCAGAGTGCGCTCATCGACAAGGACTCGATGATCATCACCTACGACGCCGGACGCGGCGAGCCGCGCGGCGCCCGCAGCAAGAAGGCTGTGGCCGCCGGCAGCGGCAAGGGCGACTGCGTGGACTGCACCCTGTGCGTCCAGGTGTGTCCGACCGGCATCGACATCCGCAACGGACTGCAAAACGAATGCATCGGCTGCGCCGCCTGCATCGACGCCTGTGATGGCGTGATGGACAAGATCGGCGCCCCGCGCGGGCTGATCCGCTATTCCACCGAGAACGGTGTGGCGCAACACCTCTCCCTGCGCGAGATGCTGCGCCGCGTGATCCGTCCGCGCGTGCTGATCTACGCGACCTTGCTGACCGTGCTGTGTTCGGCCTTCATCGCGAGCCTGGCCGGGCGCAGCGACCTGCTCGTGGACGTCATCCGTGATCGCAACGTGATGGCCCGCATCGTCGACGAAGGTCAGATCGAGAACATCTACCGCCTGCAAATCGCCAACCGGACCGAGCGGGCCATGAAAGTGCATGTGGAAGCCCTCGGGCTGCCGGGTGTGGTCCTCGCCGAAAACCCGGGGCTGTCCCTGGATCCGGCAGCGCTCGGCACCCTCACCGTGCAAGTGCGCGTGCCACCGGAACTCGCCGCGGAACAGGCCGGTCAGACCCGGAAAGTGACCCTGGCCGTGGTGGAAGACACCCCGGTGGCTGGCACCACGCCCGCCAGGGCCGAATCGGTCACCACCTTCATGTTTCCGCGCTGATCTTCGAGCCAGGGGCCTGACCCCTGGGCACCTGGCTCCCGCCCCCTGACGCCTCAGCCCTCTACACCCCATGGATCACTACACCCTTGTCAAGCACCTGCACATCACTGCGGTGACGCTGTCGGCGGCGGGTTTTGTCGCCCGCGGCGTCGGTGCGCTGGCCCAGGCCAGCTGGGTGCGCTCGCGACTCGCCCGGTCATTGCCGCACGTCATCGACTCGGTGCTGTTGGCCAGTGCGCTGACCCTGGCCTGGATGGCCGGAATCCATCCCACGGATGCACCGTGGCTCCTGGGCAAGATCATCGGCCTGCTCGTCTACATCGGTCTGGGCGTGGTGGCCTTGCGACCGGCCACCCCTCCTGGCAGGCGGTGGACCGCTTTTGGCGCGGCACTTCTGGTGCTGACCTGGATCATCGGCATGGCCCTGACGAAGCAGGTGGCCGGACCACTGGTCTGGCTGGGTGGGGCCTGAACCCGCACGGCCAAACACCACGGGCAGCGAGAAGCCTTGGGGCCATGGCCGCCCCGTTAGAATGCGGGTCCATGTCGCTCCGATCCTCCGCCCACCGCCCCGGCCTCCAAGGCCACGCGGCCACGCGTCGGCAGACCACCCGCGATCGAATTTAACGCGGCAGCCCCACCTTGCGTGGGCCTGGCGCTCGTCTGGCGAACCTCTTGCCCAGATGCATGAACGGCGGCAGGCGCACTCCCCCACTTTTGCCTGAGCAGCGCCCCAACGGGCGCCCCCTGCCATGACCGATTCCGCCCAGCCCGACACCTCCAACGCCAAGCCGGCCAAACCCGCCAAGGGCGACAAGGCCGAGGCCTCCGGCGGCGCCTACCGCGCCACGCTGAACATGCCCGACACCCCGTTCCCCATGCGCGGCGACCTGCCCAAGCGCGAAGTGGGCTGGGTGAACGAGTGGAACGACGGCAGCGCCGGAGCGACCCGCTACATGCGCCTGCGCCAGGCCCGCGCCGGTGCCCCGCTGTTCGTGCTGCACGACGGCCCGCCCTACGCCAACGGCAAGCTGCACATCGGCCACGCGCTCAACAAGATCCTCAAAGACATGATCGTGAAGTCGCGCCAGCTCCAGGGCATGGACGCGCAGTACATCCCCG
>CAYYCN010000280.1:0-2167 GCA_964470355.1 uncultured Sphaerotilus sp.
TCGGCGCAGAGCGACAGCCTACCTCTGACTGCCGCCAATCTTTGCAACAGAGCCCAGGTCATGGCGATGCCCGACAGCAGCACGGCCAGCAAGGCGGACGACGCGAGCGGTTCCTCGAAAAAGTACGCCAGGACCGGCCCCACAAACAGGACCGCCAACACCTCGTACAACACCGCCTGGACCACTCGACGCACGCTCGGACTCATGCCGGCACGATAGCACCCCCGGCCCCGACGACCGGCGGGCTGCGGGAGGTCTCAGAAACTGGAACCGGGCTGCTGAAGAAACGCCCGTTCCTCCGGGGTCGACGCCCGCCCGAGGATGGCGTTGCGGTGCGGATAGCGCCCAAAGCGGTCGACGATGGCCTTGTGCCGCAATTCAAAGTCGAGATTGCCCGCTGGGGCCCACTGTCCGAACAAGCGCTCGGCCTCCACGTGCACCCGCGCCGACTCGCTGTGCATGTAGGGCATCAGCAGGAACACCCGCTGCTCCGGCATCGCCAGCGCCTCCAACGCCCCGGCCGCCACCGCCTCCTGCGACAACGCCAACGCCATCGGGTCCTGCGCGAAAGCAGCCGGCGTGCCTCGGTGCATGTTGCGAGAGAACTGGTCGAGCACGATGATTTCAGCCAATCGGCCCTGCGGCGTGGTGCGCCACGCAAACAACTCGCCCTGGACCGCCTGGTTCCACAAGGGCAGGAAACGTTCGCGCAGCAGGGCATCAAAAGCCGAGTCCACGGACCACCATTGGCGCGACGGAATGTCCTGAAACCAGAAGGTCAGAACCGCGACGTGCGCCTCACGCTCGTCGCCCTGCTCGTGGGAGGAATGCATGGGAGGATCCTGAGAAGTCAGACGCCAGATCGATTCGGTGGAATCGAATACGTTCCCACCACATGCGCCACGGGCTCGCTCGACCCTTCGGAATACAGCGACACCTCGCCCACGATCAGCGAACGCCCCACCTTCATCAAGGTGCACTCCCCGATGATGCGGGCCTGCGCCGTCGGCTTGCGTAGGAAATTGATGTTGAGGCTGGTCGTGACCACCAGAGGCACGATGCCGATCTCGCCCAGGATGGCCACGTACAACGCCACATCGGCCACCGCCATCAGCACCGGGCCGGCCACGGTGCCGCCGGGGCGCAGTTCATGGACCCCAATGGAGTGCGACACGGCCGCGCGGCGGTCACCCACCGACTCGACCACGCACTTGCTCTGCGGAAACTCCGCGGCCAGGAAAGCGGCCACTTCTTCTTTGCTTGCGGGCATGCGTTCGCCTGTTCAGGGGAAAGTCACCCGATTGTGTCGCCGCCGTCACCCTGGCCAGAAGCGGGTTCGCCCTGCCTCGCCGTGAGAGCCATGCGAAGGGAACGCCTCATTGCAGCGCGAAGTCTGCGGCACTTCGCGCGTGAAGGACCGTGGTGTCGAAAAGCGGAACGGGCGAATCTTCCTGCGACACCAGCATCGAGATTTCCGTGCAGCCCAGGATCACCGCCTGCGCCCCCGCAGACACCAGCTCGGCGATGACCCGACGGTAGTGTTCACGCGACTCGGGCCGGATCGTGCCCAGACACAGCTCCTCGTAGATCACACGGTGGACTTCCGCCCGGCTGGACGCCCGCGGGACCCGCACCGTCAATCCGTGGGCATCGCGCAGCCGGTCCTTGTAGAACGGCTGCTCCATCGTGAAGTTCGTGCCCAGCAGGCCCACCGTGTCCAGACTGGCCCGTTTCACGGCCTCGGCGGTCGGGTCAGCGATGTGAAGCAGCGGAATCGCGACCGCCAACTCGATGGCCGGCGCCACCCGGTGCATCGTGTTCGTGCACAGGACGATGAAATCCGCACCCGCCGCCTGGAGAGACCGGCCCGCTGCGGCCAGAAGGTGGCCGGCGGCCTCCCAATCTCCGGCGCGCTGCATGCGCTCGATCTCGTCAAAGTCCACGCTGTACAGCACCACCTTGGCCGAATGCAGGCCGCCCAGGCGCTCCTTGACCCTCTGGTTGACGATCCGGTAGTAGGGAACGGTGGATTCCCAGCTCATTCCGCCGAGCAGGCCGATGGTTTTCATGGGGATGGAATGGAAACTCGGTGAGGATCACGTCCACTCGAGCGAATACGAAGGGACTTCCCGCAATCCCTGACGGCGTCGATGCGCCAAGATTGATG
>CAYYCN010000281.1:0-2129 GCA_964470355.1 uncultured Sphaerotilus sp.
GCCTGGAAAACGACCCGCTGTTCAAGCTGGCCATGGCCCTGGAAAAGATCGCCCTGGAAGACGATTACTTCGTGGCCCGCAAGCTGTACCCGAACGTCGACTTCTACTCTGGCATCGTTCAGCGCGCCATCGGCATCCCCGTGCCGCTGTTCACCGCGATCTTCGCGCTGGCCCGCACGGTCGGCTGGATCTCGCAGTGGCAGGAGATGATCGGCGATCCCGAGTACAAGATCGGCCGTCCCCGCCAGCTGTTCGTGGGTGCCGCCACCCGCAACATCTGATCTGCGGATTGGATGGTGTTGAAGGCCCCTTCGGGGGCCTTTTTCACGTCTGTGTTGCGGCGCTCAATCCGTTTTCAAAGTGCACGCGCATCAAGCGGCGAGCGCTTTCTGCATCGTGATTTTCCAGGGCCCGCATGAGCTCGCGATGCTCCTGCAGGGAATCTTCGATTCGGCCCTGCTTGAACAGCGAGTGGTGCCGGTTGAGTTTCATGATCTTGCGTAGATCGGCAACGATCTGCTGGGCCCAGCGATTGCCGGCCACTTCCAGCAATTGGATGTGGAAAGCCTCGTTCGTAGCGAAATAGAAATCCCGCTGGTGAACCTCTCTCTCCAAGCTGTCATGCAGCTTGCGCAACTCCTGGAGCTGGGCGCTCGAGGCGGTTGTGGCGGCGGCGGCGGCGGCGTCGGATTCCAGCAAGGCGAGCAGGTGGTAGATGTGTTTGACGTCCTGGGTTGACACTTCGGTCACGTAGGCGCCGCGCCTCACCTTCATGGTGACGAGGCCTTCCACCGCCAGTACCTTCAAGGCCTCGCGCAGGGGGGTGCGACTGATGCCCAGTTCCACGGCCAGCTTCTGCTCATCGATCCAACTGCCGGGTTCAAGCACACGGTTGAAGATCTGTTCGCGCAATCGCTCTGCAACGGCTTGATAGAGGGCTCTGGGCGCAAGACTGGAGTCAGAAATCGAGTTCACGGCGCGATTCTATGCAAACGGGTGCCGGAGTGGCTTGAATACATAATTATGCGTCATGTATCATGAGGATCTGCGTTTTTGTCGGCCGCCGCTGGGTGTTTGCGGTTGGGATATTCAAGGGTTTACCCTGATATCAGGCCAAACTGATTCTTGTGCAACTAATGCGTGTTTTGGGGTCGCCTGCGGCCCCGGACGCTGGAGTGATTGAATGTCGTCTACGCCTCAATTCAAGGATGTCACGCTCGAGCAATGGGCCGCAGCGGCAGCCAAGTCGGCGCCGGGGGGGCAACTGGAGTCCCTGACATGGACCACCCCCGAAGGCATCGAGGTCAAGCCGCTGTACACCGCCGCCGATACGGCCGAACTGCCGTACGCCAACACCTTGCCTGGGTTCGAGCCTTTCATCCGCGGCCCGCAGGCCACGATGTACGCGGTGCGCCCCTGGACCATCCGTCAGTACGCCGGCTTCTCGACGGCTGAAGAATCCAACGCCTTCTACAAGAAGGCGCTGGCGGCAGGCGGCCAAGGCGTCTCCGTGGCCTTCGACCTGGCCACGCACCGCGGTTACGACTCCGACCATCCCCGCGTGACGGGTGACGTCGGCAAGGCCGGCGTGGCCATCGACTCCGTCGAGGACATGAAGATCCTGTTCAACGAGATCCCGCTCGACAAGGTGTCGGTCTCGATGACGATGAACGGCGCCGTGCTGCCCGTGCTGGCCGGCTACGTGGTTGCCGCCGAAGAGCAGGGCGTTTCGCAGGACAAGCTGTCCGGGACCATCCAGAACGACATCCTCAAGGAGTTCATGGTCCGCAACACCTACATCTACCCGCCGGAACCGTCGATGAAGATCATCGGCGACATCATCGAGTACACGGCACAGTACATGCCGAAGTTCAACTCGATCTCGATCTCCGGCTATCACATGCAGGAAGCGGGCGCGAACCAGGCGCTGGAACTGGCCTTCACGTTGGCCGATGGTCGCGAGTACGTCAAGACCGCGCTGTCCAAGGGCCTGGACGTGGACGCCTTTGCCGGCCGCCTGAGCTTCTTCTGGGCCGTGGGCATGAACTTCTATCTGGAAATCGCCAAGATGCGGGCCGCGCGTCTGCTGTGGTGCCGGATCATGAAGGAGTTCAACCCCAAGAACCCCA
>CAYYCN010000282.1:0-2125 GCA_964470355.1 uncultured Sphaerotilus sp.
GACCTTTCTTAAAAAGATAGTTGCCTGTAATTATATTGATTATTTGTAGTGCAATTTGAGGAATACTTGGATTACTATTTAACAACTCCTTTTCATGAAAAAAATGGTTCTGGACAGCAGGATGATAATAAAAATATCGAAGAAAATCACCTATAACACCAAAAGACTCTACAAATACAGGAAACCGTTGTAATTTATAATATTCATCATTTAAATCCTGTTCCCATGTAGTATTTCTATCCCATTTTGCAATGAAGTATTTGTCTAACAATTCTTTAGCCCTATCTGCAATACGAAAAAGTGAATTTGGAGTCTGCTCAATTCCACTTTCCTCAACTCTTTCTAGAATATAATTACTGAAGTTTCGCACATCCATTTAAAGTTTTCAACACCAACGATGTGCATTAGTTGGTAATTACTTATATTGCTGTATTTCTGTATTTTGTGTTTTCCATTTTCGTCATGCAGCCATTTCGGCCTTGAACGGGTCGCTCCTTAGTATTTGGTTGACCATTTGGCTAGCCCTTTCGTCTTCGAAGATTTTTTCAAGCAGTTCCTGTTCGTCAATATTCTCGAACAGTACCGTGATAGTCCTTACAAGTTCGATGAACAAGCCCCACAAACGCTCGTCGAGCCGCTGTTTCACCGTGGCTTCCCGTTCTTGGGCGAACAGCCCCGCCATCGATTCGTAGTTGTCAACCCTGTACCTCATGGTCAACAAGATGTGCTGTACCATTGTAATGGTTGTCTCGGCAACCTGTGCATCAAAACAGTTCGACTGGCAACGGCCAAGCCCCAGCAATTGTTTCGATTCTTTAAAGAAAACCTCTATGGTCCAACGCACCTGGTAAATTTCGATCATTTTGATGAACGACAGCTTCGTATCGGTGCAGAGGAACACTTTCCATTTCCCGTTTTTCCCCTGTTTGCTGAAGAACAGCTTGATGGGCTTCCCCTTGAAGCGGACCAATGCTTCGTTGTAGTAAAACCCCAGTTTGCGGCAACGTTTCGGTTTCCCGAGCATGTTGCGTATCTCTTTGTGCGTGAGGTGGCCGCCATTGTAAAGGAACCGGGTCTTTGCCGTCTTGTACATGCCAATCAGGTGCACCGTTTGCTTTTTGACGGAAAGGACGGCATTCACAAAGGCCTCGCAGGTGAACCAACTGTCCACCAGCACGTAATCGACCTTAAAACCTTGGGCTATTGCCCTTCGGAACATCTTTATGGCGCAGTCGATCTTTGACATGTCGGCCTCTTTTGCCCGTTCGTCGGAAAACGAACCGCTTTGCCTCTTTGTTTTGTGCTGCTTCTTCAACTCCTTCTTTGTCAAGCCAAAAGGCTTCTCTTTGTTCTTCCCTTTTTCGCGGTGCAGCGAGAAATCGAGGGGGATGAACGAAACACCGTCCCAGTACCCCATCAGCAGTAGCCTGATACCCAAGACATACCGCTGCGCGACATGGTCGTAAACCCTTGACACCATTTCGATGGCCTTGCCCGTTTTTGGCAGCAGGGTGTCGTCGAAAACCATGCACCTAGGCTTGTCGGTGTTGTCCAAACAGCTGTCAGCCAGTGTTTTGAACTTGGCCGCAAAAGACCATAGCAACATCCGCCAACAGATTGACCGGTTGTTCTTTAAGCGGTAGAACGTATCCTTGCCCGCAACGATATGGTGCTGCACGCACCCGTTCAACATCGAGTTGACACTGCTGGCCGCAATGAAGGGCATCGAGAGCAGGACGGTCATCACAAACTCGAAGCCATATCCTTTTACCTTAAGATCGGCGACAACTTTGCAGAGCTCCGAAAATGAAAAACATTTCAATGAACTGGAAATAAAATCGGGTTCGACCCACCTGGGGGTAAAACCGTTTTTTAATTCTGAAACCTTATTTATATCTTTACCGTGCAGCATGGTTATTTGTGTGTGGAAACTTTGCTAATATACTAATATTTAGATTATTAGCCAAATATCCGTGCTGCTTTTTTTATCTCTTTGTCTTGTTTTTTAACTATTTAGCCTGCTGCGAAACTTGAGTTATTTACTTTGACATCTATCTAAATCTATACCTTTAATTGCTTAAATTATGTTGTTTATTTTTTTTTGATTATATTCTTATGCACCATT
>CAYYCN010000283.1:0-2091 GCA_964470355.1 uncultured Sphaerotilus sp.
GAGTGGGAGTGAAATCAGGTCCTTCGGGGACCATCGTGACCTATCGAAAATCTGTCGTAACGTGTTGATAAAAAAAAATACGTCGCGACAGCTGTCGGTGGCTATCGCCGGCCAACGAAACGGATTGGCGGTAGAGGTGACGGTGGAAACCGGAGGCCGGATTGAGACCCTCCCGTTTACTATCCAGACCAAACCGGTCTTTGACGGTAAATCACTCCTCAGGAAAGCTTGTTTCATGCGGCTTTCCGAGCATCAGCAGGTCTCCTGACCTGAGGTTGGCCGGGTCCAGATGGACGACGGCCCGCGAGCGATGTGCAAGAGCGAGCTGATCTTGCGATTGACACCCATCCATTATTCCATGATGATGGAAGTATGGAAGAAAAGAGCGCCGTCCTTGCCCTGTCTGCCCTTGCGCAGGAGGTGCGCTTGCGCATCTTTCGGGCGCTCGTTGGAGCCGGCCCGCAGGGCATGACTCCTGGTGCGCTGTCCGCCATGCTGGACGTGCCGGCATCGTCGCTGTCATTTCATCTCAAGGAGCTCACGCGCGCGGACTTGGTGAGTCAAGAGCGCGATGGACGCAATCTGATCTACCGCCCCGCCATCGACCACATGAACGCATTGCTGGAGTACCTCACCGCGCATTGCTGCCAAGGACAGGTATGCGAAGTCGCTCCCAATTCGGGGTGCACAACCTGCTGAACAGGAGCCCTGCCATGAAACGTTTCCATGTTCATCTGCACGTCGACAACCTCGCCAAGAGCATCGACTTCTACTCCAAGTTGTTCGCCGCCGCACCGGCCAGAGTCGAGGGCGACTACGCCAAGTGGATGCTGGTGGATCCGGCCGTCAACTTCGCCATCTCCACGCGTGGCAGTCAACCGGGCATCGACCATCTGGGCATCCAGACCGATGACGCCGAAGGCCTGGCCGAGCTGAAGGCCCGCGCCGAAGCCGCCGACATGGCCTTGCTCGACGAAGGTGCTACCACCTGCTGCTACGCGCGCAGCGAGAAGCACTGGGTCACCGACCCACAGGGCATCGCCTGGGAACACTTCCACACGCTGGGGAATATTCCGGTGTTCCGAGAGAGCGATCCTGCCGCTGGAGCATGCTGCGCGCCAAATGTCCAGGCAGAGGCTGTCGAAACCGAACCCTGCTGCTCCTCGACTCCGTTCGGCAAGTCCACCAGTGTTTCGGTGCGGTCTCAAGACTCTTGCTGTTGACCTCGATTGCGTCACACGCATGACACCTTGAGCTGGAAAACTGAGTGGCCGGCAGGCTTGATTGGTTTTGCCTGCGTGCCGGACAGTTTTTCACCTCAACCGTTGCTGTGACGCATGAGGCGTCGCATGGAGTGTTTTATGAGTGTTGCCAAGCCCTATCAAGTTCTGTTCATCTGCACCGGTAACTCTGCGCGCTCCATCTTGGCGGAAGCCTTGATGAACCACCTGGGCCAAGGCCGCTTCGTGGCGCACTCTGCGGGCAGCCACCCCGGAGGGACGGTGCAGCCGCTGGCACTCGACACACTTAGTGAGTTGCACATCCCCACCGCTGGCCTGCGCAGCAAGTCCTGGGATGAGTTCGCGCAGCCTGGCGCGCCTGCTCTCGACTTCGTGTTCACAGTCTGTGACAGCGCGGCAGGAGAAGTCTGTCCGGTATGGCCTGGTCAGCCCATGACGGCGCATTGGGGCATGCCCGATCCGGTGGCGGTGGAAGGCGACGACGCTCGCCGTCGCAAAGCCTTCATGGACACCGCATTGACGCTCAAACGGCGCATCGAGCTGATGTTGGCTCTGCCCATTCCTCGCCTGGATGCCCTGTCCCTGCAACACGCCGTTCGCGACATTGGCGCTCAGTGAGCGCAGCCTCTTGAGTCCTGACTTGCTTCAGATCCGACATGACCACCCACGTCCTGATCCTTTGTACCCACAACTCCGCGCGCAGCGTGCTGAGCGAGGGCATGCTCAACCATCTGGCCCTCAAGCTTGGCAAGGATGTGAAGGCCCACAGCGCCGGCAGCGCGCCGAGCGGTCGCCTCAACCCCTACGCCGTGCAGGCGCTGCAGAACGCCGGCATCGACACCTCGGCCTA
>CAYYCN010000284.1:0-2008 GCA_964470355.1 uncultured Sphaerotilus sp.
CGGCGCAGTCCGTCTCCCTGACGGGTTCGTCGGGGTTGAACGTGATCCTCGGTGGTGCGGGGTCGGACACGTTGGACGGCGGGACGGGTCTGGACGCGATCTCTGGCGGGGCGGGCAACGATCGGGTCGTGTTCCACGGGTCGGAGGCGTCGCTGGGCGGCGGGACGGGTTCGGACACGCTGGTGCTGGCGGCGGCGGGGGGGATCACGAGCGTCGATCTGGCGGTGACGTCGGGGTCGGACCAGACGGTGGGCGACACGGTCGCGGTGACGGACTTCGAGAACGTCGACGCGAGCGTGCTGGGGGCGGGTCAGACGATCACGCTGACGGGTTCGGCGGCGGCGAACCGGCTGACGGGCGGCGCGGGGGCGGACACGATCCACGGCGGCGGCGGCGGCGACGTGGTCGACGCGGGCGCGGGCACGGACGCGGTCGACTACTGGGGCACGGAGACGAGCCTCGAGGGTGGCGCGGACGCCGACACGCTGGTGCTGAAGTCGTCGGCCGAGGTGAACCTGGGAACGGTGGACCAGACGGTCGGCGACGGGGTGACGGCGAGCGGGTTCGAGAACATCGACGCGTCGGGGCTGGATTCGTCGCACGGGGTGCGGCTGACCGGCTCGGTGGGCGTCAACCGGATCGTGGGCGGGTCGGGGGCGGACACGCTGACGTCGGGCGGGGGCGCGGACACGCTCTCGGGCGGGGCGGGCGGCGACACGCTGCACTTCGCCGGTTCGGAGGCTTCGATCGACGGCGGGGCGGGCTCGGACACGCTGGTGCTGGACGCGGCGGGGGGGATCACGGCGATCGACCTCGCGGTTGCGGCGGGGTCGGACCAGACGACGGGCGACACGGTCGCGGTGGCGAACGTGGAGAGCGTGGACGCGTCGATCCTGACGACCGGCCAGGCGGTGACGATCACCGGCTCGTCGGGCGCGAACACGGTGATCGCGGGCGCGGGGTCGGACACGATCCACGGCGGCGGCGGGCTCGACGCGATCCAGGCGGGCGGCGGCGAGGACCGGGTCGACTACTGGGGGGCGGAGGCGTCGCTGGACGGCGGGACCGGGCTCGACACGCTGGTGCTGTCGACGACGACGATCGTGAACCTGGGCAACGCCGATCAGACGACGGGCGATCTGACGGCGGTGACGTCGTTCGAGAACGTCGACGGGTCGGGGCTTCTGGCGGCGCAGGGGGTGTCGATCACCGGCTCGGCGGCGGCGAACACGATCCTGGGCGGAGCGGGCGCGGACACGATCCGGGGCGCGGGCGGGTCGGACGCGATCGCGGCGGGCGCGGGCGACGACACGGTCGACTACTGGGGTTCGGAGGCCTCGATCGCGGGCGAGGGCGGCGTCAACACGCTGACGCTGCAGGCGGCGGCGACGGTGGACCTGGGCGCGGGCGACCAGACGACGGGCGATTCGACCACGGTGACGGGGTTCCGCGACGTGGACGCGGCGGCGCTGTCGACGGGGGTGTCGCTGACGGGCTCGACGGCGGCGAACCGGCTGACGGGCGGCGCGGGGGCGGACACGCTCGACGGCGGGACGGGGGCGGACACGCTGGCGGGCGGGGGCGGCGACGACCTGGCGCTCTATCGCGGCACGGAAGCGGCGATCGACGGCGGGGCGGGATCGAACACGCTGCGGCTGACGACGGCGGTCGCGGTCAATCTGGGCAACTCGGACCAGACGTCGGGCGACGGGACGAGCGTGGCCAACTTCCAGAACGTCGACGCGGCCGGGCTCGGCGCGGCGCAGGCGGTGACGATCACCGGCTCGTCGGGCGACAACGTGATCCTGGGCGGGGCGGGCGACGACACGATCCACGGCGCGGGCGGGGCGGACTCGATCGCGGGCGGAGGCGGCGACGACGCGGTCGACTACTGGGGCAGCGAGAACACGCTCGACGGCGGCATCGGCACCAACACGCTGGTGATGAAGGCGGCGGCGACGGTTCAGCTGGCGAACGCGGACCAGACGTCGGGCGACGGCGTGGTGGT
>CAYYCN010000285.1:0-2004 GCA_964470355.1 uncultured Sphaerotilus sp.
GCGACTCGGACTTGAAGTTCAGGAAGTCGTTGTTCGTGGCGTTGATGAAGAACTGCGCCGTGGCCGAGTGCGGGGCGTTGGTGCGCGCCATGGCCAGGGTGTACTTGTCGTTCTTCAGGCCGTTGTTGGCCTCGTTCTTGATCTCGGCGCCGGTGGACTTCTGCTTCATGCCGGGTTCCATGCCGCCGCCCTGGACCATGAAGCCCTTGATGACGCGGTGGAAGATGGTGCCGTTGTAGTGACCGCTTTCCACGTAGGACAGGAAGTTGGCGGTCGAGAGGGGCGCCTTCTCAGCGTCGAGTTCGACGCGGATGGTGCCCAGGGTGGTTTGCAGATCGACTTGGGGATTGGCCATGGTTCAGTTCTCCAGAGTGGCTTTCTTGATCAGGATGGGGTCGACAGGCACGTCACCGTGCATGCCTTTGCGGCCGGTGCGCACGGCGGCGATCTTGTCGACCACCTCCATGCCCGAAACGACCTGTCCGAACACGGCGTAGCCGTTGCCGTCGGGTGAATTGGCGGCGTCCAGGAAGGCGTTGTCCTTCAGGTTGATGAAGAACTGTGCCGTTGCCGAATTCGGAAAATTCGTGCGTGCCATCGCGATGGTGCCGCGTTTGTTGGCCAGACCGTTGCGCGATTCCAGCTCGATGGGGGCATCGGTGGGCTTTTCGTCCATGGCGGTGTTCATTCCACCGCCCTGGATCATGAAGTTCGGGATCACGCGGTGAAAGACCGTGCCGCTGTAGTGGCCGGCCTTCACATAGCGCAGGTAGTTGGCCACGGTCTTGGGGGCCTTGGCGGCGTCCAGTTCCAGAACGATGTCGCCCGCCGAGGTGCTCAAACGGACTTTGGGGCGCGCGGCCGGTTCCGCGGCCTGGACAAAGGGGGCTGACGTGGTCAACGCGCCGATGGCCACCGCGCCCAGGGCGCTCACGATCCGGCGTCGCAGCCAGGAATTCTTCATGGTCTCGCTCTCCTGTGAGTGGGCTCGCGGGGGCGGATTCGCTCCGCGAGGCACCGGATTCTCGCCGGAATCGGACGGGGCCCCGGATGCGTGGGCCGGGTGCCCCCGCGCAGGCCCCCCCGCTATACTCATTGCGCCCCGCTTCGGACCCTGGAGCGCGGCGTCCCACCCCTCGTCTCCTTGTCGTACCGGCCGGACGTGTGTTCACCTCCGGATGATGTCCATGAGCCTCCACATCTACAGCAGCCTCAGCCGCTCCTTGTCCCCGTTCCAGCCGCTCGAGCCGGGGCATGTGAGGATGTACGTGTGCGGCATGACCGTCTACGACCTGTGCCACCTCGGGCATGCCCGTTCGATGGTGGCGTTCGACGTCGTCCAGCGCTGGCTCAAGGCCAGCGGCTATCGCGTCACCTATGTGCGCAACATCACCGACATCGACGACAAGATCATCCGCCGGGCCCTGGAAAACCAGGAAACGGTGCGTGGATTGACCGACCGGATGATCGATGCGCTGCACCAGGACGCCGATGCCCTGGGCATTGAGCGGCCCACGCACGAGCCCCGCGCCACCGACTACGTGCCTCAGATGCTGTCGATGATCTCGCAGCTGGAGTCCAAGGGACTGGCCTACCGCGTCGACGGTGGGGATGTGAACTATGCGGTGCGCAAGTTCGACGGTTATGGAAAGCTCAGTGGCAAGTCGCTGGACGAGTTGCAGGCGGGTGAGCGTGTGGCCGTTGCGGAAGGCAAGGGCGATCCGCTGGATTTTGTGCTGTGGAAGAGCGCCAAGGCTTCCGAACCCGAGGATGCCAAGTGGGACAGCGAATACGGCCGCGGCCGCCCGGGTTGGCACATCGAATGTTCGGCGATGGGTTGCTCCCTGCTGGGTGAGAGCTTCGACATCCATGGTGGTGGGGCCGATCTGGCTTTTCCTCACCATGAGAACGAGATCGCCCAGAGTGAAGGCGCCACAGGTCGGCCGTTGGCGCAGGTGTGGATGCACAACGGCTTCATCAACGTCGACAACGAGAAGATGTCCA
>CAYYCN010000286.1:0-1956 GCA_964470355.1 uncultured Sphaerotilus sp.
GAGCCGATCTCCATGGAAACGCCGATCGGGGACGACGACGACAGCCACCTGGGCGACTTCATCGAGGACACGAACAACACCGCACCGATCGAGGCCGCGATGCAGTCCGGCCTGCGCGACGTGGTGCGCGACATCCTCGACAGCCTGACGCCGCGCGAAGCCAAGGTGCTGCGCATGCGCTTCGGCATCGAGATGTCCACCGACCACACGCTGGAGGAAGTGGGCAAGCAGTTCGACGTGACCCGTGAGCGCATCCGCCAGATCGAGGCCAAGGCGATCCGCAAGCTCAAGCACCCGAGCCGCTCGGACAAGCTGCGCACCTACCTCGACAATCTGTGAGCGCGGGGCCGCAAGGCCCTCACGTCATCCTCGAAAAGACCCGGTACCCCCGGGTCTTTTTGTTGGATCGAGCACTAGTACCGCGACGAACGTCACGGCTTGGCACGGTAAACTCGTCCAAATGTCCCAGGCTTGCGTCCGTACCGTTGTCTTCGCCGATCTGCGCGGCAGCACCGCCCTCTACGAGAGTCTGGGCAATGCCGAAGCCACCACCGTGGTGACCCACAGCGTCTCCGTGGTGGGCCGCCTGTTCGAGAGCCACGGGGGCCGTGTCGTCAAGACCTTGGGCGACGGGCTCATGGCGGTGTTTGCCGCGCCCCAGCCCGCCTTGCTGGCGGCTGAAGAAGTCCACGACTCGCTGGACCGTGTCCTGCAGCAGGCCGCCGCCGATCAGCCGGTGCTGCGCGTGCAGATGGCCCTGGCGCACGGCGAGCTCATCGAGATGGGCGGGGACTGCTTCGGCGACGCCGTCAATGTGTGCGCCCGCTTGCTCGACCTGGCGGGCGACAACGAAACCCTCGTCACCTCCCAGACCCGCTCCTGCCTGGCCCCCGATCTGCGCGAGCGCTTCCGTCGCCTGGACCGCCTGCATCTGCGCGGCCGGCTTGAACCCGTGGAAGTGTGGCGTTTCGAAGCCCGCAAAGCCGATGCCGCGTCCACCATGTTCGGTGACGCCCTGCCCACGGCCGCTCCGGAAGGGGTGCGTCTGTCCTGCGCCGGGGTCTCGCGCATCCACTCGCAAGGCAGCCTGCCCGTGGTGTTCGGCCGCAGCCACGACGTCACCTACTGCGTGGACGACAGCCGCGTCTCGCGCCTGCACGCCCGGCTGGAGTGGCACAGCGGCACCTTCCAGCTCGTCGACATGAGCTCCAACGGCACCTTCGTGCGTTTTGGCCAGCAGTCCGAGTTCCTCACCCTGATGCGTGGGGCCTGCACCCTGCACGGGCGTGGCACCATCACCCTGGGGGTCAATCCCGACCAGTCGGATGCCCCCACGATCCACTTCGAGGTCCTGCGTTTCGAGGACACCGGGCCGACCACCCTCCTGTAGTCCGAGCCGCAGTCCGCGGGCCGGCCGTTCCCTTTTCCGAACCGATCACGACATGACCACACTCGGCACGCCCCGCACCCCCGAAGCCACCCGCGTCATGCTGCTCGGCAGCGGTGAGCTGGGCAAGGAAGTCCTGATCGCCCTGCAACGCCTGGGGGTCGAGACGATCGCGGTGGACCGCTACGAAGGCGCCCCCGGCCATCAGGTGGCCCACCAGGCCCACACCATCGCCATGAACGACCCGGCCGCGCTGGAGGCCCTGATCCGCGCCGAGCAGCCGGACCTGGTGGTGCCCGAGATCGAGGCCATCGCCACGCCGGTGCTGCAGGCCCTGGAAGCCGAAGGCTGGCTGCAGGTCATCCCCACGGCCCGCGCCGCCCGCCTGACGATGGACCGCGAAGGCATCCGCCGCTTGGCCGCCGAAACACTGGAGCTGCCCACCAGTCCCTACCGCTTCTGCGACTCGCTGGACGAGCTCAAGGCCGCGATCGACGGCGTCGATGGCCAGCCCGGCATCGGCTACCCCTGCATCGTCAAGCCGGTGATGAGCAGCTCGGGCAAGGGCC
>CAYYCN010000287.1:0-1952 GCA_964470355.1 uncultured Sphaerotilus sp.
CCCGTGTACGCCCCACCCAGCGGATGGCTGTACAAACGGTTGAACAGGTTCTCGACGCCGAAGTCGAAGCGCACCTGCTTGTTCTCCCAGCTGCCGCGCAGGTGCAGCAGACCGTAGCCGGCGGTCTTTTGCTCGTTGCGCACGGCCGAGACGTCCTTCTTGCCGCTGACCAGCTCGGACTCCACCCCCGCCGTCCATGCGCCCACGCTCTGCTCCAGCGCCAGCCGGGCGTTGAGCGGCATGATGTTGTAGAGGTTGTCACCCGTCGTGGCGTTCTTGCCGCGCAGATAACTGATCTGGCTGCGGGCCTGCAGGCGGCCGGTCGAGGCCGACTCGTTCAGAACCGAGCGGCCGGACACGTCCAGGCCGTACAGGCGGGCGGACTGGTTCACGTAGCGCAGGTAGACGAAGGCGTTGGTCGCCGTCAGGTTGGCACTGGTGCAGGCCGTGCCGCTGTCGGTGGACCCGGTCGGGCAACGCTCGGCATCGATGTAGTCCTGCACGTAGGTGAAGTGCGGTGACACACGCACGTTCCAACGCGACGCGGCGGCATCCTTCCAGTCGGCGACGGCCGACACCGTGTGGGCGGTCTCGGGCTTGAGCTGCAGGTTGCCGACGTAGCCGTTGCCGTCCCCGACCATGTTCACCATGCGCATGGCCATGCCGTGGCTGGACCAGGCGTAGCGCTCGTAGAGGTTGGGCGAGCGGTTCTTCATCGCATAGCCCAGCTCGTAGGTCTGCCCGGCATCGGGTTTGAAACGCGCCACCGCCACGGCATCCAGGTTGTGGTCGGTACGGCTGCGGTGGGCGCTGTTGAACGCCGCCTGGTCGTAGGGGCTGAAAGTGGCGTTGTAGCCCTGGACCGTGCCGGCATCCATCTTCACGGTTTCGTGCCGCAGGCCGAACTGGGTGCTCCACACCGGGGTCCACTTGGCATCCCACTCACCGAACACCCCCAGACGGTCGCGCTGACCGTCGCGGACATTCCAGAACACGTTGGGGTACATGCTCTTGCCGGACGGATCCCACCAGTCGCTCAAGCGATAACGCTGCAGATCGGCACCGACCCGGGCCACATGATCGGCGCCCCAGGGCACATCCGCGCGCACGGACAGGCCGGTGTTGCGCCCCTCGGTGTCCATCGGCATGCCGGCGGCGTAACCCGTGGCCCCGCCTGAGATCGGGCCGGCCACGCCATCGTTCGCACCGGTCATGCCCGGGCCGTACCAGTAAAGCTTGTCCGCGCCGAACTGCATCGCGTGCCGGGTGCGCTCCTGGTAGACCCGTGCTTCAAGCTGACCCCAGTCGTACTGGCCCTTGTAGCGCAGGTTGAACTGGTGGCTGTCGTTGCCCGTCATGTCCATGCGCTGGTTGGGCCAGTTCTGGTAGGCGATGTCCTGCTGCGTCAGCTTCAGCTCCAGCAGGTGCTTGTCGTGGCGCAGGCCCAGACCGATCGAGTGGTTGAAGGTCTTGTAGGCGGTCGATCCCACGTCGTCCCCCTCCAGCCAACCGCGACCCGCAGCCGCCGGACCCGCAGCCTTGAAGTCGCCGCCCGCGTGGTAGTTGCCGGCCTTGGCCGCCGCGGCCCGGTAGGTCAGGCTGACCCGGTCGGTGGCGTAGGTGGCGGCCAGGTTGCCGCTCATGGCATCACCGTTGCTGCGGTAGGCCGCGCCCAGCTCGCCTTGCGTCAGCACCTGCCCCGATTCCGCAAACACCGGATCCGGAGACGACACGACGATGGTGCCGCCCAGGCTGTCGCCCCCGGAGCTGACCGGTGCAATGCCGGCAAACACGTCGATGCGTCCCACCGCCGTCGGGTCGATGTACGACATCGGCGGGTTCATGTGGTTTGCGCAGGCCGACAGCAGGTCCATGCCGTCGACCTTGATGCGCAGTCGGTCGTCGGCCATGCCGCGGATCACCGGCAGGCTCGACACCCCACCGGCGCCGTA
>CAYYCN010000288.1:0-1950 GCA_964470355.1 uncultured Sphaerotilus sp.
TGTACATCGTCACCACCGACACCCACTTCTCGCACAAGGTGTGGCACGAAACCTCCGACGCTGTGCGCAAGGCCCAATTCCCGCTGGTGGGCGATCCTACGCACCAACTGACCAACGCTTTTGGCGTACACATTGCCGAAGAAGGTCTGGCACTGCGCGGCACCTTCGTTGTCAACCCCGATGGCGTCATCAAGACCATGGAAGTGCATTCCAACGAAATCGCCCGCGACGTGTCGGAAACCCTGCGCAAGCTCAAGGCCGCTCAGTACACCGCTTCGCACCCGGGCCAAGTCTGCCCCGCCAAGTGGAAGGAAGGCGCCCAGACCCTGGCGCCGTCGATCGACCTGGTCGGCAAGATCTGATCGGTCTTTCCATTCCAGGATGACCCTGGTCAAGGCGGGCCACCGGCCTGCCGATGAACCTTCACCGAAGGGCCCTCCCCCCTTCGGTGCCCTCCGGGCTTCGGGCCTCATCGATCCTTTCTGACGCGCGGCGTGGTCCGTCGGCGGGTGGGATCGATGGGGTCGGACCGACCTCGCCTGAACACTCTGCAGAAAGGACGCCACCATGCTGGACGCCACCCTCAAGACCCAACTCCAGTCCTACCTTGAGCGTTTGCGTCACCCCATCGAGCTGATCGCTTCGCTTGACGATCGCCCGTCGTCGGTCGAGATGCGCGACCTGCTGGAAGAGATTGCTCCCCTGTCGCCGCTGATCACGGTGCGCTATGACGGTGCGGACACTCGCCGTCCTTCGTTCCAGGTCACGAAAAAGGGTGAAAACATGGGCGTGCGCTTTGCCGCCCTGCCGCTGGGCCATGAGTTCACTTCGCTGGTGCTGGCGCTGCTGCAGGCCGGAGGACATCCGCCCAAGGTGGAGGCCGAAGTGATCGACCAGGTGAAGTCGCTCGACGTCGACCTGGTCTTCGAAACGTACATGTCCTTGAGCTGCCACAACTGCCCGGATGTGGTGCAGGCCCTCAACCTGATGGCCATCCTCAATCCGCGTGTCCGTCATGTGGCCATCGATGGCGGGCTTTACCAGCAGGAGGTCGAGGCCCGCCAGATCATGGCTGTGCCGATGGTCTTCCTCAACGGCGAGCTGTTCAGCTCGGGCCGCATGGAACTGGTCGAGATCCTGGCCAAGGTGGACACCGGTGCCGCTCAGCGTGATGCGGCCAAGCTGAGCGCCAAGGAGGCGTTCGACGTGCTTGTCGTCGGCAGCGGTCCCGCCGGTGCGGCGGCCGCCGTTTACGCGGCCCGCAAGGGCATCCGCACCGGGGTGGTGGCTGAGCGCATCGGCGGCCAGACGCTGGACACGCTGGGCATCGAAAACTTCATTTCCGTGAAGGAGACCGAAGGGCCGAAGTTCGCCGCGGCGTTGGAAGCCCACATGCGCGCCTACGACGTTGACCTGATGGCGCATCAGCGCGTGGCTTCGCTGGTCCCGGCCGAGCACCCGGGTGGACTGGCCACCGTGAAGCTGGAAAACGGGGGCGAGCTCAAAGGCCGAACCGTCATCCTGGCCACCGGTGCACGCTGGCGCAACATGAACGTGCCGGGTGAGCAGGAATACAAGACCAAGGGTGTGGCCTACTGCCCGCACTGCGATGGCCCGCTGTTCAAGGGCAAGGACGTGGCGGTGATCGGCGGCGGCAACTCCGGCGTCGAGGCGGCGATCGATCTGGCGGGTGTGGTCAAGAGCGTCACCCTGCTGGAGTTCGCCGACCAGCTCCCGGCCGATGCCGTGCTGGTCGAGAAGCTCAAGAGCCTGCCGAACGTGGCCATCCACGTCAACGCGCAGACGACCGAGGTGGTCGGCGACGGCCAGAAGATGACCGGCCTGAAGTACAAGGACCGCGTGAGCGGTGCCGAGCACACGCTCGTTCTGGCGGGCCCTCCGCCTCGACCGCGATGACGATCGTCGGGTAGGACTCCTCGCCCGGCGCTA
>CAYYCN010000289.1:0-1938 GCA_964470355.1 uncultured Sphaerotilus sp.
CCAGGGCGCCGGAGGATTCGCGCACGCCCAGCGTGATGGAGCCGCTGTCCTTGATTTTCTTGAGCGTGTCGGTGCTTTGAGCTTGGGCGGTGCCGACGAGGGCCAGAGCGGCCAGGGCGAGGATCTGATGCTTCATGCTGAAGACTCCTTGAGGGATTTCGGTGAATCGGATCGGGATCCGGAAGGGGATCCCGATCCAGGCAGGATCAGGGATAGAGGCCACGCTGCGCACGGGCCTGGAGCACCCGCTTGCACGCCGCCACGAAGGCGGCCGTGCGCAAGGCGATGCCCTGTTCGACGGACGTGGTCCAGATGGCGTCGAAGGCTTCCGACAGCACGCGGTCCAGGCGCTGGTTGATGTCGTCTTCGGTCCAGAAGAAGCTCGACGCGTTCTGCACCCACTCGAAGTAGCTCACCGTGACGCCGCCGGCGTTGGCCAGCACGTCGGGCAGCACCACGGCGCCGCGCGACAGCAGGATGTCCTCGGCCTGCGGCGTGGTCGGGCCGTTGGCGCCTTCGACGATCAGGCGGGCCTGGATCTCGTGGGCATTCTTCTCCGTGATCTGGTTTTCCAGCGCGGCGGGCAGCATCACGTCGCAAGGCACGCCCCAGAAGCGGTGGTCCTCGATGAGTTCCACACCCGGGAAATCCTTCAGCGCCGCGCCGCCTTGCAGGTGAGCGGTCAGGGCCACAGGGTCCAGTCCGCTTTCGCTGTAGATCGTGCCGCCCAGGTCCTGCACGGCCACGATGCGGGCGCCGTGGGCGTGGAACACCCGCGCCGCCGCGTTGCCCACGTTGCCGAAGCCCTGGATGGCCACGCGACTGCCTTCCATCGACAAGTTCAGGCGGCGCATGGCTTCGCGGGCCACGACGTAGCAACCCCGGCCGGTGGCGTCGCGTCGGCCCAGGCTGCCGCCCATGCTGACGGGCTTGCCGGTGACCACGCCGGTCTGCGTGGCGCCTTGGTTGATGGAGTAGGTGTCCATCATCCAGGCCATGACTTGCTCGTTGGTGCCCACGTCCGGCGCCGGGATGTCGCGGTCCGGGCCGATGAGGGCGCCGATTTCGCTGGTGTAGCGCCGGGTCAGGCGCTCCAGCTCGGGTGCGGACAGCCGGCGCGGATCGATGCGGATGCCGCCCTTGGCGCCGCCGTAGGGCAGGTTGACGGCGGCGTTCTTGATGGTCATCCAGCCCGACAGCGCCATGACCTCGGAGAGGTTGACCGCCGGGTGGTAACGCACGCCGCCCTTGCCGGGACCACGCGAAAGGTTGTGCTGGACGCGGTACCCCTCGAAGTGTTCGATGCGGCCATCGTCCATGCGCACGGGCACGTCGACGATCAGGATGCGCTTGGGCCGGCGCAGCGTGTCGAGCCAGCGGGCCAGGTCACCCAGGTGCGGCTCGACCCGGTCGAGTTGCTCCTGGAACATGCCCCAGGGGCCGGGATGGGCGGGGTCGACGTAGGAGGCCAGTTTTTCAGGGTGCTGCATGCTCAGTACTCCAGGAACATGCGTTGCAGGGCCTTGCTGTCGGCGCCTTGGGCCAGGGCCAGCATGGTCAGGATGCGGGCCTTCTGCGGGTTGAGGTCGTGGGCGGCGACCCAGTCGTACTGGTCGTCGGGCTGTTCGGCGTTGCGCAGCACGAAGCCGCCACCCACCACACGCGCCGAGCGCACGATCTGCACGCCCTGGGCGCGCAGTTCACGCAGGGCCGGCACCACTTGCGCGGAGACCGAACCGTTGCCCGTGCCGGCGTGGATCACGGCCTTGGCGCCGTTGGAGGCGAAGGCGCGCGGGGCGATGTCGTTGGCGTTGCCGTAGCCGTAGGCGATGTCGACCTGCGGCAGCGACGAGATCTTCTCGATGTCGAACTCGGACTTCGCCGTGTGGCGCTTGGCCGGGGCGCGGAACCAGTAGTTCTTGCCCTCCACCACCATGC
>CAYYCN010000290.1:0-1922 GCA_964470355.1 uncultured Sphaerotilus sp.
AGCGGCGTCTCGTTCTCGACCGCCACGTCGGTCATGGCCAGCGAGTTGGGCGTGGTGGTGGAACCGACCACCACGTCGACCTTGCTTTCGGCGATCAACTTCCTGATGTTCTTGGTGGCGGCCGTGGGATCGGTCGCATCGTCGAGCACGATGTAGTTGATCTTCTCGCCGCCGATCTTTTGCGGCAGCAGCGCGATGGTGTTCTTCTCGGGGATCCCCAGCGACGCCGCCGGCCCGGTGGCCGAGACGGACACACCGACATTCACGTCGGCCATGACGTTGGCGGAGAAGGCCGCCAGAACCGCGATCAGGAGCTTGTGGGACATGGTTGTTTCCTGGGGATCATCGAGTGGACATCAACGGATCATTTTCAGCGAATCCGCGCTGGGTGGAGCACAGGCAGCGCAAACACCACGGCAGAGACCCCTGACATGAAAAACGGCAACCCCTGGCCCCAAGCAAAACGGGGCGCAACTTCCGCCGCGCCCCGCCACCGCACCCCATATCCGGGCGCAGCTCAATCTCCCAACATCAGCACCTGCATCCCCGCCCACTCCTCCCCAGGCGGCAGGCTGACGCGGTCGCCGATCTGCGCGGCCTCGACGCACAGCATGTGCAGCCAGTCGTCGTCGGGCATGTCCTTGAGTTCGGCGCACTTTTCAGGGCCGGGGTTCCACACCACCACGTCGTCGAACTGGTGCTGCTGGATCAGCACCTTGCGGCCCACTTCACGCAGCAGCAGTTGCTTGGGCGGGCTCCAGTAGATGCGGTCCAGTTCCTGGACGATGGTGACCACGTCCACCCATTGCTGGCGAGGCTGGTCGACAACGCTGTCCTGGTAGTTCTGGCCGATCAGGCCTTCGAGCTGTGCCTTGCGCACGTCGCCGGTGGCCAGGTAGGTGTGCAGCGCGGCCTGGAATTCGAACGTGGTGTCGCCGGTGTTGATGACGGCCAGTTCCATTTCCAGCTTGCGGGTGTCCACGCTCACGGTCATTTCCACGCGGAAGGCGTGGGGCCAGATCGCACGGGTGGCGTCGTCGTCCTCCAGCACCAGCACGGCATAGGCGTGGTCGCCGCGCACCTGGGCTTCTTCGAGCTTCCAGGCGCGGTTGCGCGCAAAGCCGTGGCGCGGCAGCGGCCCCTGCTGGCTGAACTGCGGAAAGATCACCGGCACGCCGCCGCGCACGGCCGCGCTGCCGCCATACGCCGTCTCGGGCGAGAGGTAGAGCTGCTCCTCACCCAGCGGCGGGATCCACGACACCACGTGCGCGCCATGCAACAGCACGGTGGCCTGCGCCCCGCTGGGTGCGCGCAGGTGCACGGCCGGCTGGCCGTTGAAGGTGCAGGGGCCAGTGGGCTGATGGGCCAACGGTTGGTCGGACATGAAGGGCTTCCTTCCTCACGAAAACAGAAACGGGCTGCACGCCGGCAACCCGTGGATGATGATGGTGGAGGCAGCCGCACAGGCCGCCCGCGCGGTCAGAGCGTCTTCATGACCTCGGCAGCGGCCGCCGCGGTGGCCGCAATGTCGGCCTCGGTGTGCGCTGCGCTCACGAAGCCGGCTTCGTACAACGCCGGGGCCAAGTACACGCCGCGGTCCAGCATGCCGTGGAAGAAGCGGTTGAAGCGCTCCTTGTCGGTGGCCATGACCACGTTGTAGTTCTGCGGCAGACTGTCGGTGAAGAAGAAGCCGAACATGCCACCCTGGCTGTCGGTCACGAAGGGCACGCCCGCGTCCTGGGCGGCTTGGGCCAGGCCGGCGATCATGGTCTTCGTCTTGGCACCCAGCGCCTCATAGAAACCGGGCTTGGCGATTTCGCGCAGCGTGGCCAGGCCGCAGGCGGTGGCCACCGGGTTGCCGCTGAGGGTGCCGGCCTGATACACCGGGCCCAGCGGGGCCAGGTTCTTCATGATCTCGCGCG
>CAYYCN010000291.1:0-1916 GCA_964470355.1 uncultured Sphaerotilus sp.
GGGACTGGGAGGTGGAGGAGACCTGGCCGGCCGCGGCCGTCAGCGCCTGCGCGGCGGTGTTCACGTCGTTGAGCGTGCGCGACAGCGTGTCGAACAGGCCGTTGAGGTGTTCGCCCACGGCCAGGTAGAAGCCTTGTTTGCCGTCGAGCACAACGCGGCGGCTCAGGTCGCCCTGTGCAGCGCTGGCGGCCACCTCGGACATCTCGGCTTCGGCCGCGAGCTGTTCGGTGCGGTCGATCCATTGGCTGGAGGTGCCCTGCTGGCGCCCTTCGGCGTCCAGGATCGGAGAGGTGGTCACGTCGTAGGTGCGCCCGCCCAGCGCGAGGCGCGACTGCGTCGGCTCGCGCAGCGCCTTCAGGCGAGCCACGGCCGCAGCCGGATCGTCGTAGAACATTCCGGCCGATCCCCCCACCACCCGGTCGGGATGGAAGTTCGGGTTGACGCGGCGGAACGCGGCCGTGTCGCGGTGCAGGATGTTCTGCAGTGCGCGGTTGACGTAGATGATGGTGCCTTCGGCATCGGCGATGCGCATGGGCAGGTCGGCCACGTCCAGGGCCTGGCGGATGCGCAGCGACTCTTCCTTGATGCGGCGCTCCTCGGCCAGGAGTTCGGCTTCACGCTGTTCGGCGGCCAGGGTCTCGGTCATGTCCTTCCACTCGACGACCACGCCTTGCGGACGGTCCGAGGCGTCGATGACCGGGTTCAGGATCAGGTCGAACTGCCGTCCGCCGAGGTTCAGCCGGGCGCGGTGTTCGCTGCGCAGGCGCGACAGGATCTGGCGCTGGTGACCGGGCTTGGCGTGGAACACGTCGATGTTGCTGCCCACGATGCGGCTGGCATCGAAGTGGGGCAGGTCCTTGCGGATGTCGGCCTCGACTTGCGCGAACATCGAGCGCAGGGCCTGGTTGATGTAGACGATGTTGTAGTCGGCGTCGGCCACCATCATGTTGGTGGCGGCCACGTCCAGGGCCTGGCGGATGCGGCCGGCCTCGGCGGCACGGTGGGCGGTGTCGGCCACTTCAAAGCCCAGGCGCACTTGCACGCAACGCAGGGCGCGCATCACACCGGCCACTTCATCTTCGCCCCGGGCCTGGACCAGTCCGTCGAAGCGGCCTTGGCCGAAGCGCATGAGCCAATCCTGTGCCGTGTGCATGCCGGCCGTCTGGTCGGCCACCATGCGCATGCCGGCGCGGCCGCAGGCGGCCGCCACCAGCAGGGCGGGGGCCATCAGCCACCAGGCCTGCAGGGCGGCGCCGGTCATGGCGGTGCCCAGGGCCACGGTGCTGGCCGCCGCAACGGCCGTGGCCCGCTGGCCCAGGGGGGCGGTGCCCAGCCGGGCGAACCAGCCGAGGGCCTTGTCGGGCACCACCTGGCCGTCGCGCACCGTCAGGCCTGTGGCGCGGCCTTCGCGGAATTCGCGGTAGGCGGCTTCGGCCCCGTCGATCTGGTCGCGGGTGGGCAGCGTGCGCACCGAGAGGTAGCCGCTGACGGTGTTTCCCTCCCACAACGGGGTCACGTTGGCCACCACCCAGTAGTGGTCACCGTCCTTGCGCCGGTTTTTCACCAGGCCGGTCCAGGGGCGACCGGCCTTGAGTGTGTTCCACAGGTCCTCGAAAGCCAGGGGCGGCATGTCCGGGTGCCGCACCATGTTGTGCGCTTGCCCCATCAGTTCGGATTCGGTGAATCCGCTCGCCTCGATGAACGCGTCGTTGACGAAGGTGATCCGGCCTTTGGTGTCCGTGCGGGACACGATGGCCGAGCCCTCGGCAGGGCGGTATTCACGGCCGGTGACAGGGAGGTTGGAACGCATGGTGGGGGACCGCTTCAGGAAACTGTGGAAAAAAAGGGCTCAGAAACTGGAGAAGCTGGCTTCGTCGACGGCGTGGGCCGAGGGGTTGGCCTGGCTGCGGCTCCAG
>CAYYCN010000292.1:0-1831 GCA_964470355.1 uncultured Sphaerotilus sp.
GGTCGACGTCGGTGCCGCACACGCCGGTGCTGCAGCACAGGGCGGGATCAAAAACTTGGATGGTGGGCATGGGAAAGCCTTGTCAGAAGGAAGAAGAGGAAATGGCCGACGAGGAGGACAATCGCTGCCGCGCCCGCAACAACCGGGACTTGGCCGCAGCCAAGCTGAGTCCAGCGGATTTGGCATAGGCGGCCACGGTCTGCCCGTCCAGATCACAGCGGCGCAGGATGTCGGCATCCTCGGGGCCGAGTTCGGACAGACAGCGGCCGAGGCAGTCGGCCAGGGCGTCCACCGGCGCGAGCGCGGCCTCCTCCGGTGCGGACAAGTCGTCAGGCAAGGGCGAGGTCGGTCGCGTGGTGCGCAGGCGGTCCACCAGCGCATTGCGGGCGACCTGGAACAACCAGGCACGCGGCTGCGCCAGCGAGCAGAAGTCCGCCCCTTGCCGGATCGCCTTGACAAACACGTCCTGCAGCACGTCGGCCGCCGTTTCGGCGTCGTCCAGGCGGTGCCGAAGGTAACCCAGCAGCTCACGCTCGTGCGCCTGCCACGCCCGCATCACGCAGGCGTGGGGCGACACGTCGGTCGTCAGATCAGACGCGCTGTCCATCGCTGCCCACCACCACCTGGCCGTCTTCCTTGCTGAAGGCACCTTGTTGAGCTTGCGGCAACAGGTCCAGCACGAGTTCGGACGGCCGGCACAGCTTCGTGCCCAGCGGGGTGACGACGATGGGGCGGTTGATGAGGATGGGGTGCTGCATCATGAAGTCGATCAGCTCATCGTCCGTCCACTTGGGATCGGCTAGGCCCAGTTCCTCGAAGGGCGAACCCTTCTCGCGAAGCACCTCGCGCACCGACAGGCCGGTGGCGGCGATCAGCGCGCACAGCGTGGCGCGGTCGGGCGGCGTCTTCAGGTATTCGATGACGGTGGGCTCGACCCCGCTGTTGCGGATCAGGCCCAGCGTGTTGCGCGAAGTGCCGCAGGCGGGGTTGTGATAGATCGTGATGGTGGACATGGTCTGTGTCGGTGAGGAGAGATGGGCGGACTTCGCCAGGGCCGCCTGCAGGAATCAGGAAGGGTGAAGTGTGCCGTGCCGCCCCAGCAGCCGGTGCGCCAGCACGCCCAGTGCCGCGCCCATGCACTGCGCCGCCACAAAGGCAGGTACGCTGGCCGGGGCGATGCCTGCAAACGTGTCGCTCCACAGTCTCCCGAAGGCGGCGGCCGGATTGGCGAACGACGTGGAGGCCGTGAACCAGTAAGCCGCGCCGATATAGGCCGCCACCATCGCCGAGGCCTTGCCCGGCGGCGCCCGCAGCACCACCAGCAGCAGACCGGCCGTGGCCACGGCCTCGGCGATCCACTGGCCGGTGCCGGTGCGCAGCTTGGTCGAGATCTGCACGATGGGCAGGTCGAACATGGCATGGGCCAACCAGGCCCCCAGCACCGCGCCCAGCAACTGGGCCCCGATGTAGGGCAGCAGCATGCGGCGCGACAACTCGCCGCGCCAGGCCATCACGGCGCTGACCGCCGGGTTGAAGTGAGCCCCGCTGACCGGGCCGAACACCTCAATCAGGATGTACAGGCCGCCCACGGTGGCGGCGGTGTTGGCCAGCAGCGCAATCGCCACGTTGCCGCCGGACAGGCGCTCGGCCATGATGCCCGAGCCGATCACGGTGGCCAGCAGCAGCGCGGTGCCCAGGGCCTCCGCCCACAGGCGGTGTCGCCATTTCAGGTGCACACTCAACTCCTGCCGATGTCTTGCAACGCCGCCTGCAGCAAGGCCCGGTCCATCGTTTCCAGCGGCAGGGCCAGCAGTTGCAGCATCTTGTAGCC
>CAYYCN010000293.1:0-1819 GCA_964470355.1 uncultured Sphaerotilus sp.
GCGGCGTTGAGCGCCAGGATGTTGGTCTGGAAGGCGATGCCGTCGATCACGCCGGTGATGTCGGCGATCTTGCGCGAGGCGCTGGCGATGTCCTGCATGGTGTCGACCACTTCCTGCACGACGGTGCCGCCCTTGCCGGCGGCCTCCGTGGCGGTGCCTGCGATGGTGGCGGCCTGACGGGCGGTGTCGGCGTTGTGGCGGACGATCTCGGTCAGTTGCTCCATCGACGACGTGGTTTGCTGTAGGCTGCTGGCCTGTTCCTCGGTGCGGTGGCTGAGATCGGCGTTGCCGGTGGAGATCTCGGCCGAGCCGGTGGCGATCGAGTCGGAGGCGTGGCGGACCTGCTGCACCAGCTGGGCCAGGCGGGTCTGCATGTCGGTGAGCGAGGCGTACACACTGCCGGGGGGGATGCGGTCTTCGCCGCAGGGACGGGACAGGTCGCCCTGCGCCACCCGTTCGGCCACGGCCCGCAGTTCCGCGGGCTCGGCCCCCAGGGCCTGCAGGACGCCCCGGGCGGTTCGCATGGCGTAGGCCACCGCGCCCGCCATCAGGGCCAGCACCACGCCGAGCACGCCAAACGCCGCCTGGCGCTGCGACTGTGCGTGTGCGCGCACGCTGGTCTCGAGCAGTGTCATGCTCTGGTCCAGGGCGCCGTACATGTCGTCGATCACCTGCGTGGCGTCGGCCACGTACTGCAGCGCCGGATAGTTCGGGACGTCGGGGGTGAGCACCTTTTCCTGCGCCAGGGCCACACCGCGGTTGGCATGCTCGGCCAGCTTGGCCGCGATGGATTCGGTCTGCGTGCGGGTGTCGACACTGTGGGCCACGGCCTTCTTCAGCGTGAGCTGGGCCTGGTCAAATGTGTCCCGCATGCGGACCTGCAGCGACTCGAATCGGGCTTTCTGGCTGCCGTCGAGGGCGGTTTGCGACGACAGCAGGGTGGCCCCGCGCGCCCGGGTCTGCCCCATGAGTTCGATCATGGCCGGGATGCCGTGCAAGGTGCCTTGGCCCAGGAAATACACCGCCCCATCGGGGCTCAGCGAAAAGCCGAAGTGGTCCGACACCTCATCCAGGCTGCGCAGCATCTGCGCGAGGGTCGTGCCGTGCAAGGCCGAGGAGCCACTGCCGTCCACCTTCTTTTCCGTCACCGAGGCCACGGTCTCTCGCCACTGCTGCTTGACGAGGGTCCAGCTGTCTATCAACCGGCCGGAGGTGATGTGGTGCTGCTGAAGCTGGGCGTCGACCTTGGCGATGGCCGCGTCCACCTCCGCCTGCTTGGCTTGGCGCTGGGTCGCGGCGGCATCGCTGCCACCCAACCAGGCGGCCGACAGTCCCCGGTGTTGTTGTGTCAGCCGCACGACGTCGATCAGCTCCCGGGACGGCGCGATGCCTTCACCCATCAGCGTGGCCGCCTGTGCGCCTTCCCAGTACTTGTGCCCCAGCAAGGCCGAAGGCACGAGCGTCGACAGCCCGCAGATCACGAGCAGGGCGGTGAACCGTCTGCGCAGGGTGCCGGAGGGTGCGCGAGGGGTCGCGGAGGTCGGCTCGGCGTGTGGGAAACGGATCGATGGGCTCATCATGGGGTTCCTGAACGGACACGGGCCGCCAATGGTCCGGTCGGTCCACCAATCTATAAAACCCGGGCTTCCGGGGAAGGCGGGTGATGCGGGGTCTTTGCCGCGCAGTTGGCCGTTTCCGGGCGCCCGGGCATGGATCGGGTGTTCCCCTAAAATTCGCGGTTTCCTCTGGATCGATCCTCAAAGAGAGCACGCCGTGTCCGCCACCATCCTTCAGCAGCTTCCCTCCGGCCAGCGCGTCG
>CAYYCN010000294.1:0-1797 GCA_964470355.1 uncultured Sphaerotilus sp.
GAAGCCGCGCCCGCGAGCAGTATCGCAACCTGCAGCGCATCCCACCGGAAAAGCGTGAGGCCCTGCGGCAAAAGTGGAACGCCTATAAGGAGCTTCCGAGCGAGGAAAAAGAACGCTTCACCGAGGCAGCCAAGAAGCCTCCGGTCAAGCCCCTTCCCCCAAAAGTCGGCGCCAAGCCCATCAAGCCGCTGACCGCGCCTCCGCCGCCACGCCCGGCGCTGCCGCGCATCGTCGTGCAGAAGCCGCAACCCACCCCGACCACCGAAGCGGTGCCAGCGATAGCGCCGACACTCGCCTCCCCGCCGCAGCCCGGCGCAGGCGCCCCCGTGTCCCTGCCAGCCACGCCCGTGGTGAACCAGACGCCTGCAGACCCGACAACGCCGGCTGCCATCGCACCTGCCAAACCCTGACCCATCCATGCCCAAACAATCCATCCGCCCCGGGCCTGCCGGCTCCGGGCGGCAGGCCGTCGAACTGGCCGGCCTGCGCCGGCGCCTGGCCAGCATGCTTTACGAATGCCTGCTCCTCCTGGGAGTGCTGGCGCTGACATTCATGGTTCCGCTGCTCATCCTGGGTGCCGGCACCGACTACACTCCGCCCGGCGGTGTGCTATGGCTCCATATATTTATGGTATTGGGGGCGTATTTCCTGTGGTACTGGCGCAGAGGCGGCCAGACCCTGGCGATGCAGACATGGAAGCTGCGCATTGTGACCACCGACGGCAATCCGGTATCGCTGAAGCAGGGCTGGCTACGCTACGCGCTGGCTTGGCCGTCGGTACTGCTGGGCGGAATCGGCCTGTGGTGGGCGATCTTCGACCGGGACAGGCAGTTTCTCCACGACCGCCTGGCGGGCACGCGGATCATTCTCCTGCCCGCCACCCCCAAGGCCTGACTCGACAAGGCTTCAGCGGCGCTCGACCCACCACATCATCGTCATCGCGGCGATCAGGAACACGATGCTCGGGGTCAGCGCCGCCACGGCCGGAACCCAGCCGTTGATCACGCCGAGGTTCGAGAACAACCCGTTGAGCAGGTGGAAGCCCACCCCGATCATGATCCCGGAGAAAACCTTCAGGCTCACGCCGCCCATGCGCGTCTGCATGTAACCGAAGGGCAACGCCAAGCCCATCATGACCAGCGCCGCAAACGGATAGGCCAGTTTCTTCCAGAGGGCGATCTCGTAGCGGGTAGTGCGCTGGTTGTTCTCCTCCAGATGGCGGATGTACGAGTACAGCGTCGACACCGACATGCGCTCCGGCACGACCATCAGCACCGACAGCACTTCGGGCGTGAGCTCGGACTTCCAGACCAGGTCGGGCAGCACCCGCGTCTCGGTGCGATCGCCAAGAAAGCGGGTCTGCTGAACATTGCGCAGGCGCCAGCCCTCTGCAGCGCCCTCGTGAACGCCCGTCTCGGACTCGCTGATCGAGACCAGCACGGCCCTCTCGTCGAACTCGTAGATGCGCACGCCCTGCAGCGAGGTATCCGGCAAGACACTGCGCACGTTCACGAAGCGCCGGCCGTCGCGCACCCACAAGCCCGTGCGCAGCTCCTGGGACACCATCGACCGGGTTGCCGCCAGCCGCCACTGCTGGGCGGCGCGCTCGGCCGGCGGCGCCAGGTATTCGCCAAAGATGAAGGTCAGCGCAACAAAAACGCTGCCAATACCCAGCAGGGCAAACAAAAAGCGTGTCGTCGACAGGCCCGAGGCGCGCAGCACCGTGATCTCCGAATGCCGGGCGAAGGTGGTCAGGGCGTACAGCGTGCCGATCAGCACCGCGATCGGCATGAGCTC
>CAYYCN010000295.1:0-1794 GCA_964470355.1 uncultured Sphaerotilus sp.
GAGAAGCCGTTGCCGAACTCGCGGCCGGTGATGAACAGCTCGAAGCGCTCGGTGATGGCCGGGTTGGTGTCCGACGCGCGGGCCAGCGGGCTCACCTCGACCGGGTAGTCGATGATGAAGGTCGGCTGCCACAGCTTGTCTTCCACCGCGGCTTCGAACAGGCCGAACTGCAGCTGAGCCAGCTTCCAGTGCTTGGGCGGCTCTTCGCCCAGCGACTTCAGCTTGGCGTGCACGGCATCGGCGTCATCGGCTTCGGCTTCGGTCAGGCCGGCGTGGACCACCAGCGAGTCGCGCACCGACAGGCGGGCAAACGGCTCGTCCAGCATCACTTCCTTGCCGGCGTAGGTCAGACGGGCCGAACCGGTGGCCGACACGGCAGCGTGGCGCAGCACCGCCTCGGTGAAGTCCATCAGGTCGTGGTGGTTCCAGTAGGCCGCGTAGAACTCCATCATCGTGAATTCGGGGTTGTGCCGAACCGAGATGCCTTCGTTGCGGAAGTTGCGGTTGATCTCGAACACGCGCTCGAAGCCGCCCACCACCAGGCGCTTCAGATAGAGCTCCGGCGCGATGCGCAGGTACATCTCCTGGTCCAGCGCGTTGTGGTGGGTGATGAAAGGCTTGGCGTTCGCACCGCCGGGAATGGGGTGCAGCATGGGCGTCTCGACTTCCAGGAAGCCGTTCTCGACCATGAAGTTGCGGATCGAGGACACGCCCTTGGAGCGGGCCACGAAGCGCGCGCGCGCCTGCTCGTCGGTGATCAGGTCGACGTAGCGCTGGCGGTACTTCTGCTCTTGGTCGGCCATGCCGTGGAACTTGTCAGGCAGCGGGCGCAGCGCCTTGGTCAGCAGGCGGATCGAGGTCACCTTGATCGACAGCTCGCCGGTCTTGGTGCGGAACAGCGTGCCCTCGGCACCCAGGATGTCGCCCAGGTCCCAGCGCTTGAAGTCGGCCAGCCTCTCAGGGCCGACGTTGTCCTGCGTGATGTAGAGCTGGATGCGGCCGGAGGCGTCCTGCAACGTGGCGAAGCAGGCCTTGCCCATGACGCGCTTGAGCATCATGCGGCCGCCCACGCTGGCCGTGACCGGCGAGGCTTCGAGGGCCTCGTTGTCCTTGCCGTCGGCGGCGGCCTGCAGGGCTGCGGCGCGGTCGGCGGGCTTGAAATCGTTGGGGAAAGCGACGCCCTGGGCGCGGATCGCGGCGAGCTTTTCGCGGCGTTCGGCGATCAGCTGGTTGTCATCGACGGGGACGGCGGGTGCGGGGTGGTTCATCGTGTGCTCGTGAAATCTGCGGCAATTTTAGGCCGCTCCCATGCAGGTTCCGCCCCGCGCAGACGCGGGTTCTAAAATCGAAAGCTTCGCTTGAAGGTTGACATGCCCACCGCCGTGCCCCTCCCCATCACCGACCGCAAGATCCGTTTCGCCCTGGTGGGCTGCGGGCGCATCGCCAAGAACCACTTCGGCTCGCTGCAAAAGCACGCCGACCGCGCCGAGCTGGTGGCCGTGTGCGACACCGTGCCCGAGCGTGCCCAGGCCGCCGCCGAACAGACCGGCGCCAAGCCCTACACCTCGATCGACACGATGCTGGCCGAATGCGATGCCGACATCGTCGTGCTGACCACCCCCAGCGGCCTGCACCCGCAGCAGGCCATCCGCGTGGCCCAGGCCGGCCGCCACGTGCTGAGCGAAAAGCCCATGGCCACCAAGTGGGACGAGGGCATGGCGATGGTCCAGGCCTGCCGAGACGCGGGCGTGAAGCTCTTCGTCGTCAAGCAGAACCGCCTGAACGCGACGATGC
>CAYYCN010000296.1:0-1787 GCA_964470355.1 uncultured Sphaerotilus sp.
CATGCGCGCGACGCGGCCATCCAGGCTGTCGAGCACCATCGCGCAGAAGATGCCCACGGCGGCGTTGTCGAAATGACCGTTCATGGCCATCACGATGGCGTAGAAACCGCCAAAAAGCGCCGCCAGCGTGAACAGGTTGGGCAGGATGTAGATGCCCTTGCGGCGAGGGCGCACGGCGACCGGCTCGTCAAAGTCTTCATCGACCTCCACTTGCACGAGGTCGCGGGAAATGGGTTCTTTCATGGGCCGGATTATCACCCTGAGCCGTCCTCCGCCCGACACACGACCGCATCCACCCCAGGGCGAGACCAGCAAAGCCCTGACTTTCCATGAAAAAAGCCGACGGGCAGTGCTCCGTCGGCTTTGCGATCCGAATTTCAGACCCTCCTGCACGCAGAAGGGTCGCGGACATCGATCAGTTGCGGGTCTTGTCGACCAGCTTGTTGGCCTTGATCCAGGGCATCATGTCGCGCAGCTTGGCGCCGACGATTTCGATCTGATGCTCTTCGGTCAGGCGACGGCGCGAGATCAGGGTCGGGGCACCGGCCTTGTTCTCCAGGATGAAGGACTTGGCGTATTCGCCGGTCTGGATGTCCTTCAGGCACTGACGCATGGCGTTCTTGGTGTCTTCGGTCACGACGCGCGGGCCGGTCACGTACTCACCATACTCGGCGTTGTTCGAGATGGAGTAGTTCATGTTGGCGATGCCGCCTTCGTAGATCAGGTCCACGATCAGCTTCAGTTCGTGCAGGCACTCGAAGTAGGCCATTTCCGGCGCGTAGCCGGCTTCGACCAGGGTCTCGAAACCGCACTTGATCAGCTCGACGGCACCGCCGCACAGCACGGCTTGCTCGCCGAACAGGTCGGTTTCGGTCTCTTCGCGGAACGAAGTTTCGATGATGCCGGCCTTGCCGCCGCCGTTGGCAGCAGCGTAGGACATGGCCAGATCACGCGCCTTGCCGGTCTTGTCGGCGTAGACGGCGATCAGGTGGGGCACGCCGCCACCTTGCATGTAGGTGCCGCGCACGGTGTGGCCAGGAGCCTTGGGGGCGACCATCCACACGTCCACGTCTTCACGCGGCTGGACTTGGCCGTAGTGGACGTTGAAGCCGTGGGCGAAGGCCAGCGAAGCGCCGGGCTTCAGGTTGGGGGCCACTTCGGCGTTGTAGACGGTGGCGATCTGCTCGTCGGGCAGCAGGATCATGACCACGTCGGCCGACTTCACGGCTTCGGCGATCTCGGCGACCTTCAGGCCGGCCTTTTCGGCCTTGGCCCAGGAAGCGCCACCCTTGCGCAGAGCGACCGTGACGTTCACGCCGGAGTCGTTCAGGTTTTGCGCGTGGGCGTGGCCCTGCGAGCCGTAACCGATGATGACGACTTGCTTGCCCTTGATGAGGGACAGGTCAGCGTCCTTGTCGTAGTAAACCTTCATTTGGATCTCTCTCAGATAAGTGGATTCGGGGCGATGGCGTTCAACGAGGGCCGGCAGAACAGATGTCCACCACAAACCTGCCGCCGGGCCGCCCCAAGACAGGTTTCCCACCCCCTCGGGGGTTGGCCCGGCACCGTCAGGGGCACCGGACCTGGGGCTGGTTCACAGGCGCAGGATGCGCTCTCCACGACCGATGCCGCTGGTGCCGGTGCGAACCGTCTCCAGAATGGCGCCGGCATCCAGGGCCTGGATGAAGGCATCGAGCTTGTCCGAATCGCCGGTCAGCTCGATGGTGTAGGTCTTGTCGGTCACGTCGATGATGCTGCCGCGGAAGATGTCGGTCATGCGGACCATC
>CAYYCN010000297.1:0-1783 GCA_964470355.1 uncultured Sphaerotilus sp.
ACGACGCCCATGGAAATGATGTACTTCAGCGCCTCGTCGACGCTCATGTGCAGCGGTCGCACATCGCGGCGCGGCACCATCAGGAAAAAGCCCGAGGTCGGGTTCGGGGTGGTCGGCACATACAGGCTGAGGAATTCGTCGGCCTGCGTGGCGAAAGCAAGCTGCTCGGCGACCTCGCCGCTGGGCGCACCGGTGACGAAGGCGATGGTCCACGAACCGGCTCGCGGATACTGCACCAGGACCGCCTCACGGAACGCATTGCCGTTGCTGGAGAACAGCGTATCCGAGACCTGCTTGACCGAGCTGTAGATCGACTTGACGATCGGAATGTGGGTGATGATGCGGTCCCACTGGCGGATCCACCACTGGCCGACGAAGTTCGTCACGAACACGCCGGTCAACAGCATCAGCGCGATCAGCAGCAGAACGCCCAAACCCGGAATGGTCTCCAGCTTCTCGATCCAACCCTGGTTGCTGGCCGGCAGCACGGCGCTCAGCGCCAGCAGGACGGCGTGGAACACCCCGTCGAGCACGCCCACCGCCCACAGCAGGACCCAGACCGTGATGGCCAGGGGCAACCAGACCAGCAGGCCGGTGATGACGTACTTCTTCACGGATGTCCTTGCAAACGTTCAGTGGCAGGCGCAGGAACCGCCGCACGGGGTGGCGGAGGCGGCCGAGCCGCTGTCAGCCGCCGCCGGCGCGGCAGCAGGAGACGGGGCCGCCACGCTCGTGCTCGAGCTGGCGCCGCCCTTGAAATCGGTGGCGTACCAGCCCGATCCCTTGAGCTGGAAACCCGCGGCGGTGATCTGCTTGGAGAACGCCTCGGCGCCGCACGACGGGCAGGTGGTCAAGACCGGATCCGAGATCTTCTGCAGGACGTCTTTGGCGTGGCCGCAGGCCTCGCAGCGATAGGCGTAGATGGGCATGTCTAAACCGTTGATTCAGAAAAGCAAACTTCCGATTATAGAAGGCACCGGGTTTTCCCTGCAGGCACTCAGATACCCAGGTGCCAGCGCAACACGATCACCGTGAGCATCACCCCCAGGATGAAGCCCAGCACAATGCCCGTGACCGCCTGCAAGGTGCGCCGCAGACTGCGCTGCTCGGCCAGCACGGCCGCGAGCAGTGCGTCGGTCGATGAGGCACCCGATCCGGACGCCCGCTGCGTCTGCAACTGGAGGGTGTCGTGCAACAGACGCGGCAGCTCCGGCAGGTACTTGGCGTAACGCGGGGCCTCGTCGCGCAACTGACGCACCAGCGCCCGCCAGCCGATCTGCTCGTTCATCCACCGCTCCAGGAAAGGCTTGGCGGTGTTCCACAGGTCCAGTTCGGGGTCGAGCTGTCGGCCCAACCCTTCCACGTTGAGCAGCGTCTTCTGCAGCAGCACCAGCTGAGGCTGGATCTCGACGTTGAAGCGGCGCGACGTCTGGAACAGGCGCAGCAGGACCTGCCCCAACGAAATGTCCTTGAGCGGGCGGTCGAAGTGCGGCTCGCACACGGCGCGCACAGCCCCCTCCAGCTCGTCCACTCGCGTGCCGGGAGGCACCCAGCCGGACTCGATGTGCAGCTCGGCCACCCGGCGGTAATCGCGCCGGAAAAAAGCCAGGAAGTTCTGCGCCAGGTAGTCCTTATCCCGCTCATCGAGCGTGCCGACGATGCCAAAGTCGAGCGCGATGTAGCGCTGGAAGGTCTCGGGCGCGATCGACACCATGATGTTGCCCGGGTGCATGTCGGCATGGAAAAAGCCGTCGCGGAACACCTGGGTGAAGAAGATGGTCAC
>CAYYCN010000298.1:0-1781 GCA_964470355.1 uncultured Sphaerotilus sp.
GCCAGGGCGTTGTAGCCCTTGGCGCCTTCACCCACGTCCTTGACGTCCGGCTCGGCGCCGGCCCACCACACGCCGTACATCTTCTCGCGCGGATAGCCGGTGGCCTGGGCTTCCTTGAGGGCCGTCGAGTTCATCACGCCCCAGCCCCACAGCAGCACGTAGTCGGGGCGTTGCTGGCGCACCTGCAGCCACGCGGACTTCTGTTCCACCCCCGGAGCGGTCACCGGAATCTTGACCAGCTCGAACCCGTGCGTGCGCGCGCGGTTCTCCAGCAGTGGCATCGGCTCCTTGCCGAAGGGACTGTCGTGGTAGACGAGGGCGACCTTCTTGCCCTTGAGCTTGTCGAGTCCGCCTTCCTTCTTGCCGAGGTGCTGGATCAGGATGTCGGCGGCCGTCCAGTAGCTGCCCATCAGCGGGAAGTTCCACTTGAACACGCCCCCGTCCTGCGAAGCGGCCAGGCCATAACCCAGCGTGATCAGCGGGATCTTGTCGTTGGGGACCTTGTCGGTCAGTGCGAAGGTGATGCCGGTGGCCTGCGGGTCGAAGACGGACGCGCCCTTGCCCTTGAGGCGCTCGTAGCACTCCACGCCCTTGTCGGTGGCGTAGCCGGTCTCGCACTCCTCGAAGGTCAGTTTCACGCCGTTCACGCCGCCGTCGCGGGCGTTGATCATCTTGAGGTAGTCCTGCTTGCCGTTGGCCCACGGGGTGCCGTTGGGGGCATAGGGCCCCGTGCGGTAGACCAGCAGCGGGAAGAACTGCTCCTTGGCCTGTGCCTGCGCGGCCGTGGAGGTCAGTGCCGCGGACAGGCCTGTGGCAGCGAGGGTGGCGGCCAGTGCGAGGGTCTTCAGGTTCATGTGGGTCTCCTGGTCGGGGTGGTTTTGGACGGAGGTACTGCGTGCGGCGGATGGAGAGCCGGGGCCGCGCCCGGCAGGAACGGGGAACGGGTGGGCGCGGTCAGTGCGGGAAGGGCCACAGGCGCAGCTTCTCGCGGGCCGTTGCCCACAGCCGGGCGATGCCGTGTGGTTCGACGATGAGGAAGAACACGATCAGCGCGCCAAAGATCATGTAGGTCAGGTGCGATGCCAGCGCGGTGTCGATGGGCACACCCAGCACCGAGGGCAGGGCATCCAGGAACAGCGGCAGCAGCACGATGAAGGCGGCACCGAAGAAGCTGCCGGCGATCGAGCCCAGGCCGCCGATGATCACCATGAACAGCAACTGGAAAGAACGGTCCACCGAGAAGGCGGCCGGTTCCCACGAGCCCAGGTGCACGAAGCCCCACAGCCCGCCCGCCACGCCGACGATGAAGGAGCTGACGGCAAACGCCGTGAGCTTGGCGTAGACCGGCCGGATGCCGATCACGGCGGCGGCCACGTCCATATCGCGCATGGCCATCCATTCGCGGCCGATGTTGCTGCGCACCAGGTTCTTGGCCAGCAGGGCGAACACGCACAGGAATGCCAGGCAGAACAGGTACTTCTGGACCGGGGTCTCGATCGGCAGACCGAGGACATTCAAGCCTGCGACGCTCACCGAGCCCGATGACGAATCGTTGGTGAACCACCGGATGCGCAGGAAGGCCCAGTCGGTGAAGAACTGCGCGGCCAGCGTGGCCACCGCGAGATACAGCCCCTTGATGCGCAGCGACGGCAAGCCGAACAGCACCCCCACGGTGGTCGAGCACACGCCACCCAGCAACAGCGCCAGGACCAGCGGCATGCCATCCAGGCGCACGAAGAAGTTGTAGGCCCCATAGGCGCCGATGGCCATGAAGGCGCCGG
>CAYYCN010000299.1:0-1762 GCA_964470355.1 uncultured Sphaerotilus sp.
GCTCTGCTGAAGAAGCTCGAGGACAACAAGGCCATGGACAAGGACGCGGAAGCCGAGCTGCAAGGCGCGATCGCTGCGTTCAAGAAGTCCTTCGCTTAAGCCAGGAGCATCGTCATGGCGGCAGGCAAGGAAATTCGCGGCAAGATCAAATCGGTGGAAAACACCAAGAAGATCACCAAGGCCATGGAAATGGTCGCCGCGTCCAAGATGCGCAAGGCGCAGGACCGCATGCGGGCAGCTCGTCCGTATGCGGACAAGATCCGCAACATCACGGCCAACCTGTCGCGGGCGACACCGGAGTATCACCACCCGTTCGTGGTCAAGAACAGCGGCACGGGTCAGGTGGGCATGATCGTCGTCACGACCGACAAGGGTCTGTGCGGCGGCATGAACACCAACGTGCTGCGGGCGACCACCAACAAGCTGCGTGAACTCGACGGCGCCGGACAGAAGGTCCAGGCCGTGGCCATTGGCAACAAGGGCTTCGGTTTCCTGAACCGGATCGGTGCCAAGGTCGTGGCTCACGCCACGCAACTCGGTGATGCTCCGCACCTGGAAAAGCTGATCGGCCCGGTCAAGGTGCTCCTCGACCAGTACGCCGAAGGCAAGCTGGACGCGGTCTACCTCTGCTACACCCGTTTCATCAACACGATGAAGCAGGAGCCGATGGTGGAACAGCTGCTCCCGCTGAGCGACGAGCGTCTGGCCCAGACCGCGGAAGAAAAGCAGGCGTACGGCTGGGACTATCTGTACGAGCCTGACGCGAAGTCGGTCATCGACAACCTGATGGTGCGCTACACGGAAGCGCTGATCTATCAGGCCGTGGCCGACAACATGGCCTCCGAGCAATCCGCCCGGATGGTGGCCATGAAGGCTGCAACCGACAACGCCGGCAACCTGATCGCCGAGCTGAAGCTGGTCTACAACAAGACCCGCCAGGCCGCGATCACCAAGGAGCTGTCGGAAATCGTCGGCGGTGCCGCAGCCGTGGGTTGATGACTTCGCGTCACGATCGAACAGAAGCAACGAATACAGATTGAAGGAACGAAAATGGCAGAGACTTTGACTCAAGCCGTCGGTAAGGTCGTTCAGTGCATCGGCGCCGTGGTGGACGTGGAGTTCCCGCGTGACCAGATGCCCAAGGTGTACGACGCCCTGAAGCTCGACGGCACCGCCCTGACCCTGGAAGTTCAGCAACAGCTGGGCGATGGCGTGGTTCGTACCATTGCACTGGGCTCGTCCGACGGCCTGCGCCGTGGTCTGGAAGTCCGCAACACCGGCGCCAACATCACGGTGCCCGTGGGTCCCGCGACCCTCGGCCGCATCATGGACGTGCTGGGCAACCCGATCGACGAGCGCGGTCCGGTGAGCATGGAGCACAGCGCAGGCATCCACCGCAAGGCCCCGGCCTATGACGAGCTGAGCCCGTCGCAGGACCTGCTGGAAACCGGCATCAAGGTGATCGACCTGATCTGCCCGTTCGCCAAGGGCGGCAAGGTGGGTCTGTTCGGTGGCGCCGGCGTGGGCAAGACCGTGAACATGATGGAGCTCATCAACAACATCGCCAAGGCCCACAGCGGTCTGTCGGTGTTCGCTGGTGTGGGTGAGCGTACCCGTGAGGGCAACGACTTCTATCACGAAATGGCCGATTCGGGCGTCGTGAACCTGGAGAACCTGGGCGAGTCCAAGGTCGCCATGGTCTACGGCCAGATGAACGAGCCCCCGGGCAACCGTCTGCGCGTGGCCCTGACCGGCCTGACCA
>CAYYCN010000300.1:0-1752 GCA_964470355.1 uncultured Sphaerotilus sp.
CCCTCGCACCCCTCGAAACGCGGCGCGCCCGGAGGTCTCCCTCCGGGCGCGACAGGCATGCGGAACGCGTCTTCGGCGATCGCTCGCGCCGATCACATGTTCGGATAGTTCGGCCCGCCCGAGCCTTCCGGCGTCGTCCAGGTGATGTTGCCGTTCGGATCCTTGATGTCGCAGGTCTTGCAGTGCACGCAGTTCTGCGCGTTGATCACGAAGGTCATCCCCTCCGGCTTCTCCATCCACTCGTAGACGCCGGCCGGGCAGTAGCGCGTCGACGGGCCGGCATAGACGCCGAGCTCCGACGACTTCTGCAGCTCGGCGTTCGCGAGCTCGAGATGGATCGGCTGATCCTCCTCGTGGTTGGTGTTCGACAGGAACACCGACGAGAGGCGATCGAACGAGATCTTGCCGTCCGGCTTGGGATAGACGATCGGCTTGCACTGAGCCGCGGGCTTCAGGCTCGCCGCGTCGGTCTTGCCGTGCTTCAGCGTGCCGAAGAACGAGAAGCCGAACAGCTCGTTGGTCCACATGTCGATGCCGCCGAGCGACACGCCGAGGATGGTGCCGAGCTTCGACCACAGCGGCTTGACGTTGCGCACCTTCTTCAGGTCCGCGCCGATGTCGCTCGCCCGCCACGCCTGCTCGAACTCGATCGGCTCGTCGTTGGCCCGCCCGGCCGCGATCGCCGCGGCGATCTTCTCCGCCGCCAGCATGCCCGACAGCATCGCGTTGTGGCTGCCCTTGATGCGCGGCACGTTGAGGAACCCGGCCGAGCAGCCGATCAGCGCGCCGCCCGGGAACGACACCTTCGGCACCGACTGGAACCCGCCCTCGGTGATCGCGCGCGCGCCGTAGGCCAGCCGCTTGCCGCCCTCGAACGTGTCGCGGATCGCGATGTGGGTCTTGAAGCGCTGGAACTCCTCGAACGGCGACAGATACGGATTGTCGTAGTTCAGATGAACCACGAAACCGACCACCACCTGATCGTCCTCGATGTGGTAGAGGAACGAGCCGCCGCCGGTCTTCATGTCGAGCGGCCAGCCGAACGAGTGCTGCACGAGACCCGGCCTGTGCTTCTTCGGGTCGATCCGCCACAGTTCCTTGATGCCGATGCCGAACTTCGGCACGTCCGCATCGCGGCCGAGGTCGTACTTGGCGATGATCTCCTTGGCCAGCGACCCGCGCACGCCCTCCGAGATCAGCACGTACTTGCCCATCAGCGCCATGCCGCGGGTGAAGCCGTCCTTGGGCGCGCCGTCGCGACCGACGCCCATGTCGCCGGTGGCGACGCCGATCACCCGGCCCTCGTCGTCGTAGAGAACCTCCGAGGCGGCGAAGCCCGGATAGATCTCGACGCCGAGCGCCTCGGCCTTGGCCGCCAACCAGCGGCAGACGTTGCCGAGGCTGACGATGTAATTGCCGTGGTTGTTCATCAGCTTCGGCATGGCGAAGTTGGGCAGGCGGATCGAGCCGGCCGGGCCGAGCACCAGGAAGTGGTCGGCGGTGACCTTCACCTTGACCGGGCACTCGGGGTCCTCGCGCCAGTCCGGCACCAGCCGGTCGAGGGCGATCGGATCGACCACGGCGCCCGACAGAATGTGCGCGCCGACCTCGGAGCCCTTCTCGAGCACGACCACCGACAGCTCGCGCCCTTCGGCGTTGGCGATCTCCTTGAGACGGATCGCCGCACTGAGACCGGCCGGTCCCGCGCCGACGATCACCACGTCGAATTCCATTGCATCCCGTTCGGGAAGG
>CAYYCN010000301.1:0-1697 GCA_964470355.1 uncultured Sphaerotilus sp.
GTCACCTTGGGGTACATCAGGTAGGACGCGAACTCGGCTTCGCTCAGCGGCTGCTCGCACTCGGCCTCGGCCTGGGCGCGCAGGGCGGTCAGGTCCGCGGGCGGCATCAGGTCGCCGGGGCGGTAGGGCGCGGGCGGCTGTTGGTCTTCACCCAGCTTGAGCACCTTGCGCGACAGCGCCTCGGGGAAACCGTCGGGCGGAAAGCCCAGCTCGCCCTTGAACAGCGACACCACCGATTCGGGGAAGGCCACGTCGCGCACCGGGTCGGCTACCTGCGCCGGGGTCAGGTCGTTGGCCACCATCATCAGCGCCATGTCGCCCACGACCTTGCTGGACGGCGTGACCTTGACGATGTCGCCGAAGAGCTGGTTGACGTCGGCATACGCCTGGCTGACCTCGGTCCAGCGGTGAGCCAGGCCCAGCGCACGGGCCTGCTCGCGCAGGTTGGTGTACTGGCCGCCGGGCATTTCATGGCGGTAGACGTCGGCGGTGCCGGAGCGGATTTCCGACTCGAACGGCGAGTAGAAGCGGCGCACGCCTTCCCAGTACATCGAGGCTTCGTGCAGCGCGTGCTGCGACAGACCCGGATCGCGCTCGGTGCCGGCCAGCGCGGCGGCGATCGACGACAGGTTGGGCTGCGAGGTCAGGCCGCTGAGCGCGTCGAGCGCGCCATCGACCGCGTCACAGCCGGCTTCCACGGCGGCCAGCACCGACGAGGCGGCGATGCCGCTGGTGTCGTGGGTGTGGAAGTGCACCGGCAGACCGGTCTCGGCCTTGAGTGCCTTGACCAGCTCGGCCACGGCGCGCGGGCGGCACACGCCGGCCATGTCCTTGATGCCCAGCAGGTGCACGCCGGCGGCCTGCAGCTCCTTGGCGATGCCGATGTAGTACTTCAGGTCGTACTTGGCGCGGTTGGTGTCGAACAGGTCGCCCGTGTAGCAGATGGCGCCTTCGGCCAGACCGCCGGACTCCACCACCGCGTCGATGGCCACGCGCATGTTCTTCACCCAGTTGAGCGAGTCGAACACGCGGAACACGTCCACGCCGTTGGTCACGGCCTGCTGGACGAAGTGGCGCACCACGTTGTCCGGGTAGTTGGTGTAGCCCACGGCGTTGGAGCCGCGCAGCAGCATCTGGAACAGCACGTTGGGGATGCGCTGGCGCAGCTGGGCCAGGCGCTGCCACGGATCTTCCTTCAGGAAGCGCAGGGCCACGTCAAAGGTGGCGCCGCCCCAGCACTCGATGGAGAACAGGTTCGACAGCTCGCGGGCGTAGTAGGGCGCGATCGGCAGCATGTCGGCCGTGCGCATGCGCGTGGCCAGCAGCGACTGGTGGGCGTCGCGCATGCTGGTGTCGGTCATGAGCACCTGCTTTTGCTCCAGCATCCACTGGGCAAACTTGTCGGCGCCCAGGGCCTTGAAGCGGTCGCGTGAGCCTTCGGGGATGGGCTGGCGCAGGTCCACGCGCGGCAGCACCGGCTTGGGCAGCGGCAGCGCGGGCAGGGTGCGACCCTTGACCTCCGGGTTGCCGTTGACGGCTACCTCACCCAGGAAGCGCAGCAGCTTGGTCGCACGGTCGCGGCGGGCGGTGAAGGCCAGCAGCTCGGGCGTGTTCTCAATGAAGCGCGTGGTGATCGTGCCGGCCACGAAGTCCGGGTGCTGGATCAGGTTTTCCAGGAACTGCAGGTTGGTGGCCAC
>CAYYCN010000302.1:0-1665 GCA_964470355.1 uncultured Sphaerotilus sp.
AGATGCGCGAGATCGGCATCCAGCCCGACGCGCTGCTGTGCCGCGCCGACCGCCCCATCCCCGACGAAGAGCGCGACAAGATCTCGCTGTTCACCAACGTGGCGCGCCACGGCGTGATCTCGGTGTGGGACGCCGACACCATCTACGGCGTGCCGCGCATGCTGCACGAGCAGGGCCTGGACGAGCTGATCTGCATGAAGCTGCAGCTGTTCACCAAGCCGGCCAACCTGTCGCGCTGGGACCGCCTGGTCCACGAAGTCGAGCACCCCAAGGGCGAGGTCACCATCGCCATGGCCGGCAAGTACACCGAGCTGTCGGACTCGTACAAGTCGCTCAACGAGGCGCTGCGCCACGCGGGCATCCACCACCACGTCAAGGTCAACATCGAGTACGTGGATTCGGAGCTGCTGACGGCCAGCAAGGCGGGCGATCTGGCCAAGTACGATGCCATCCTGGTGCCCGGCGGCTTCGGCAAGCGCGGCATCGAGGGCAAGATCCTGGCCGCCCAGTACGCCCGCGAGCACGGCATCCCCTACCTGGGCATCTGCCTGGGCATGCAGGTCGCCACGATCGAATACGCTCGCCACAAGGCCGGTCTGACGGACGCCAACTCCACCGAGTTCGAGCCCGACGGCCCGCACCCGGTGATCGCCCTGATCGACGAGTGGCAGGACGCCGACGGCTCGATCCAGAAGCGCGACGCCAACTCCGACCTCGGCGGCACGATGCGCCTGGGCGCGCAGAGCTCGGACGTCAAGCCCGGCACCATCGCCCACGACATCTACGGCGACGTGGTCACCGAGCGCCACCGCCACCGCTACGAGGCCAACGAGAAATACCTAGGCCAGTTGCAGGAAGCCGGTCTGGTGATCTCGGCCATCACCCAGCGCGAGAAGCTGACGGAGATGGTCGAGCTGCCGCGCGAGGTGCACCCTTGGTACGTCGGCGTGCAGTTCCACCCGGAATTCAAGTCGACGCCCTGGGACGGTCACCCGCTGTTCATCGCCTACATCGACGCGGCGCTCAAGCACCGCGACGAGCGCAAGGCCACGAACTGAGCGGGAACTGAATTCCCACTGCCGAGCCGAAACCGTACCGACCCACCTGAAAGCGCCTGAAGCATGAAACTCTGCGGATTCGATGTCGGCCTGGACCGGCCCTTCTTCCTGATTGCGGGCACCTGCTCGATCGAGAGCCTGCAGATGTCGCTCGACGTCGCGGGCGTGCTGAAGGAGGCCTGCTCGGCGCTGGGCATCCCGCTGATCTACAAGGGATCCTTCGACAAGGCCAACCGCTCTTCGGGCACCAGCGTGCGCGGCGTCGGCATGGAAGCCGGGCTGAAGATCCTGGACGAAGTGCGCAAGCAGACCGGCCTGCCGGTGATCACCGACGTGCACGACGCCTCCCAAGTGGCCGAGGTCGCCAGTGTGGTCGACGTGCTGCAGACGCCCGCCTTCCTGTGCCGCCAGACCGATTTCATCCGCGCCGTCGCCCAGAGCGGCAAGCCGGTGAACATCAAGAAGGGCCAGTTCCTGGCGCCGTGGGACATGACCAACGTCATCGACAAGGCCCGTGCGGCCGCGAAGGAAGTGGGCCTGTCCGAGGACCGTTTCCTGGCCTGCGAGCGCGGCGTGAGCTTCGGCTACAACAACCTCGTGGCCGACA
>CAYYCN010000303.1:0-1653 GCA_964470355.1 uncultured Sphaerotilus sp.
GAAGGGTCTTCCGGGCGAGGGGTGTCGTCGCTCATGACGTCGCTCCGAGGGTGGGACGCGCTGGTGCGTGCATGCGCGGGTGCGGGTCGCGCAACTGCAACTCTGGCGATGAGAAGGGGGCCAGGCGTTCGAGGAAGTCCAGCAGCTCCAGCACCGGCGAGGTCTTGAAAAAGCGTGCGGCCGGGATCTCCATCCAGATCTGGTCGGCGTAGGCGTAGTGTTCGTGCGGGCCGTCGCCCATGCCGTCTGCATCGCGGTCAAAGCCTTGGTAGGTGTCGAACCAGTTGCCGCTCCATCGGTTCTCGGCGGTGCTGCCCCGGCCGGACTGGACGATGTCGGTCAGGTTGCCTTCGAAGGTGTTGTCGGTGAAGACGTTGCCGCCCAGCTCGCTGGTGAGCTGGATGGCAATGCCGTTGTAGGCGAAGCGATTGCGGGCAAAGCGGATGGTGGTGTCGGGCTGGAAGGGCGAGATGTCCGAGCCGACGCCAATGGCGCTGTAGATGATCTCGTTGTCTTCCAGGAAGAGGTCCGACGCCTCTTTGAAGCCCAGGGCCATGCCCGAGGCGCCCGATGCGTGCGAAATCAGGTTGCGCCGTGCACCGCCACCTTCGCAGTACATGAAGTAGACGCCCACCGCGTTGTCGATGAAGCGGTTGTCCTCGATCACGTTGCGGTTGGCGAACATGAGGTGGATGGAGTACCGGCTGCGCCGCCCTTCGTTGAACCGGTAGATGTTGTCGTTGGAGTACCACGCCACCATGTCGCGCGTGTCGGTGACGATGTTGCGCTCCACCAGGTTGCGGTGGCTGTACCACAGGCGGATGCCGTCGCCCCTCACACCCAGTTCGGCGTGCTTGGAGCGCACGTGGTTGGCGCGCAGCACGTTGTCGTTGGACTGCTTGAGGTCGATCCCGAACAGGCAGTCTTCGATGCGCACGTCCTCGATCACGTTGCGGTGGCCGCGCACGTTCAGGCAGGCGTCATCGGAGTCGTGCGAGTCACCCGATCCGGTGATCGTCAGGTGCCGAAGCGCGGCACCGTCGGCCTCCAGCACGAACACGGTGCCTCGGTCGCCACCGTCGACCACCACTTCACCCTGGCCGACGACGGTCAGGGGCTTTTTCACGTGGACCGGGCCGGCATAGTGGCCGGAGGGCACCTTCAACACCGACCCAGGCGGTGCGGCGTCGACCAGTTGCTGAAGTGGGGTCAGGCCGTGGATGCGCGCATCGCGCTGGAACAGGGGGATCAACTCCACTGGCTTGTCGACGTTGACGCGGGGCGCCGTGGACAGGTCGGCGGACTGGCCCAGGCGGGCCTCGTCCGTCTCGGCCTCTGCCGCGTTGTGGCCGACCTGCATGGCGCCCGCCGAGGCCAGCACCAGTGCAAGGATCGGAACCAGCGCGGACTTCAGGCCCCGTTTCACGGCTGCGCTCCCGCGAGGGCCTGCTCACGCAGCTGCTTGCGCCGCAGAAGGGTTGCCAGCAGCAGGCAGGCTGCCGTGACCCCCAGCAGCGCGAAGCCGTAGTGCGGATAGGAGAACGTCGAAAACTGCGCCACCTTGCCCTCACCGAACACCGTGGGCATGAAGGGCTTGACCGTGAAGGCGCCCCAGGGGTGCAGGTTGTGCCCGAAGAACCACAGCCAGGCGGC
>CAYYCN010000304.1:0-1645 GCA_964470355.1 uncultured Sphaerotilus sp.
CGGGCTTTGCCCACCTGTCTGCGCTCGACGAGATGTCGCGCGGCCACATGATCGCCGACGCGGTGGCCATCATCGGCACGATGGACATCGTGTTTGGTGAGATCGACCGCTGATCGGACCCACGGAAGCACAGGTTTGACCATGTTCAGTGAAGCCACCCTCGCGCGATTTGCGCGCGAAACCGCCAAATACCCGCCGGAGCAAAAGCAATCGGCGGTGATGGCGTGCCTGTCCATCGCCCAGCAAGAGAACGGCTGGGTGTCGCCGGAGGCGGAAGCCGCCATCGGCGAGTACCTCGGCATGCCGGCGATCGCCGTGCGCGAGGTCACCACGTTCTACAACATGTACAACCAGCAGGCGGTGGGGCAGTTCAAGCTGAACGTCTGCACCAACTTGCCGTGTCAGCTGCGCGACGGCCAGAAGGCGCTGGAACACCTGTGCAAGGTGCTGGGCGTCGAAGAGGGCGGCACGACGCCCGACGGCGTGTTCACCGTGCAGAAGTGTGAATGTCTGGGTGCCTGTGCTGACGCACCGGTCATGCTGGTCAATGACCGACAGATGTTGAGCTACATGTCGAACGAACGCCTCGAAGAGCTCGCCGAGATGCTCAAGGCGCACGCCAAGCAGGGGGCATGAGGATGGCACTCGACCTGTCCAAATTCCAGACGACCGGCAGCCACACCTGCTTCCATGGTCGTCACATCAATCCGCAGATCTACGCCGACCTGAACGGTTCGAACTGGTCCCTCAAGGACTACGAGGCCCGCGGAGGCTATCAGGCCCTGCGCAAGGTCCTGGGCCAGGACGGTGGCGAGGGTCTGACGCCCGATCAAGTCATCGCCGAAGTCAAGGCTTCCGGTCTGCGGGGACGTGGCGGTGCCGGTTTCCCGACTGGCCTGAAGTGGAGCTTCATGCCTCGCGCGCTGCCGGTGCAGAAGTATCTGGTGTGCAACTCCGACGAAGGGGAGCCGGGGACCTGCAAGGACCGCGACATCCTCATGTACAACCCGCACACGGTGATCGAGGGCATGATCATCGCGTCCTATGCGATGGGCATCTCGGCGGGTTTCAACTACATCCACGGCGAGATCTTCGAGGTTTACGAGCGTTTTGAAGCCGCCCTGGAAGAAGCGCGTGCCGCGGGGTACCTGGGTGACAAGATCCTGGGCAGCAACCACAGCTTCCAGCTCCACGCTCACCACGGTTTTGGCGCCTACATCTGCGGCGAAGAAACCGCGCTGATCGAGTCGATCGAAGGCAAGAAGGGGCAGCCACGCTTCAAGCCGCCGTTCCCGGCCAGCTTCGGCGTGTACGGCAAGCCGACCACCATCAACAACACCGAAACCTTCGGTGCGGTGCCCTGGATCATCCGCAACGGCGGCCAAGCCTATCTGGAGTGCGGCAAGCCGAACAACGGTGGCACCAAGATCTTCTCGATGGTTGGTGACGTCGAACGTCCTGGCAACTACGAGGTGCCGATGGGCACGCCGTTCTCGACGCTGCTGGAATTGGCCGGCGGCGTGAAGGGGGGCAAGAAGCTCAAGGCGGTGATCCCCGGTGGGTCGTCGTCCCCGGTGCTGCCGGCCGACATCATGATGGCCTGCACGATGGACTATGACTCCATCAGCAAGGCCGGCTCGATGCT
>CAYYCN010000305.1:0-1641 GCA_964470355.1 uncultured Sphaerotilus sp.
GGCGCAGAGCAACCCTGGCGACGAGTCGCTGGCCATCTACCAGTCGTCGCAGGACGCCCTGGCCCACTGGAAGCGAACCGTCGAAGACGTGTACCCGGAGCTCGTGACCGGCGTCTATTCCGGCACGGCCATGCTCAACCGCGTCCTGTCGCGCAAGGGGCTGGACGTGGGGCTGATCTGCAACAAGGGCTTCGAGCAGACCCATTCGATGGGCCGGGCGCTGCAGAGCTACCTGGGCTACGCGCTGGAAGACCGCATCCACCTCAACACCCACCGCTACGACGAACCGCTGGTGCCGGTGTCGCGCACCCGCGGCGTGACCGAGCGCACCGACGTGCAGGGCAAGGTGGTGATTCCCCTGCGCGAGGACGAGGTGCGCCAGGCCACGCGTGAACTGGTGGATGCGGGCTCGCAGGCCATCGTCATCTGCCTGCTGCAGTCGCACAAGAACGAATCGAGCGAGCAGCGTGCCCGCGACATCGTCCGGGAGGAATTGCGCAGGCTGAAGTCCGACATCCCGGTCTTTGCCTCGGTGGACTATTACCCGTCGCGCAAGGAAAGCCACCGGATGAACACCACCATCCTGGAGGCCTATGGCGCGGAGCCTTCGCGCCAGACGCTCAAGAAGGTCAGCGACCGCTTCAAGAAGCACGGCGCCAGGTTCGACCTGCGCGTCATGGCCACGCATGGCGGCACGATCAGCTGGAAGGCCAAGGAGCTGGCGCGCACCATCGTGTCCGGCCCCATTGGCGGCGTGATCGGCTCCAGGCTGCTGGGCGAGGCCTTGGGCGACGAGAACATTGCATGTTCCGACATCGGCGGCACCAGCTTCGACGTGGCGCTGATCACCAAGGGCAACTTCGCGATCAAATCCGACCCCGACATGGCCCGCCTGGTGCTGTCGCTGCCGCTGGTCGCCATGGATTCGGTCGGCGCCGGTGCCGGCAGCTTCGTCCGCCTCGATCCGTACAGCAAGTCGATCAAGCTCGGCCCGGACTCGGCCGGTTATCGCGTCGGTACCTGCTGGCCGGAAAGCGGGCTGGATACCGTGTCGGTTTCCGACTGCCACGTCGTCCTTGGCTACCTGAACCCGGAGAACTTCCTCGGCGGCGCGATCAAGCTCGACGTGCAGCGCGCCCGCGACCACATCAAGGCGCAGATCGCCGACCCACTCGGCCTGTCGGTCGAAGACGCGGCGGCCGGCGTCATCGAACTGCTCGACCTGACCCTGTCCGAATACCTGCGCGCCAACATCAGCGCCAAGGGCTACAACCCGGCCGACTTCACCTGCTTCTCCTACGGCGGCGCCGGCCCGGTGCACACCTACGGCTACACCGAGGGCGTGGGCTTCAAGGACGTGGTGGTGCCGGCCTGGGCGGCGGGCTTCTCGGCCTTCGGCTGTGCCTGCGCCGACTTCGAGTACCGCTATGACAAGTCGGTGGACCTGGGCGTGGCCCAGTTCGCCCCCGCTGCCGACAAGGCCGCCGCCTGTCGCACGCTGCAGGAAGCATGGGGGGAACTGGCGGTGAAGGTGATCGACGAGTTCGTGCTCAACGGCTACAAGGCCGAGGACGTGATGCTGATCCCCGGCTACAAGATGCAGTACATGGGCCAGCTGAACGACCTGGAGATCGTCTCGCC
>CAYYCN010000306.1:0-1620 GCA_964470355.1 uncultured Sphaerotilus sp.
AGTCGGAGTAGGCCATGTGGTTGGCACTGGCCATGCGGCCGCCGTCAAACTGTTTGAACACAGTGAACAGCACCATGGCGATCACCATCCAGATGGCGATCTTCGAGAACCATTCGTTTTTCAAGGCCTTGCGCTCCAGTCGGTCATTCCGGCGATGCCGGACACATGCGGGCCATTTTAGGCATTTCAACCCATCCTGAGGGCCCGCGTGCCACGGTAGCCTTGCGCCCAAAATCCGTATTTGTGCCGGCATCCGGCCCCAAACCCGCGCCATCCGGGCGCGAAGCGGCGCAAATTGACGCGCGTCAATCCGCCGGGGATGCCCGCTTCAAGCCGATGCCGACCAGAAAGGTCTCGGCCGAGCGGTCGCGCGAGGCCTTGGGCTTGACCGGCTTGACCAGCTTGAAGTGCTGCTTGAACAGCTTGACCAGCTGGCTGTAACCGCTGCCGTGGAACAGCTTGACGACCAGCGCCCCCTCGGGCTTGAGGTGGTTTTGCGCAAACTCCAGCGCCAGCTCCACCAGGTGGGCGATGCGCGCCGAGTCGCTGGATTCGATGCCCGACAGGTTGGGCGCCATGTCCGACACCACCAGGTCCAGCGGCTGGCCGCCCACCACCTCGGTCAGGCCCGCCAGCACCTCGTCGTCGCGAAAGTCGCCCTGCAAGAACGTGACGCCCTCGACCGGCTCCATCGGCAGGATGTCCAGCGCCACCAGGGTGCCGTCCAGCGCCCCCGCCGCCGCGCCCGCGGGCGCCATGCGCCGGCGCAGATACTGGCTCCAGGCGCCGGGGCTGCTGCCCAGGTCGACCACGCGCATGCCGGGGCGGATGAGGCCCAGCGTCTCGTCGATCTCCTTCAGTTTGTAGGCGGCACGCGCGCGGTAGCCCTCTTTCTGCGCCAGCTTGACGTAGGGATCGTTCAGGTGGTCGGCCAGCCAGGCCTTGTTGACCTTCTTGCTCTTGGTCTTGACTTTCATGCTGGCGGGATAATACGACCCATGCCGCACATTGAACTCACCCCCGCCGAACGAAAGGCGCACCGCGCCGAGGCGCACCACCTGGACCCCGTGGTCATGATCGGCGCCGACGGCCTGACACCGGCCGTCGTCAAGGAGACCGATGCGGCGCTGAACGCCCACGGCCTGATCAAGATTCGCGTGCTGGGCGACGACCGCGCCGCGCGCGAGGCCGTGTTCCAGCAACTGGCCGACCAGCTGAACGCCGCGCCCATCCAGCACATCGGCAAGCTGCTGGTGCTGTGGCGGCCCAAGCCGGCCAAGGAAAGGGCGGTGGACGAAGACCGCCGGCCCGGCCCCAAGGATGTCAAGGTCATCAAGCACAGCAAGCGCGGCGGCCAGCGGCCCGAGGTCAAGGTGGTGCGCGTGCTGGGCAACCAGCGCCTGACGCCCGGCGGCAAGGTGAAAAGGGTGCAGCCGAAGCAGAAATCGGTCAAGAAGGGGCGCGCCGACTGAGAGGTTGAGAGTCTTTTACCCATGCCCGCCTTGCACGCCAAAACACCGCTGCTCGTCGTTGCAAATGCTCGCCATGGCCCGAGCCATGGCTGCGCTTTGCGCCTAGATCAGCGGCGTTTTGACGCGCCTTTCGGGCAAGAACAAAAAA
>CAYYCN010000307.1:0-1616 GCA_964470355.1 uncultured Sphaerotilus sp.
GGCGTGACCCAGGTGATGTTCTGCGTCGGGTCCTTGATGTCGCACGTCTTGCAGTGCACGCAGTTCTGCGCGTTGATCACCAGCTGGTCCGCACCGTCCTTGTGGATGAACTCGTAGACACCCGCAGGGCAGTAGCGCTGTTCGGGGCCGGCGTACTTCGCCAGGTTCACCTGCACCGGCACCGAAGCATCCTTGAGCGTCAGGTGCGCCGGCTGGTTCTCCTCGTGGTTCGTGTTGCTCAGGAACACGGAGGACAGGCGGTCGAACGTCAGCTTGCCGTCCGGCTTGGGGTACTCGATCTTGGGGCACTGGTCGGCCGGGCGCAGGGCGGTGTGGTCCGCTTCCGTGCGGTGGATCGTCCACGGCGGGGTGGTGATGCCCAGCTTGGGCAGCAGCCACTGCTCGATGCCGGTCATCAGGGCTCCCACGGTGTTGCCCTTCTTGAACCACTGCTTGAAGTTCTTGGCCCGCTGCAGCTCGGTGTGCAGCCAGCTCTGCTCGAAGGCCGCCGGGTAGGCGCTGAGCTCGTCTTGCTGGCGGCCTGCAGCCAGGGCTTCGACAGCAGCATCAGCGGCCATCATCCCGGTCTTGATCGCCGCATGGCTGCCCTTGATGCGTGAAGCGTTGAGCGTGCCCGCGTCACACCCCAGCAGCGCCCCGCCCGGGAACACCAGCTTGGGCAGGCTCAGGAGGCCGCCAGCCGTGATGGCTCGGGCGCCGTAACCGATCCGCTTGCCCCCTTCGATGTGCTTGCGGATGGCCGGGTGCGTCTTCCAGCGCTGCATCTCCTCGAAGGGGCTCAGCCACGGGTTGGCGTAGTTCAGGCCCGTGACGAAGCCCAGGGTGATCTTGTTGCCCTCGAGGTGGTACAGGAAGCCGCCACCGTAGGTTTCGCTGTCCATCGGCCAGCCGGCGGTGTGAACGACCAGGCCCGGCTGGGCTTTCTCTGCAGGCACCTCCCAGAGCTCCTTGACGCCGATGGCGTAGCTCTGCGGATCCTTGCCGGCGTCCAGTTGGTACTGGGCGATCAGTTGCTTGCCCAGGTGGCCTCGTGCACCTTCGGCGAAGAAGGTGTACTTGCCCAGCAGCTCCATGCCGAGCTGGAAGGCGTCAGAAGGCTCGCCGTCTTTGCCGATGCCCATGTTGCCGGTGGCCACGCCCTTGACCCGGCCCTGCTCGTCGTAGAGTACTTCGGCGGCGGTGAAGCCGGGGAAGATCTCCACGCCCAGAGCTTCGGCCTGCTCACCCAGCCACTGGGTCACCGCGCCCAGGCTGATGACGTAGTTGCCTGTGTTGTGGAAGCACTCGGGGATGAAGGCCGCCGGGGTTTCACGAGCCCCCTCGGCGTTGAGGAACAGGACCTGATCGCCGGTGACGGGCTGGTTCAGGGGGGCGCCGCGCTCCTTCCAGTCGGGGAAGAGCTCGGTCAGGGCGATGGGGTCCATGACCGCGCCTGAGAGGATGTGGGCGCCGGGCTCGGAGCCTTTTTCCAGCACGACCACCGAGACGTCCGATCCCGACTCGGTGGCTTTTTGCTTGAGGCGGATGGCCGCAGCCAGCCCGGCCGGGCCGGCGCCGACGATCACGACGTCGTATTCCATCGACTCGCGCGGGCC
>CAYYCN010000308.1:0-1604 GCA_964470355.1 uncultured Sphaerotilus sp.
GACGGCTGCGCTCGACGCCGGCATCGACGGCATCACGCTGGCTGCCGGCCTGCACCTCGGCTCGTTCTCGCTGATCGAGGACCACCCGCGGTTCCGCCACGCCAAGCTGGGCATCATCGTGTCGTCGGTGCGCGCACTGCAGCTTTTCCTGAAGAAGAACGCGCGCCTGGACCGCCTGCCCGACTACATCGTCGTCGAAGGGCCGCTGGCTGGCGGCCACCTCGGCTTTGGCATGGACTGGGCCCAGTACGACCTGGCCACCATCGTCGCCGAGATCCTGAAGTACCTCAAGGATGAGCACCTCGACATTCCGGTGATCCCGGCCGGCGGCATCTTCACCGGCACCGATGCGGTCCAGTTCATGGAAATGGGCGGCTCGGCGGTTCAGGTGGCCACGCGTTTCACCGTCACCCAGGAGTGCGGCCTGCCGGATCCGATCAAGCAGGAGTACTTCAAGGCGTCCGAAGACGACATCGAAGTCAACCAGATCTCGCCCACGGGTTATCCGATGCGGATGATCAAGGCCAGTCCGGGCATTGGCGACGGCATTCGTCCGAACTGTGAGGCCTACGGCTACCTGCTCGATGCCAACGGCAAGTGCGCCTACATCACCGCGTGGAACCGCGAAGTGGCGGCCCACCCCGAGGCCAAGCGTGTGCAGGTCTGGGACAAGACCTGTCTGTGCACGCACATGCGCAACTTCGAGATCTGGACCTGTGGCCAGCTCACGTGGCGCCTGAAGGACACCACGCTCAAGGCCCAGGACGGCAGCTACCAGTTGCTGTCGGCCGAGCACGTGTTCCGTGACTACCAGTTCAGCACGGACAACCAGATCCTGCTGCCGGAAGCGGCCTCGACGACCGTTGCCTGATGCGGTGGTGTTTTCCGCCTGGGCGGGAGCCGTCTTTCAGCTGAAGCCACCTGCGGGTGGCTTTTTTCTTGGATGCAGCGGTTCTCCTCAGGCCGCGATCCGGCGCCTCAACCGCCGCACGACAGGTCCCAGCACGGGCAGCTTGGCGTACAGCTCCTCGGCCGCGTCCCAGTAGTCGCGGTGCAGGACGATGCGGCCTTGAGGGTCGAAGCGCAAGTGCGTCACGCCCCGAACCGACTGTTCGATCCCGGAGCGCCAGCCACGAAATCGGAACCGGAAGGTCCACACCAGCACGGCCCCTCCTGTGTCGACCACCCGGTCGGTGACGTCGAAGCGGGGATCGTGGACCTGCACGTACATGTGCTGAAAGATGCGCTCGATGGCAACCCGCCCGCGCACTTCGTTGAATGGGTCCTTGAACCAGGCGTCGGGTGCGTAGAGTTGCGGCAACTCCACCAGGCGTTCCACCGACAAGTTCTCGAAGAAGGACGCGACACGTTCGGCCGCTGCGCAAGGGTCCATGCTCATGCTCCAGTGATGTGCCGCACGATCGGGAAATACAGGCGATCCGGCAGCACGCGCAGCAGCTTCATCACCCGGGTGAAGCGTTTGGGGAAGTCGATCTCGAACGTGCCGCGTGTCCAGCCGTCGATCATGGCCTGAGCGGCGGCCTCGGGCGTGATGCGCGCCGGCATGTGGAAGTCGTTGCGCTGGGTGAGCCGCGTGTCCACGA
>CAYYCN010000309.1:0-1595 GCA_964470355.1 uncultured Sphaerotilus sp.
AAGCGCGTGATCTGTCTCGAGTCCGGTGGACGCGAGCAAGAAGACGACACCCATCCGCTGAACGCTACTGAACAGACCGGCACGCCCTATGCGGGAGCGGAGCTTGGGCGCTATCGTTGCCTCGGTGGCACCTCAACGAGATGGGGCGGAGCGCTCATTCCATTTCAAGCTCCCGACATGAGCAACGCCGAGTGGCCCATCGAATGGGCAGAACTTGCCCCCTATATCCCCGACGTTGAGACCCTATTTGGCTTGCCACCGGGTCCTTATGACGAGCCCAGCATTCGCTTGGGCGACGACTACATTGCGCGCCTCGCGAAATGGCCCTCATTTGCCAAACGCAATGTTTACTCCCTCCTACGAGAGAAGGTAGACGCGGCGGAGGGCCCAGAGATCTGGATAAATGCCACCGCCACTCGATTCACTGTCGAGGGTGGCCGATTGACTCGAGTGTCGGCTCATTCGCCTGACGGTTCATCCATTGAAGTATCTGCAAAAGAAAATGTAATTTCGGCAGGTGCCATTGAGAGCACACGCATCCTGTTTCTCGTCTCTCAGCAGAACCCTGGAGCGCTCACCGGAAGTGGATTGGGTGAAGGCTTTCATGACCATCTTTCTGCAGTAGTCGCAGAACTCGAAATATCTGATCGGAGTAAGTTGAACCAGATAGTAGGATTCCGTTTTTTGCCGGGTGGAGGCATGCGTAACCTGCGCTTTGAAATCGCTCCAACCGGCAGACTGAGAAACACCCTATCCCCGTGCTTCGCACACATAGGATTCTCCGAGACATTCGGTGGATTTGCGGCGCTGCGCGATCTATATCGAGCGTTGCAACGGCGCCGGCTGCCGAAAATCAACGTGCTGGTGCAAATGGTAGCGGACCTTCCATGGTTGGCGCGGGCAGTGTGGTGGCGCTTCGTCCATCGGCGCTTACTCTTCCCCGCCAAAGCTCGTATCGAACTGCACATGGTCATCGAACAGAACTCAGTGCCGGAAAACAGCATTGGCCTTTCAGAAAAAGCCATGGACATGTTTGGCCAACCGCTCGCAAAGATTGACTGGAAGGTCCGCCCCGAGGACGTGGCGAACATGTCTTCTGCGATCACCGCCTTTGAGAAAAGCTGGGCTACAAGTCCACTTGCTTCCCTGGCGAAGATCCGGCGTCGGCCCATCACTGACATCGCGAATGACATGACAGCCGGTGGCGGAATCTATCACCCAGGCGGTTCGACCAAGATGGTAACCAGCCCCGAACAGGGTCCGATCAACCGCGACCTAGGGGTGTTTGGCTTATCAAACTTAGCCGTATGCGCCACATCAGTATTGCCAACAGGTGGTGGCGCAAATCCGACGATGATGTTAATGCTTATGGCGATGCGCTACGTCCGTAAGCTCACCTCAGAAGTTGAGGTTGCCCCCGAAACCTGAAGTTCCTAGCTCAGCCCCGGAGAATGCCGGGAGAGGAGTGAATAGATGAACGAGCAACGCGTTCGAGGCAAGTACACGCTTGAGTCCAAGCAAGAAGCGGAGCGTGTCAACACGTAAGCTCACCCTGGAAGTAGACAGGTTGAATCTGGAGAATGCGGCCTGAGCAA
>CAYYCN010000310.1:0-1574 GCA_964470355.1 uncultured Sphaerotilus sp.
GGTTGACTCTGGCGCCGCTCCGCCCGTAGCATCCGCTCCATGTCCTCGCGCCCCACGACCTCCCTACGCCTAAGCCTGACGCTGGGCCGGGATCTGTTCGTGCGCGCCTCGACCCCATTCGCGGGTCGCTGAAACTCCCCCTGATCCCGGCCCCACAGCCGCCCGCTCCACAGCGCGCGGCAGGGGAGTCGTGTGCCGTGTGCGGTCCTCGCACTGGCGCCCGCCCGCGCACTTCCTGACCTCTGCTTGCCCACCCGACGCTTCCGGCGCCGGGCCGGCATTCCTTTGCTTTCTCAAGCCCAGAGAGGGCCTCGCGCAGGCCAAATCCCCATGTTGAAACACCCCGAAACCCGCTACCGCCCCTTCCCGCCCATCGCCTTGCCCGACCGGCAATGGCCTTCGCGCACGATCACCGCGCCGCCGGTGTGGCTGTCCACCGACCTGCGCGACGGCAACCAGGCGCTGTTCGAGCCCATGAACATCGAGCGCAAGCTGCGCCTGTTCCAGGTGCTGGTGGACGTGGGCTTCAAGGAGATCGAGGTCGGCTTTCCCGCCGCCTCGCAGATCGACTTCGACACCGTGCGCCACCTCATCGAGCGCGACCTGATCCCTGCGGACGTGACGCTGATGGTCATGACCCAGGCCCGCGAGGACCTGATCGAGCGCACCGTGGAGGCGCTGCGCGGCGCCCGCCGGGCCATCGTGCACGTCTACAACGCCACCGCGCCGGCCTGGCGCCGCATCGTCTTCCGCATGAGCGTGGAGGAGGTGATGCAGCTCGTGCGTCACCACGTCGGCCACCTGCGCCGACTCACCGACGCCCGGCCCGAAACCGAGTGGGTGCTGCAGTACTCGCCCGAAACCTTCTGCATGACGGAGCTGGAGGTGTCGCTGCAGGCCTGCGCCACCGCGCTGGAGGCCTGGGGCGTCGGCCCCGGCCGGCCGGTGATCCTCAACCTGCCGACCACCGTCGAGGTGGCCACACCCAACGTCTTCGCCGACCAGATCGAGTGGATAGACCGCCACCTGCCGCACCGCGAGCACGTGATCCTGTCGGTGCACCCGCACAACGACCGCGGCACCGGCGTGGCCTGCGCCGAGCTGGCGCTCATGGCCGGTGCCCAGCGCGTCGAGGGCTGTCTGTTCGGCAACGGCGAGCGCAGCGGCAACGTCGACGTGGTGACGCTGGCGCTCAACCTCTACACGCAGGGTGTGCACCCGGGGCTGGACTTCTCCGACATCGGCGCCGTGGCGCGCGAGGTGGAGGCCGCCACCGCGCTGCCCCTCCACCCGCGCCATCCGTATGCGGGCGATCTGGTCTTCACCGCGTTTTCGGGCTCGCACCAGGACGCCATCAAGAAGGGCCTGGCCGCGCAGTCGCCCGACGGCGTGTGGGAAGTGCCCTACCTGCCGCTCGATCCGCACGACCTGGGCCGCACCTACGACAGCGTCATCCGCGTCAACAGCCAGTCCGGCAAGGGCGGCATCGCGTACCTGATGGAGCGGCACCACGGGCTGGTCATGCCCCGGCGCATGCAGGTCGAGTTCAGCGCCGTCGTGCAGGCCCACGCCGA
>CAYYCN010000311.1:0-1564 GCA_964470355.1 uncultured Sphaerotilus sp.
GGTTCGTTCAGGGGTTGGCCGACGCTGGCCAGGTCGATGGCCTGCCCGCCGGCCATGCCTTCGACGCCGGAGGCCCGGGCCAGCAGGCGGCACAGCCGGGCCTGCAGCACTTCGGGCATGTCCGGTTCTTCGGCGGGCTCGGGGCTGAGCACTTCAAAGGCCAGGGCCTGCATGGCGTCGCCAGCCAGCATGGCCTGGGCTTCCCCATACTGCACGTGCACCGTGGGCTTGCCACGACGCAGGACGTCGTTGTCCATGCAGGGCATGTCGTCGTGGATCAGCGAATAGGCGTGGATCAGCTCGACGGCGCAGGCCGCCCGCAGGGCTGCGCCACAGCCGCCGCCCACGGCGCTGGCCGTGGCCAGCACGAGCAGGGGGCGCAGCCGCTTGCCCCCGTCCAGCACCCCATAGCGCATCGCCAGACCCAGGCCGGCCGGGGCTTCGGCGTGCACATGGTGGCTCAGGGACTGTTCCACTCGGGCCAACTGCTCGGTGGACCAGGTGTCGAAATCCATCGGGGTCATGCCGCGTTGTTCCAGGGTTTGAGTTGTCCGTCTTCCAGTACCTTGACCTGCTGCTCCACCGCTTCGAGCTTGCCGCGGCAGAAGCCGAGCAGTTCAGTGCCTCGGCGATAGCTGTCGAGCAGGCGATCCAGCGGCAGTTGCGAGCTTTCCATGGCCGCGACAAGCTGGTCGAGTTCGGCCAAGGCGGCTTCGTAGCTGGCAGGATGGGTGTCGGGCATCGGCGGGCTGGGGTTCGTCACCGGGAAAGGGACGGATTGTAGGCGCCGGAAGAGGGGGTGCCTCTCCAAGCCCCGGGAGCGGACACGACCGGTGTGTGCCCGATTGTGAATGGCGATATTGACCTGACTCAAGTCAACTTCGGGGAAGAGACTATACTGGCTAGTTCGCCTGGGCGTTCCGCCCACCTCCGGTCAAATCCATAAATCCGGCCCAGGTGTTCGATCGGTCACAGGTGGTGGTTCGACATGCATTTTTGGAGATCCTGGGGATCATGTCCGACCTGAGCATCACTCTGGAAGCTCTCAAGAGAAGTCGCACTCAACTGCCGGTGTCGAGCTATTTCGACCAGGCCTTGTTTGACAAGGAGATGCGCCAGATCTTCCCCTCGGCACCGCGCTACCTGGGGCACGAGCTGATGGTGCCCGAGGTCGGCGACTACCATGCCCTGCCCCAGGAGGGCGAAGGGCGCGCACTCATCCGCACGGCCCAGGGTGTGGAGTTGGTCTCCAACGTCTGTCGCCACCGCCAGGCGATCATGCTCAAGGGACGCGGCAACACGGGAGGCAACGTTGTGTGCCCGCTGCATCGCTGGACCTACGCCTTGCAGGGGCAGCTCATCGGGGCGCCGCACTTCAAGGAGGACCCGTGCCTGAACCTGAAGAACTACCCGGTCCAAACCTGGAACGGGCTGATCTTCGAGGGCAATGGCCGGGATGTGAACGCCGATCTGGCGGGCATGGGGCCGCGCGCCGAGCTGAGCTTCGATGGCTACGTCTTCGACAAGGTCATCCAGCACGAGTGCAACTACAACTGGAAGACCT
>CAYYCN010000312.1:0-1528 GCA_964470355.1 uncultured Sphaerotilus sp.
GAATAGCTCAGTTGGTAGAGCGCAACCTTGCCAAGGTTGAGGTCGCGAGTTCGAGCCTCGTTTCCCGCTCCAAATAAAAAGGCCATCACCGGTGTGATGGCCTTTTTGCTTTCAGCATCCGTTTGGGCTCCGTCGTCGGAAGTGGGGGGCGTCCGTCGCACGAGGCGTGAAAAAGCCCCCGGACCCAGGGGGTGCGGAGGCCAATGGCTGAAACGCCTGCATTCGATGGTGCGCGGAACGGGAATCGAACCCGTACATCCTTGCGGATACGAGATTTTAAGTCTCGGGCGTCTACCAATTCCGCCATCCGCGCGATCAGCCCGACATGATAAAGGCGGAATGGGCCGTTCCCTCAGATTGACAGAGGCTGCACGTCGATGTCGCAGGGAAAGTCGAGCCATGACCGAGTGAATGACTCCAGTCGGCTGGGATTGCCGGTGGTCTGCAGGCGAGGCACCGATGGAGTGGACACGCCGTTGGGTGTCGGCAACTGGCGCGCCGTGTGTCGGGCCACGGCCTGAGCGGTGTCGACCAAGGTCACTTCTGGGCCCATGGCCTGGCGAATGCGGGCTTCCACGAAGGGGTAGTGCGTGCACCCCAACACCAAGGTGTCGACGCCCGCTTCGCGCAGCGAACGCGTGTACCGTTGGATCAGGGCCTCGATGTCCGGGCTGTCGAGGTGTCCGGTCTCGATGGCATCCGCGAGGCCGGGGCAGGCTTGCAGCACCAGTTCGATGTGAGCGGCGTGGGCCTGCGCCAGCAACTTGAACCGTTCGCTTCGCAAGGTGCCCGTGGTCGCCATCACGCCCACCTTGCCGTTTTGCGTGAGGCCCACGGCCGGTTTGATGCCGGGCTCCACGCCGACGATTGGCCACAGGGGGTAGGCGGCGCGGATGCCACGCACCGCGGCGGCCGTGGCGGTGTTGCAGGCCACCACCAGCAACTGGCAGCCTGCTTGTTTGAGGTGGCCCGCAATGGCCAACGAGCGGGCGCAGATCTCGTCTTCGCTCTTGTCGCCATACGGGGCATGGGCAGAGTCCGCCACGTAGTGCAGGGCAGCCTGAGGCAGTTCGGTCCTGAGGGCCCTCAGCACCGAGAGTCCTCCCACGCCGGAATCGAACACGCCGATTTTGGTTTCTGCGGAGCGGTCAGGGGGGGCGCTCATGGTCGATGGAAAGGCGTCGAAGGGGACAGATGAGGGGCGACGCAGTCTATCAGCGAGACAGCGGTTCGATGCCGCTTCCGAACCGCACGCTCGGTGCCGGGCCGTGGATGTGAGGATGCGGCGGCATTGCCACGTTCTCAGGGTATATGCGGCTGGTGAGGAGGGCGGTGTGAAGCAGAATAGAACGATCGTGCTATTTACATCCTCGAATGGAGGGTTCTCATGGTCGAGCGGCACGGTGTCCCTAGAATTCAGCCCTGACACACTGGTCTCACACATCTGGAGAACAACGCATGAAGGCACTGGTACCCGTGAAGCGGGTGGTGGACTACAACGTGAAGGTACGCGTGAAGTCCGACGGGA
>CAYYCN010000313.1:0-1513 GCA_964470355.1 uncultured Sphaerotilus sp.
TGTCCAGTGGCTTGATGAAGCGCATGTTGGCCACCGTGGCGTCCAGGCGCTCCGCCACCTGCAGGGCCGGGTGGAGCAGCGTGCCGAACGCCAGGATCGCGACCTTGCCTGGCCCGGTCTGGCGGGTGCTGCGCCGACGCACTTCGCCCTTGCCCCAGGGCAGTTCGTCCAGCGTGGCCTGGGGTACGGTGCCGGCGCCGCTGCCGCGCGGGTAGCGCACAGCGACCGGGGTGCCGCGACGATAGGCGGTGGTCAGGGCCTGGCGGGTCTCGGCTTCGTCGGCCGGGGCCAGCAGCGACAGGTTCGGGATGCAGCGCACGAAGGCGATGTCATAGGCGCCTGCGTGCGTGGCACCGTCTGCGCCCACCAGGCCGGCGCGGTCCAGTGCGAACACCACCGGCAGGTTCTGCAGGGCGACGTCGTGGATCAGCTGGTCGTAGGCGCGTTGCAGGAAGGTCGAGTAGATGGCCACGACCGGAACCAGGCCTTCGCAGGCCAAGCCGCCTGCAAAGGTTACGGCGTGCTGCTCGGCGATGCCCACGTCGAAGTAGCGGTCAGGGAAGCGCTTGTGGAACTCGACCATGCCCGAGCCTTCGCGCATGGCGGGCGTGATGCCCACGAGCTTCGGGTCGGCCTCGGCCATGTCGCACAGCCACTGGCCGAAGACTTGGGTGAAGGTGGTCTTGCCTGGCGTGGCGGGCTTGACCAAGCCGATGGCCGGGTCAAACGGTGTGGGTCCGTGGTACTTGATCGGATCGGCCTCGGCCAGCTTGTAGCCGTAACCCTTCTTGGTGACGACATGGAGGAACTGCGCGCCCTTCTTGTCGCGCATGTTCTCCAGCGTGTCGACGAGGATGTCGAGGTCGTGGCCGTCGATCGGGCCGACGTAGTTGAAGCCGAATTCCTCGAAGATCGTGCCGGGCACGACCATGCCCTTGGCGTGTTCTTCCAGGCGGCGCGCCAGCTCCAGCAGCGGCGGCGCGTTCTTGAGCACCTGCTTGGCGCTTTCGCGAGCGGCGGCGTAGAACTTGCCGCTCATCAGCCGCGCGAGGTGCTTGTTCAGGGCGCCCACGGGTGGGCTGATCGACATGTCGTTGTCGTTGAGCACCACCAGCAAGTTGGGGATCTGGCCGTTGTGCGGCATGCCGCCGTTGTTCAGGGCCTCGAAGGCCATGCCGGCGGTCATGGCGCCGTCGCCGATGACGGCCACGCAGTGGCGGCTGTCGCCCTTGAGTTGCGAGCCCAGGGCCATGCCCAGTGCCGCCGAGATCGACGTGGACGAGTGGCCGGCCACAAAGGTGTCGTACGGGCTTTCCTCGCGCTTGGGAAAGCCTGACAGGCCGCCTTGCTGGCGCAGCGTCGGCATGCGGTCGCGCCGACCGGTCAGGATCTTGTGTGGATAGGTCTGGTGGCCCACATCCCAAACCAGACGGTCATCGGGCGTGTCGAAGACGTGGTGCAGGGCGATGGTCAGCTCGACGGTGCCGAGGTTGGACGACAGGTGGCCACCGGT
>CAYYCN010000314.1:0-1495 GCA_964470355.1 uncultured Sphaerotilus sp.
GGTGGTGACCAAGCGCGTGATGACCCTGCAGGTGGCCGGGCAGGAAGTCGAGCAGGTCGGCATCCCGGTGCATTGGGGCTTCGAGGGCACGGCGCGCAAGGGCTACCTGGCCAACACGCTGAGCCCGCGCGTCGGCGACGCCAACACCCATACGCCCGAATACAAGGCCTTCCTGGTCAACATCGAAAAGGCTTGAGGAAACCATCATGTCCATGCAATCCCAAGACATCATCCGGCGCTCGGCCACCTCGAGCCTGACGCCGCCGCCGCAAGTCCGCGACCACAAGCTGGAAGTTGCCAAGCTGATCGACGTTTCCGTGTGCATCGGCTGCAAGGGCTGCCAGGTCGCCTGCTCGGAGTGGAACGACATCCGCGACGAAGTCGGCCACAACCACGGCGTCTACGACAACCCGGTCGACCTCAGCGCCAAGAGCTGGACGGTGATGCGCTTTGCCGAACACCAGGACGAAGGCGGCCGCCTGCAGTGGCTGATCCGCAAGGACGGCTGCATGCATTGCGCCGATCCCGGTTGCCTGAAGTCCTGCCCGTCGCCCGGCGCTATCATCCAGTACGCCAACGGCGTCGTCGATTTCCAGTCCGAGCAGTGCATCGGCTGCGGCTACTGCGTCACCGGCTGCCCGTTCAACGTGCCGCGCATCAACAAGGACGACAACAAGGCCTACAAGTGCACGTTGTGCTCGGACCGCCTGGCCGTCGGCCAGGAGCCGTCCTGCGTCAAGACCTGCCCGACCGGCGCCATCCAGTTCGGCACCAAGGAAGACATGAAGCTGGTCGCCGAGGACCGGGTCAAGGACCTCAAGGAACGCGGCTTCGCCAATGCCGGCCTGTACGACCCGCAAGGGGTGGGCGGCACGCACGTCATGTACGTGCTGCATCACGCCGACCGGCCCGAGCTGTACAGTGGCCTGCCGGCGAATCCGGCGATCAGCCCGCTGGTCTCGATCTGGAAGGGCGTCACCAAGCCGCTGGCGACGCTGGCGCTGGCCGGCATCGCGCTGGGCAGCCTGTTCCACTACGTGACCAAGGGTCCGAATGAGGTTTCCCGCGAAATCGAGGAAGAAATCGAAGCCGAAGACAAGGAGGCAGCAAAATGATCCGCGATCCCAAGGACCTCAAGCGCTACAACGCATCCGAGCGGGCCAACCACTGGCTGATCGGCATCAGCTTCATCCTCCTGGCGCTGTCCGGGCTGGCCTTCTTCCACCCGGCCTTCTTCCCGCTGACGCAGTTCTTCGGCGGCCCGGTCTGGGCGCGCATCATCCATCCCTACCTCGGGGTGATCATGGCGCTGGCCTTCCTGGTCATCTTCTTCCGCTTCAAGCACCTGAACAAGATGACACCGGCGGACCGGGAATGGCTGGCGAAGGCGAAGAACATGGTCGACGGCAACGACCACGACATGCCGGAACAGGGCAAGTACAACGGCGGGCAGAAGGTGATGTTCTGGGCGCTCGCCGTGTGCATGCTGCTGATG
>CAYYCN010000315.1:0-1476 GCA_964470355.1 uncultured Sphaerotilus sp.
CATCAATCTTGGCGCATCGACGCCGTCAGGGATTGCGGGAAGTCCCTTCGTATTCATTCCACCGGACCTGCGCGAAAAGCCGCGCAGGCCGGTGAATTCAGACGGTAGCCCTGCAGTCTCGCCTCCATGGACTTTTTCGAACTTCTATCAATTGTTGGATCTGTACTCTTGGCTCTCGGCGGTGGTGCTGCCATTGTGTTCGCGCTCGCCAAGTGGCTTGGTGGCGTGTGGGCTGCACGCATTCTTGAGAATGAACGACTCGCAGGCGCTCGGGAGCAAGAGCTATTAATCAGGCGGCGCAACGTATACACCAAGCTCTCCGTATCACTGCGCGTCTTCCTAAACGCAAGCACGCGGAGCAATGTCGATGATCAGAAGCGCTTCCTCGAGGCATACGACGAGGCGGCCCTATGGGCCCCTGATGAAGTGATGAACTCCGTCGGCCATCTGCTTGACCTCATCAAGAAAAATACTGCTTCGCGCGGTTCAGTCCCCGAGGAAACGCTTCAAACCGCCTACGCTTCCGCCATAGCTGCAATGCGAAAGGACTGTGGCTTCCAAAATACGAAGTTCAACTACCGGTTGGTGAGCTTCTAATGTGTACGGATAACCAGCGCTTGCAGCGGGCTGGCAAAATTCTGCACATTTTTCCGTCCGCTGAAGGCCAACGTTATACCTGTGGCGGAAATTCACGAGCAGCTTCTTCACCCACCTGTGCTCGCCCACTTTTCGAGATCAAGTTTGTGCGCACCTCGTGAGAAAGCAGCAATTGCTTTAACGTCGGCTGCGCCGCCGATTGCAAGCGGCGCCACTCTTGCATTGGTACTAGGACGGCGACTCCTTTACCGCGGTTTGTCACCATCTGCGGGCCTTCGTCGAGGCAGGTGTCCAGGAGGTCCTCGAACCGCGCATTCGCGTCGTGAACAGGCCATGTGCGCATCGCGATCTCCCCTGACTGGATACGCGTCCAGCCTCTCATTGCGCAGCACACCTGTCAATCCGTCTGAGGAGATGGTCAGAGCCTTGGAGCCCTGTCCTGAAACGGAAACCTTCGCGCTTCCGCGCCGATCGACTCACCCCAAATTCGGCGCCAAACTCCGCCGCGCCGCGGCGTCGTCCACCTCCGCACGCGCCGCATAGTCCGCCACCTGATCGTCCCCAATCTTCCCGACGTTGAAGTACACCGCCTCCGGGTGCGCCAGGTAGAAGCCGCTGACCGACGCTGCGGGGGTCATGGCCAGGCTTTCGGTCAGGCCCATGCCGATCTCCGTCGCGTCGAGCACGTCGAACATGGCGCGCTTGATGCTGTGGTCGGGGCAGGCGGGGTAGCCCGGCGCGGGGCGGATGCCTTGGTAGGCTTCCTTGATGAGCTCTTCGTTGCTCAGCGCCTCGGCGGGGGCGTAGCCCCACAGTTCGGTGCGCACGCGCTGGTGCATGTGTTCGGCAAAGGCTTCTGCCAGGCGGTCGGCCAGGGCC
>CAYYCN010000316.1:0-1466 GCA_964470355.1 uncultured Sphaerotilus sp.
CGCGTCTTCTCCGGGTGTAGCTCAAGCTTCAACCGCTCGAAGATGATGCGCACTCTCCGCTCGGCCTCCTCCAGCGACTCCTTGGTCCTACACAGCACCACGAAGTCGTCCGCGTATCGCACCAGCACCCCGACCTCGGCGCACTGGCGCTCCCACACGGAATCGAGGAAGTGCAGGTAGATGTTCGAGAGCAGCGGCGAGATGACCCCGCCCTGTGGCGTACCCGAGACCGTCTCCGAGCACCGGCCCTCTTCCATCACTCCCGCCCGAAGCCAGCCACGCAGCAGCTTGAGGACCCTCCGGTCCGAGACCCGCTTCGACACCCGCTCCATCAACAGCCCTTGATCCAGACTGCCGAAGTAGTCCCGGATGTCTGCGTCGTAGACGTGTCGACTCCCGGCGTTGACTGTCTCCCGGATCGTCTCCAGCGCCTGCAACGTGCCGATGCACGGCCGGAACCCGTACGACGAGGCCAGGAAGTCCGCCTCGAAGATCGGTTCCACCACCAGCTTCGCCGCCATCTGCGCCACTCGGTCCTTGACCGTCGGAATCCCCAGCGGCCGCAGCTTCCCGTCGGCTTTGGGGATGTACCGCCTCAGCACGGGAGGGGCTCGGTACCTTCCTGCCTGGAGCGCGTCTCGAAGCTCGGTCAGCAGCCTCTCCACGCCGTACTGCTCCGCCGCCTGGAGCGTGACTCCATCCACGCCCCCAGCTCCCTTGTTTGCTCGGACCCGCTTCCACGCCTCTTCCAGCACGTCACGCCGGTAGATGCGGTCGTACAGCGCGTGGAAGCGCCGTCCCTTCTTCCGCTTGGCTGCCTCGTAGAGCTTCCACTGGAGACGTTGGACTTCGTCTGCCGGCGATTGCCGGTAGGGGTGGTTGGACCCGCTCTCGCGAGTCATGCCCTCGCCCATTCCTCCAGGTGAAGCGACAACACCGCAGGGGCCTCTCCCTCGGGCCGCGTTCTTCTTCACGGCCGTCGTCGGTACTGTGGCCCCCTCGGAATCCCGCTGCGCTCCGCTCGCTTTCGCACTCGGCTTATACGAGCGGTCTTTGCCGGACGTCGGCGGCGCAGACGGGCCTCTCGAGTTCCGTGCCTCTCCTTCAGCGCGTGCTGCTCCCTCTACCCCGCCGAGCCCTCCCCGCCATCCGGACTCGCGGTGGGGAAGCGTGGCCTTCACCGTGACATGCGCGGCTCGGCGCTCGGATTGTTTATGTGTCGAGGCGGCAGGCTTCACTTGATGTTGCGGCCCGCGCTGTTGCTCCCCTCCCGCGGCTTTCGCCGCTGAGGGCTTTTGACACCAGGCTTCGCCAGTCGGCCTCTCGGCTTCAGGCGCTGGTCTGCTACCGGGCACTCCGGCGGCTACCCGGACGGGACTCTCACCCGCTGGACAGGCACAGCTTGATCCCGGCCCTTCGGTCGGTCGCCCTTCCGATGACCTGGGACCTTCACGACGCACCATGGC
>CAYYCN010000317.1:0-1451 GCA_964470355.1 uncultured Sphaerotilus sp.
CGTAACAAGGTAGCCGTAGGGGAACCTGCGGCTGGATCACCTCCTTTCTAAGGATGGTTCCTCACGATCCTGACATCCGCCGAAGCAATTCGGTCCATGTCTACGGTCGTCTCGAACCTCTTGGGACACCGACCGTCGATCATTGTTTCACGACAGATGATCGAGCGAGTCACAAAGCGCGGGATCCGCCGTCTTCGTCTCTCTTTCTTCCTCGGACGAGTTTCCGGCTCGCGTGGGCATGGCTCACGGCACCTTCGGGTGCGGCATGAGTTCGGGCCCGTAGCTCAGCTGGTTAGAGCGCGCGCTTGATAAGCGTGAGGTCGAAAGTTCAAATCTTTCCGGGCCCACCAATTTCTCGCGTGCTGTCCCGTGATGGGGCCATAGCTCAGTTGGGAGAGCGCGTGCTTTGCAAGCATGAGGTCGTCGGTTCGATCCCGTCTGGCTCCACCATTCGCAAGAGTGGGGGTGTCGCGGTCGATCACCGAACTCGTTCGTAAGAAAAAGTTTCGCGAGAGGCACCTTCGGGTGGGTCTTGCAGGTTTTTGGACATCGTGAAGAGAAGGTTCGTTCGATCGCCGTGGAGGCAACTCCGCGGTGGGTTTCGTCGTCGAGAGACGCCGAGTAGTCGAACGGAACTCGAGAATGTATGAGGTCTTTCTAATGATCCGCCGATGACACAGGTTCGAGAGAACGGGTGGACATCGATAATGAGAGTGATCAAGTGCAATAAGGGTATTCGATGGATGCCTTGGCGCTGAGAGGCGATGAAGGACGTGGTACGCTGCGATAAGCCTTGGGGAGCTGCGAACAAGCTTTGATCCGAGGATTTCCGAATGGGGAAACCCACCCGCAAGGGTACTCCCGCAAGGGAGGGCGAACCCGGGGAACTGAAACATCTCAGTACCCGGAGGAAAGGACATCAACAGAGACTCCGCTAGTAGTGGCGAGCGAACGCGGACCAGGCCAATGCCTGATCAATTCCAATCCGAACGACTTGGAACAGTCGGCATCAATGGGTGACAGCCCCGTAGGAGTGTCGAATTGATCGGGATACGAGTAGGGCGGGACACGTGAAATCCTGTCTGAACATGGGGGGACCACCCTCCAAGCCTAAGTACTCCTCAGCGACCGATAGTGAACAAGTACCGTGAGGGAAAGGTGAAAAGCACCCCGACTAGGGGAGTGAAACAGTTCCTGAAATCGGATACCTACAAACAGTGGGAGCCCAAGGTTCGTCCTGGGTGACTGCGTACCTTTTGTATAATGGGTCAGCGAGTTAGTCTGTCGAGCAAGCTTAAGCCGGTAGGTGTAGGCGCAGCGAAAGCGAGTCTGAACAGGGCGTTCAGTTCGACGGATTAGACCCGAAACCGAGTGATCTAGCCATGGCCAGGTTGAAGGTGCGGTAACACGCACTGGAGGACCGAACCGGTGCCTGTTGAAAAAGTCTCGGA
>CAYYCN010000318.1:0-1409 GCA_964470355.1 uncultured Sphaerotilus sp.
GGACAAGGAACAGCCGGGCCTGGTGATCCTGGGCAAGCAGGCCATCGACGACGACTGCAACCAGACGGGCCAGATGCTGGCCGCGCTGGCAGGCCTGCCGCAGGCCACGTTCGCCTCGAAGATCGAGGTGGCCGATGGAAAAGCCACGGTGGTGCGCGAAGTCGACGGCGGGCTGGAGACCGTGACGGTGAGCCTGCCGGCGATCGTGACGAGCGACCTGCGGCTCAACGAGCCGCGCTACGTGACGCTGCCCAACATCATGAAGGCGAAGAAAAAGCCGCTGGAAAACGTCAAGCCGGCCGATCTGGGCGTGGACGTGATGCCGAGGCTGAAGACGCTGAAGGTGGCGGAGCCCGCCGCACGCAGCGCGGGCATCAAGGTGCCGGACGTGGCCACGCTGGTGAACAAGCTCAAGAACGAAGCGAAGGTGATCTGAGATGACGGTTCTGGTGATTGCGGAACACGACAACACGTCGGTCAAGGGCGCCACGCTGAACACGGTGACGGCGGCGGCCCAACTGGGTGAAGTGCACGTGCTGGTGGCCGGCGGCAACGCGGCAGGCGCAGCCGCACAAGCGGCGCAGATCGCGGGTGTGGCCAAGGTGCTGCACGCCGACAGCGCGGCGCTGGAAAACGGTCTGGCTGAAAACGTCGCAGCGCAGGTCGTGGCGCTGGCCGGTGGCTACAGCCACATTCTGTTTGCGGCCACGGCGTCGGGCAAGAACGTGGCCCCGCGCGTGGCGGCGCTGCTGGACGTGGCGCAGATCAGCGAGATCACGAAGGTGGTGAGCGCGGACACGTACGAGCGCCCGATCTACGCGGGCAACGCGGTGGCGACGGTGCAGAGCACGGACGCCAAGCAGGTGGTCACGGTGCGGGCGACGGGCTTTGACGCGGCGGCGGCCACAGGCGGAGCTGCAGCGGTGGAAACCATCGAAGCGGTGACCGATTCCGGCAAGAGCGCCTTCGTCAGCCGCGAGATGACGAAGAACGACCGCCCGGAGCTGACGGCGGCCAAGATCATCGTCTCGGGTGGGCGAGCACTGGGCAGCGAGGAGCAGTTCAAGGCGGTGCTGACACCGCTGGCGGACAAGCTGGGTGCGGCGCTGGGTGCCAGCCGTGCGGCGGTGGACGCGGGCTACGCCCCGAACGACTGGCAGGTGGGCCAGACGGGCAAGATCGTGGCGCCGCAGCTGTACATCGCAGCAGGCATCAGCGGAGCGATCCAGCATTTGGCGGGGATGAAGGATTCGAAGGTGATCGTGGCGATCAACAAGGATCCGGAGGCGCCGATCTTCCAGGTGGCGGACTACGGGCTGGAGGCGGATCTGTTTGCCGCCGTGCCGGAGCTGGTCAAGGCCCTGTGATCCCAGGGCACGCCGCCAGCGCGTGACCCCGAACGGGCGCCC
>CAYYCN010000319.1:0-1395 GCA_964470355.1 uncultured Sphaerotilus sp.
GTTGATCGGACCCTTGCCGTCGATCGGCTGGCCCAGAGCGTTCACCACGCGGCCCACCAGTTCGGGGCCCACGGGCACTTCCAGAATGCGACCCGTGCACTTCACGGTGTCGCCTTCGCAGATGTGCTCGTATTCGCCCAGGATCACGGCGCCGACGGAGTCGCGCTCGAGGTTCAGGGCCAGGCCGAAGGTGTTGCCCGGGAATTCGAGCATTTCACCAGCCATCACGTCGCTCAGGCCGTGGACGCGGACGATTCCGTCCGTCACCGAGACCACGGTACCCTGATTGCGGATGTCAGCGGCAGCGCCGAGCCCTTCGATGCGGCTCTTGATCAGTTCGGAAATTTCTGCGGGATTCAGTTGCATTGCTTGCTCCCAGTCTGGTCAAGCGACCTCTTTGCAGAGGGCGGACGATTGACGCAGGGGTGATTCGATGCGTGTCGTCGCGCGCCTCACGCGCTCAGCGCCACCTTCATACGCTCCAGGCGAGCCCGGACCGAGGTGTCCAGCACCTCGTCTCCTACCACCACGCGGATGCCACCGATCAGGTCGGGTTCGACCTCGACCTTGGCAGCGAGCTTGCGGTCGAAGCGCTTTTCGAGCACGGTCACGACATCGGCCAAGGCCGCGTCGTCCATGGGGAAGGCGCTGAAGATCGTGGCTTCAGCCACCCCCGACGACGCGTTGACGAGCCGCTGGAACTGCGTGGCCACTTCGGGCATTGCAGACAGGCGACCGTTCTCGATGATCGTGCGGACGAAGTTCTGCATGCCGTCGGCCAGCGGGAGACCCGTTGCCTTCGTCACGACCTCGAACACCTGATCAACCGACACCTTGGGGTTGTCGGCGAACTGGCGCACGTCTTCGTTGCCGGCCACTTCGGCCAGCGCCGCCACTTGCTGGCCCCAAGCCGACACGTCTTGCGAACGTGCCACCTTGTAGAGGGCTTCAGCGTAGGGGCGCGCAATGGTAGCGAGCTCAGCCATGGTTACAGCTCCGTCTGCAGGCGAGTGAGCAGGTCGGCGTGGACGCCGGCGTTCACTTCGCGCTTGAGGATCTGCTCGGCACCCTTGAGAGCCAGCGCTGCCACCTGCTCGCGCAGGGCTTCACGGGCCTGGATGGACTGCTGCTCGGCTTCTGCCTTGGCGGCAGCGACGATGCGAACACCCTCTTCCTCGGCACGCTTCTTGGCCTCGTCGACGATGGCTTGAGCGCGCTTCTCGGCATCGGCCAATTGCTTGGTCGTCTCGTTGCGGGCTTGGACCAGTTGCTCTTCTACGCGCTTGTTGGCGCTGGCAAGGTCAGCCTTGGCCTTGTCGGCCGCAGCCAGGCCGTCCGCCACCTTCTTGGCGCGCTCGTCCAGCGCCTTCGTGATCGGCGGCCACACGAACTTCA
>CAYYCN010000320.1:0-1395 GCA_964470355.1 uncultured Sphaerotilus sp.
GAGCTATGGGGGAAAGTGGGTGATGACGGCCTGAGAAGGGCGGCGTATCGGGGAGGTAACGAGCCATCCCGAACCTCTCGCGAGGAGAGCGATACGCCATGGAAGAGAATAGCACCGTCATCCGCCTTCGCCAGCCCGACGAGTTCGATGATCCCCTGACGAACGTCCTGCGGTCGGGGGCACGGCAACTTCTGGCCCAGGCGATCGAGATGGAGGCCGAGGCCTTCCTTGCCGCCATGAAGGATCGGAAGCTCACCGACGGCCGCGACCGCATCGTCCGGCATGGCCATGGACCGGAACGGACGATCCAGACCGGTATCGGACCGGTTCCGGTCTCTCGAGTGAAGATCCGGGATCGCGGCGCCGATGGCGAGGACCGGATCCGCTTCACCTCGGCGCTCCTGCCGCTGTGGGCGCGGCGAACGAAGAGCCTGGATGCGCTGCTGCCGGTTCTCTACTTGCGCGGCCTGTCGACCGGAGATTTCCAAGAGGCGCTGACCGCGCTCTTGGGCAAGGACGCGCCCAACCTGTCGCCTTCGGTCGTCTCTCGCCTGACGGGGGAATGGCAGGGCGAATACGAGCGGTGGCAGAAGCGCGACCTGTCGGCGCGGCGCTACGTGTACGTCTGGGCCGACGGCGTCTACCTGCAGGCCCGGATGGAGGACGCGGCCGAGTGCATGCTGGTGATGATCGGCGCCACGCCGGAGGGACGAAAGGAACTGGTCGGCTTCCAGGTCGGCGTCCGTGAGAGCGAGCAGAGCTGGCGCGAACTGCTCGTCGACGTGAAGGCCCGCGGTTTGACCGTCGCACCGCAGATCGCTGTCGGCGACGGAGCGCTCGGCTTCTGGAAGGCGCTCGACGCGGTCTTTCCCGGAACGCGGCACCAGCGCTGCTGGGTCCACAAGACGGCCAACGTCTTGAACAAGGTGGCGAAGTCGGTCCAGCCGGCGATGAAGGTCGACCTCCGCGAGATCTGGCGCTCACCGGATCGCGCCGCCGCGGAAGCCGCCATCGACGTCTTCGCCGAAAAATACGGCGCCAAATACCTGAAGGCGGTCGAGTGTCTGACCAAGGATCGCCGACAGATGCTCGCCTTCTACGACTTCCCCGCCGAGCACTGGGACCATCTACGCACGTCGAACCCGATCGAGAGCGTCTTCTCCACCGTTCGCCACCGGACGGTCCGCACCAAGGGCGCGCTGTCGACGACCACGGCGCGGCTGATGGTCTTCAAGCTCGTCACTGCTGCCGCCAAGACTTGGCGGCGTTTAAAGGGTGAGAACCAGTTGCCGAAGGTCGTTCGAGGTGTCAGATTCGCCGACGGCATCGAGGTCACGAACGCGCCGTCCCAGACCGCCGCCTGATCGCCACGTCACCCAAATTCCCGCATAGCTC
>CAYYCN010000321.1:0-1381 GCA_964470355.1 uncultured Sphaerotilus sp.
CGGGCTGCGAACTTTGTTGTCCGCACCGAAACCCCAATTGACATATAGTTTTTGTGTGCGCCCTGCATGAGCAGCGCGCACCTGTTGTAAGCTGTTGAAAAAGTTTAAAAATACAAATAAACTTTACATATTATAGCAAACAGCAGGTGTATTTTTCCAGAGGGTGCAAGTCCCTTCCCGATAGATCGGGACAAGTCATACGCTGGGGTAACGCCCATAAGTATTAGCAAGTGGCAAGCTCGTCAAGGGTGACCTTGGGAGTGAAGGAAGCCAAACGGCAAAATCCGGTACCGACGGACAGGAAGGGCATATTAGGCAACGGAATGAGGATAAGCAACCACATCATTGTAACGTCCACAACACAAAATCATTCCCTTGTAGATGCCACGGGCATTGGAGGAAGGAAAAAGCTCTTACCGGGGGAGGCCTTGGAATAGATTCGGTTTCTATGAGCCAAGGAGTCAGCAGGTGCCATAGTACTTTGCGGGAACGAGCCGTATTCAAACATTACGGAGGTCTCACAAACAAGGGAAGGGCGAACATTAAGATGTCCCAAATTAAGCACGGATCGCCCGAAAGGGGGTAGCCTTGCTATAAGCGGGACAGGGCAAACAAAGTAAACTAAAACCGGAATGATTGAACAGGTACTGAACCGGAGGAATATCATGCGGGCTTACCGTCAGGTGGTGTCGAACAAAGGTTCGGCAGGCGTCGATGGCATCTCCGTAAAGGAGCTATATGATCATCTGACCCAAAACAGGGAACAGATAGAATCCGATATTCGGAAAGGAACGTATTTGCCACAACCCATTAAGGGGGTAGAAATACCCAAAAGCAACGGGAAAACCCGCTTATTGGGCGTACCTACCGTAACCGACCGCATGCTTCAACAAGCAGTGGCACAAGTATTGGCGGCAAAGTTCGAGATGGAGTTTGAAGACTATAGCTATGGTTTCCGTCCCAACAAGAACGCACAGAAAGCCGTGCTCAAAGCGCAGGAACACATCAACTCTGGATACCAACACATTGTCGATATCGACCTAAAAAGCTTTTTCGACGAGGTAGACCACTGTATCCTGTTGCAGTTGTTATACCGCAAGGTAAAATGCCCGCTCACGTTGCGCCTGATCCGCAAATGGCTGAAGGCGCCGATTCTAATTAATGGCAAACTCACCAAACGAAGGAAAGGCGTGCCACAGGGAAGCCCGCTCAGCCCGTTACTGTCCAATATCATGCTGAATGAACTGGACAAGGAACTGGAAAGGCAAGGGTTCCGCTATGTCCGTTATGCCGACGACTTTAGTATCTACACAAAAAGCAACACGGCAGCCCGTAAAATCGGCAACAGCACCTATCTTTTTCTGAAAGACAAGCTGAAACT
>CAYYCN010000322.1:0-1379 GCA_964470355.1 uncultured Sphaerotilus sp.
CCGTGACCGAGCCGGGCGTCGCATCGAAGGCGCCGATCTGTTCGGCCCCAGCGTGGCGGTGATCGGCACCGGGGTATCGAATGCTGGCCGGCCCCGTCTGCCGATTCGGCTGATGGTCTCGCTGCTGTATCTCAAGCACGCCTACAACCTCAGCGACGAGGAGCTGGTCGAGCGCTGGAGCGAGAACGTGCAGTTCCAGTTCTTCAGCGGTCGGGAGTATTACGAGCCCAAGCTGCCGTGTGATCCCACGCAGATCGGCCGCTTCAGGCGCGTGCTGGGCGAGGCCGGGGTGGAGCAACTGCTCAAGACCACCATTGAGACGGCGGTGGCCATTGGAGCGGCGGGCAAGAACGAGTTCCAGCGGGTGATCGTGGACTCGACGGTGCAGGAGAAGGCCATCGCGCATCCCACCGACAGCCGGCTGCTGGAGGTTGCACGAGAGAAGGTGTGCCGCATGGCGGCCAGGGCGGGGATCAAGCTCAAGCAGACCCACCAGCGCGAGGGCAAGGTGCTTCGTCGCAGGGCCGGTGGCTACGCCCACGCCAGGCAGTTCCGGCGTCTCAAGCGCGTGCTGCGCCGCCAGCGCACGATCCTGGGCGGCGTGCTGCGCGAGGTGCGGCGCAAGCTCGAAGGCCTTGGCGAGAACGCTCGACAGATCGTGCTGCCGTGGCTGGAACGCGCCGAGCGGCTGCACGGGCAAAAGCCCAAGGGCAAGAACAAGCTGTATGCGCTGCACGCCCCGGAGGCAGAGTGCATCTCCAAGGGCAAGGCCCGTCGGCCCTACGAGTTTGGCGTGAAGGTCAGCGTGGCCGTCACGCATGGCAGCGGCCTGGTGGTCGGAGCGCGCAGCTTCCCTGGCAACCCGTACGATGGCCACACGCTGGCAGGTCAGTTGGAGCAGACCACCACGCTGCTGCAGGACCTGGGGGTCAAGCCTGATACCGTCGTTGTCGACCTGGGATACCGCGGCGTGGACCACGAGGTGGCGCCCGTCACCGTCATCCACCGGGGCAAGAGCAAGAGGTTGACCGAGCAGCAGCGACGCTGGCTGAGAAGGCGCCAAGCGGTGGAGCCGGCCATCGGGCACTTGAAGGCCGATCACCGCATGGACCGGTGCTGGCTCAAGGGCGCCGAGGGTGATGCGCTCAACGCCCTGCTGGCCGCAGCGGGGTACAACATCCGCTGGCTGCTGCGGGCCATTGGCCGTGGGGCCTTCAAGGGGCTTTTGTTGGCCTGGTTCGCGCTGGTGGTGATGACCGTCGGCAGCATATTTGCGCGGCACAGATCGACTCCAACCTGTCCGGCATGACGGTGGTCAGCTACCGCGCACTCGGCCGATCAGCTTCAAATGCGCATCAGATGAAATTCGCAGGGCCGAC
>CAYYCN010000323.1:0-1347 GCA_964470355.1 uncultured Sphaerotilus sp.
CCTCGCGGGCCGTGGATCAGCGGCATTTCGTCGAAGTTCATGCCGAAGATGCCGGTGATCAGGTTCAGCGGCAGGAACACGGCGGTCAGCGCCGTGAGGGTGCGCATGATTTCGTTGGTGCGCTGGCCCTGGTCGGAAAAATGCATCTGCACCGAGCTCTCGACGGACGACTCCAGCCGCCGGACGTGCGAGAGCACCCGTTCGATGTGCTCCTGCACGTCCCGGGAGCGCAGGCGCAGCATTTCCCGGTCCGCTTCCGCTTGCGGGGAGGCGGCTGCGGGCCACTCCGCCAGCGCATCGATCCATTCCTGGACGGCACTGCGTTGGTCCTCGCAGGTTTCTTCCAGGTGATGCAGCGTATTGCGTGAGGCCAGCAGGGCCTGCCAATCGACCCTTTTGGCCTTGCGGCTGAACAGGTCTTGCTGCTGGGTCGCCAGTTGTCGGCTCAGCAGCCGGCGCAGGTCCAGGTAGCTGTCGACCATGTGGTTGACCATGCGCAGCATCAGGTCCGCGGGGCTGGCGGGCAGCCGGGAGGGGCCACCGTGGGCGGAGGTCTGCAGCTGCGAGAGCCGGTCCACAAAAAAGTCGCGCACCAGGCAATCGGCGGGGTGCACGCTCAGCAGCACCCGATCGAACACGGCAAATCCCACCGGACTGGTGTCGATGCCTTGCAGGGCCTGGGCCGCAGTGCTGGCCGTGCCGTGTTCGTCATCCAGGAACAGGTCGGCGCTGCCGGCCCCCGCGGCCAGACGCCGAAACACCATCAGGTCATAGGTGGACGTGAAATCGTGGTGAGAGGGCAGTTGCGCGCTCAACAGATCGGAGACATGGAGATCCACCAAGCTGGCGCCGCACCAGCGTTTGAGCTGACTCTGCACCTCCGCGAGATGGACCTCGAATTCCCGTCGGCCTCCGCTGATCCACAGGTGCCCTTGTGTGGGCATGTCGTTCGGAGGCTCGGGCAGCTCCGTGAAACGATCGGTGATCAGGAAGCAGCGCATCGTCTGTTTCAGGTCCCTGCGCGCATCAGCCGCGCCGCATCCAGCGCGAAGTAGGTCAGGATGCCATCGGCCCCGGCGCGCTTGAACGCCAGCAGCGACTCCATCATCACCGCATCGTGATCCAGCCAGCCGTTGAGCGCGGCGGCCTTGAGCATCGCGTACTCGCCGCTGACCTGGTAGGCGAAGGTCGGTACGCGGAACTCGTCCTTCACGCGGCGCACCACGTCCAGGTAGGGCATGCCGGGCTTGACCATGACCATGTCGGCCCCTTCCTCGATGTCCAGCGCCACTTCGCGCAGGGCCTCGTCGGTGTTGGCCGGGTCCATCTGGTAGACCTTCTTGTTGC
>CAYYCN010000324.1:0-1327 GCA_964470355.1 uncultured Sphaerotilus sp.
GCCTTCCGCAGCCGCATCAAGGGCGTGTACTTCTCGATCATCACGCAGGCGCTGACCTATGCGGCCATGCTGCTGTTCTTCCGCAACGAGACGGGCTTCGGCGGCAACAACGGCTTCACCGATTTCAAGCGCATCCTCGACATCCCCATCGCCCAGCCCTCGACGCGCATGGTGCTGTTCGTGCTGACGGGACTGGTGCTGATCGGCTTCTTCGTGATGGCGCGCTGGATCGTCAACAGCAAGTTCGGCCGGGTGCTGCAGGCCATCCGTGATGCGGAGAACCGCGTGATGTTCACCGGCTACGACCCCATCGCCTACAAGCTGGCGATCTGGACACTGAGTGCGGTGATGTGCGGCATCGCCGGGGCCCTGTATGTGCCGCAGGTCGGCATCATCAACCCGGGTGAGATGAGTCCGGCGGCTTCCATCGAGATCGCCATCTGGGCGGCGGTGGGCGGGCGCGGCACGCTGATCGGGCCGATCGTGGGCGCCTTTTTCGTCAACGGCGCCAAGAGCTGGTTCACGCAGGTGTTTCCCGAGTTCTGGCTGTATTTCCTGGGCGCTCTGTTCATCGCGGTGACGCTGTTCCTGCCGCAGGGCATCGTCGGGCTGTTCGGCAAGTTGACGGGCAAGAAGAAGGAGGACCGGGCATGACCCCCGATCTCATGGAAGCGATGACGGCGGTGCGCGAGCGCCACGACCAGGCGGCGGCTTCGGCCCTGGCCAATGCCTCGGGTGACCGGGGGGCGGCGTTCGGGCGGGTGCTGCGCCTGGGTGTGCCGGACTTCTCGCACGGCGTGGCGCTGTACCTCGACGACATCACGGTGAGCTTCGACGGTTTCCGGGCGCTGAACGCGCTGAGTCTGACCATCAACGTCGGCGAGCTGCGCTGCATCATCGGCCCCAACGGCGCGGGCAAGACGACAATGATGGACGTCATCACCGGCAAGACCCGGCCCGATGCAGGCAAGGTCTCGTTCGGGTCCACCATCGACCTGCTGCGCCTGCGCGAGAACGAGATCGCCCAGATCGGCGTGGGCCGCAAGTTCCAGAAGCCCACGGTGTTCGAGGAACTGAGCGTGTTCGAGAACCTGGAGCTGGCGCTCAAGGCCGACCGGCGGGTGCGCGCGGGGCTGTTCCACCGCCTCAGCGGCGAGCAGCTCGACCACATCGGCGAGATCCTGCAGCTCATCCACCTCAAGGGCGAGGCGCAGCGCACGGCCGGACTGCTCAGCCACGGGCAGAAGCAGTGGTTGGAGATCGGCATGCTGTTGATGCAGGACCCCAAGCTGCTGCTGCTCGACGAGCCCGTGGCCGGCATGACCGA
>CAYYCN010000325.1:0-1327 GCA_964470355.1 uncultured Sphaerotilus sp.
GCAACGCCGAGCAGGAAGAGGCCAAGGAAGAGCTGGAAATCGACTACGGCGGCGACAGCATCGAGATCGGCTTCAACGTGACATACCTGATGGACGTGCTGTCCAACGCCAGCAGCGACATGGTGACCCTCTCGCTGCAGGACGCCAACAGCTCGGCGCTGCTGACGATTCCCGAACAGGAAGGCTTCAAGTACGTCGTGATGCCCATGCGCATCTGAACACCGCATGCGCGGCGTTCGATGCGCTCCGCGCTGAACCTTCCGCACCCCCTGCCCCCGCCGCGCGGGGGTTTCAATCAGTGGGTTGCCCGGGCCGCCCGTCCTGACGGACGGCCGGCCCTCTCAGTTTCAAGACCATGACCGACTCCACCGCCCTGCCCGAAGATTCGCAACCCGAAGTGCCCGCCGCCCCCGAGCTCACGCCCGAGGAACTGGCCGCGGCGTCGGCGGCCGCGTCCGCCGGCTACGGCTCGGACAGCATCCAGATCCTCGAAGGCCTGGAAGCGGTGCGCAAGCGCCCGGGCATGTACATCGGCGACACGTCCGACGGCACCGGCCTGCACCATCTGGTCTTCGAAGTGGTCGACAACTCCATCGACGAAGCCCTGGCCGGCCACTGCGACGACATCGTCGTCACGATCCACACGGACAACTCGATCTCCGTCACCGACAACGGCCGCGGCATCCCGACCGACGTCAAGATGGACGACAAGCACGAGCCCAAGCGCTCGGCCGCCGAGATCGCACTGACCGAGCTGCACGCCGGCGGCAAGTTCAACCAGAACAGCTACAAGGTCTCGGGCGGTCTGCACGGCGTGGGCGTGTCGTGCGTGAACGCGCTGTCCAAGTGGCTGCGCCTGACGGTGCGCCGCACGGGCCAGGTGCATTTCATCGAGTTCCGCAAGGGCGTACCGCAAGACCGCCTGCTGGAAATGCGCGACGGCTTCGAAGTCAGCCCGATGAAGATCACCGGAGCCACCGACAAGCGCGGCACCGAGGTGCACTTCCTCCCCGACGAAGAAATCTTCACCAACATCGATTTCCACTACGAGATCCTCAGCAAGCGCCTGCGTGAGCTGAGCTTCCTGAACAACGGCGTGAAGATCCGCCTGGTCGACGAGCGCAACCAGAAGGAAGACAACTTCGCCTACGCGGGTGGCGTCAAGGGTTTCGTGGAGTTCGTGAACAAGGGCAAGAAGGTTCTGCACCCGAACATCTTCCACGCCCGCGGCGACAAGATGAGCGACAACAACACCAACGTCGGTGTCGAAGTCGCCATGCAGTGGAACGAGAGCTACAACGAAAACGTGCTCTGCTTCACCAACAAC
>CAYYCN010000326.1:0-1286 GCA_964470355.1 uncultured Sphaerotilus sp.
TGAGGTGCCCATCGAATTTCGTCTTCCAACGGGCCGTTCCTATGCCGCCAGGGGTTGCCCAGGCGGATGCTTGCTGACCCAGTCCTCGAGGAACCGAATCGGCGCACTGTAACCCAGTGTGGAGTGCCGGCGCCTGCGGTTGTAGAAGACTTCGATGTACTCGAAGAGATCCGTCTGGGCGTCGGTTCGGGTCGCATAGATCGTGCCATGTACCCGCTCGTTCTTCAGGCTGTTGAAGAAGCTCTCGGTGGGGGCGTTGTCCCAGCAGTTGCCCTTACGGCTCATCGAGGCCGTCATGCCGTATTCGATGAGTTTGGCAGTCATGGCGTGGCTGGCGTACTGGCTCCCTCGATCACTGTGAAAGAGCACCCCGGGATCGGGCTTGCGGCGAAACCACGCCATCGTCAGCGCATCAGTGACGATGTCGGCCGTCATGCGCGGCTTGATCGACCAACCGACAATTTCACGATTGAACAGATCCAACACGACGGCCAGGTACAGCCAACCTTCGCCCGTATGGATGTACGTGATGTCGCCCGTCCACACCCGGTTGGGCGCCTCGGGGGTGAAGTTGCGTGCCAGCAGGTTATCGGCCACCGGCATGGAATGCTTGGAGTCCGTCGTCGCCTTGTAGCGCCGCTTGTGGCGTGCCCGGATACCGTTTTCACGCATCAACCGCTCGACCCGGCGTAAGCCGATGCGATGACCTCGGCCCTGCAGCTCCCTGTGTATGCGTCGCGAACCATAAGCAGCCCTCACCTCGGCGTGAATACTTCTGATCAGAGCCACGGCCTGTGGATCCGTCAGCCGCGTGCGCTCGGGCTTGCCGCCGCGGCGCCAGGCCCGGTAGCCACTGATGCTCACGGCCAGCACCTCGCACATGTCGGGCAGGGGATATTGGCGGCGCTGCGCGTCGATCCAGGCGTACTTCACAGCGCATCTTTCGCAAAGTACGCCGTCGCTTTTTTTAGGATGTCGACGTGCATCTTCAGCCGCGCGTTCTCCGCGCGCAGCCTGGATAACTCCATCTGCTCGGGCGTCACTGGCTTGGCTCCTGGCGCCGTCAACTTGCCCGCAGCCGACGCCTTCACCCAGTTGCGCAGCGTCTGCTCCACCAGGCCAAGTTCCTTGGCGGCCACCACGATACCCACTGCGCGGGCGTGCTTGACGGACTGTTCCTTGAACTCGGCCGTGTACTCTTGTTTCGGGATCTTCTTCACTTTTCTTCCTTCGGGTTTCGATGCTAACCATCGACCCTTGGAAGACGAAAAACGGCGGGCAGCTCA
>CAYYCN010000327.1:0-1274 GCA_964470355.1 uncultured Sphaerotilus sp.
CGGCTGCGCACCACCGTGCGGGCCGCCTCGACCGACTCCTTCATCACATCGCCCAGCGAGCCGGTGCGGGTGATGATGCCCTTGCCCGGCATCACCGCCACCTCGATGGTCAGCAGGTCGCCGCCCACTTCGGTCCAGGCCAGGCCGTTGACCTGCCCCACCTGGTTCTGCTTCTCAGCTTGGCCGAAGTTGTAGCGACGCACGCCCAGGAAGTCGTTCAGGTTTTCGGCATTGATCACCACCTTGCCACCGAACTTCTTCAGCAGCAGGCCCTTGACGACCTTGCGGCACAGCTTCGAGACCTCGCGCTCCAGCGAACGCACGCCAGCTTCACGGGTGTAATAGCGGATGATGTCGCGGATGGCCGATTCCTCGACCTCCATCTCCTCTTCCTTCACCCCGTTGTTGCCGCGCTGCTTGGGCAACAGATAGGTCTGGGCGATGTTGACCTTCTCGTCCTCGGTGTAACCCGACAGGCGGATCACTTCCATCCGATCCAGCAGGGCCGGCGGGATGTTCATCGAGTTCGAGGTGGCCACGAACATCACGTCCGACAGGTCGAAGTCGACCTCGACGTAGTGGTCGGCGAAGGTGTGGTTCTGCTCGGGGTCGAGCACTTCCAGCAACGCCGACGACGGATCGCCGCGGAAATCCATGCCCAGCTTGTCGATCTCGTCGAGCAGGAACAGCGGGTTGCGCACGCTGACCTTGCTCAGGCTCTGCAACACCTTGCCCGGCATGGAACCGATGTAGGTGCGGCGATGCCCGCGGATCTCGGCCTCGTCGCGCATGCCGCCCAGCGCCATGCGAACGAACTTGCGTCCGGTCGCCCGCGCGATGGACTGCCCCAGCGAGGTCTTGCCCACGCCCGGAGGTCCCACCAGGCACAGGATGGGCGCCTTGACCTTGTCGACGCGCTGCTGCACGGCAAGATACTCGAGGATGCGTTCCTTGACCTTGTCCAGGCCGTAGTGGTCCTCGTTGAGCACCTCCTCGGCCAGCGGCAGGTCGTGCTTGACCTTGCTCTTCTTGGCCCAGGGCAGGTTGATCAGCGTCTCGATGTAGTTGCGCACCACCGTCGCCTCGGCGGACATGGGCGACATCATCTTGAGCTTGCGCAGTTCGTTCTCGGCCTTCTTGCGGGCCTCCTTCGACATGCGTGCGGCGACGATCTTCTTTTCGAGCTCGTCGATGTCCGCGCCCTCTTCACCCTCGCCGAGCTCCTTCTGGATGGCCTTGACCTGCTCGTTGAGGTAGTACTCGCGCTGGCTCTT
>CAYYCN010000328.1:0-1270 GCA_964470355.1 uncultured Sphaerotilus sp.
TGACGTTGCCCCTGTGACCTAATCCAGTTTGAAGTTCGCTCTGGCCCAACTTGAGGACCAGAGCATGAGACGTAGCCGTTTTACCGAAGAGCAGATCATCGGCATCCTGAAGGAACACGAGGCCGGCGTTGCGGTCTCGGACCTGTGCCGCAAACACGGCGTCAGCGATGCGAGCATCTACAAGTGGAAGGCCAAGTTCGGCGGTATGGACATCTCCGAGGCCAAGCGCCTGCGGGCACTGGAAGACGAGAACGCCAAGCTGAAGCGGATGCTGGCCGATGCCATGCTCGACAACGTCGCCCTGAAGGACTTACTGGGAAAGAAGTGGTGACGCCCGCCGAGAAGCGGAACGCCGTCTCTCATCTCGTGGCTGCCCACGGGATGAGCGAACGGCGGGCGTGTAAAGCCACGGGCTTCTGTCGCATGACCATTCGCTACGAGACCACGCGGCCGGATGACCGTGTGCTTCGCGAGCGGCTGACGGAACTCGCCCGCGAGCGCCGACGGTTCGGATATCGTCGCCTGCATGTGTTGCTCCGGCGCGAAGGCCTCGTCGTCAATCACAAGAAGCTGTTCCGACTCTATCGCGAGGAAAGGCTCGGCGTGCGCCGGCGCAGCGGGCGAAAGCGGGCGCTCGGCACGCGGGCGCCGATGCAGGTCGCCCTGCGGCCGAACGAGCGGTGGAGCCTCGACTTCGTGTCGGATCAGCTGACTGACGGGCGCCGCTTCCGCATTCTGACGATCGTCGACGATTGCACCCGCGAGAACATCGCACTGATTGCCGACACGTCGCTCTCGGGCCTGCGGGTGGCAACCGAACTCGATCGGTTGGTCGCGACACGCGGCAAGCCGAGGATGATCGTCAGCGACAATGGAACAGAGTTCACCAGCAACGCGATCCTGAGCTGGGCCGACCGGTCCCGGGTCGAGTGGCACTACATCGCACCGGGAAAGCCCACCCAGAACGCATTCATCGAGTCGTTCAATGGGCGTCTGCGTGATGAACTCCTGAACGAGACGCTGTTCACCACGCTCGCCCAGGTTCGTGCGCTGCTCGGTCGCTGGCGTGCCGACTACAACGAATCCCGTCCGCATTCGCGGCTCGGCTGGCAGACACCCGCCGAGTTCGCCCGCACCTTCCCGCGTCGTGAGACGGCGCTGCGCAACCCGACCAGCTCCGCACCGTCTCCCGCCGCTCACCCCGCCCCGAAGGACAATCCCAACCGCCGGAGCGAATTCAGAACTGGATAAAACTTGGGGGCAACGTCAG
>CAYYCN010000329.1:0-1247 GCA_964470355.1 uncultured Sphaerotilus sp.
CTTTGCCGACAAGGGCGTGCACGTCGACCTGATCAAGCTGTACGGCTCGATGGAGTTGGCGCCGCTGACCGGTCTGGCCGATGCCATCGTCGACCTGGTGTCCACCGGCAACACGCTCAAGGCCAACCACTTGCGCGAGGTCGAGCCCTTCATGGAGATCTCGTCGCGCCTGGTGGTGAACCAGGCCGCGCTCAAGCTCAAGCGCGACCGCCTGCGGCCGCTGATCGATGCCTTTGCGTCGGCCATTCCGAAGGCTTGACCGCCAGCTCGGCCGTTCGACCGTCCTGGACCGCTCACACTTTTTTCACTGCACTCGGAAACACGCATGTCCTCCGTCTCGCTTCGCCACCTGAACACCACCACCCCGGACTTCGAGCAGGAATTCCATCGGGTGCTGCACTGGTCGGCCGAGACGGACCATGCGATCGAGGAGCGTGTCGCCGCGATCCTGGCCGACGTGCAGGCGCGCGGTGACGCGGCGGTGCTGGAGTACACGAACCGCTTCGACGGCATGTCCGCCGAATCGATGGCCTCGCTGGAACTGACCCGCGAGGAGCTGAAAGCCGCGTTCGACGCCATCACGCCCGCCCAGCGCAATGCGTTGGAGTCGGCCGCGAAGCGTGTGCGCAGTTACCACGAGCGCCAGTTGCAGGCCTGCGGCCTGTCGTGGAGCTACCGCGACGAGGACGGCACGCTGCTGGGCCAGAAGGTCACGCCGCTGGACCGCGTGGGCATCTACGTGCCCGGCGGCAAGGCGGCCTATCCGTCGTCGGTGCTGATGAACGCCATCCCCGCCCACGTGGCCGGGGTGGGCGAAATCATCATGGTCGTGCCCACGCCCAAGGGTGAGAAGAACGCGCTGGTGCTGGCGGCCGCCTACGTGGCGGGCGTGAGCCGCGCGTTCACCATCGGTGGTGCCCAGGCCGTGGGCGCGCTGGCTTACGGCACGGCCACGGTGCCGCGCGTGGACAAGATCACAGGCCCGGGCAACGCGTATGTGGCCAGTGCCAAGCGCCGCGTCTTCGGCCAGGTGGGCATCGACATGATTGCCGGCCCGAGTGAAATCCTCGTGCTGGCCGATGGCAGCACGCCGCCGGACTGGGTGGCGATGGACCTGTTCTCGCAGGCCGAGCACGACGAGCTGGCGCAGTCCATCCTGCTGTGCCCGGATGCGGACTACATCGCGAAGGTGCACGCCGAGGTCGAGCGCCTGATCGACGGCATGCCGCGCAAGGACGTGATCCGCG
>CAYYCN010000330.1:0-1242 GCA_964470355.1 uncultured Sphaerotilus sp.
GCGAGGTGTCCTTCACGTCGGACGCCTTCTCGCCGAAGATGGCGCGCAGCAGCTTCTCTTCCGGCGTCAGCGTGGTCTCGCCCTTCGGCGTGACCTTGCCCACCAGCACGTCGCCGGCATTGACTTCGGCACCGATGTAGACGATCCCCGACTCGTCCAGGCGAGCCAGTTGCTGCTCGGACAGGTTCGGGATGTCGCGGGTGATGTCTTCGGCACCCAGCTTGGTGTCACGCGCCATGACCACCAGTTCCTCGATGTGGATCGAGGTGTAGCGGTCTTCGGCCACCACGCGTTCGGAGATCAGGATCGAGTCTTCGAAGTTGTAGCCGTTCCACGGCATGAACGCGACCAGCATGTTCTGGCCCAGGGCCAGTTCGCCCAGGTCGGTCGATGCACCGTCGGCGATCACGTCGCCCGCACCGACCATGTGGCCGCGGCTGACGATGGGACGCTGGTGGATGTTGGTGTTCTGGTTGGAACGGTGGTACTTGATCAGGTTGTAGATGTCCACACCGACTTCACCGGCCACCGTTTCCGCGTCGTTCACGCGGATCACGATGCGGTTGGTGTCGACGTAGTCCACCACGCCACCCCGGCGAGCGGTCACGACCGTGCCCGAGTCGACCGCAGCCACACGCTCGACGCCCGTGCCCACCAGCGCCTTTTCAGGACGCAGGGTCGGAACGGCCTGACGCTGCATGTTGGCGCCCATCAACGCGCGGTTTGCATCGTCGTGCTCCAGGAAGGGCACGAGCGAGGCCGCCACGGACACGATCTGCGTCGGCGCCACGTCCATGTACTGGATGCGCTCCGGCGAGGTCAGGACCGAGTCACCCTTTTCGCGGGCCGAGACCAGCTCATCGATCAGGCGGTTTTCCGCGTCGAGCTTGGCGTTGGCCTGAGCGATGACGTACTTGCCTTCCTCGATGGCCGACAGGTAGTCGATCTGGGCCGTGGCCACGCCGTCCTTCACGCGACGGTACGGCGTTTCCAGGAAGCCGTAGTCGTTCAGGCGGGCAAACAGGGCCAACGAGTTGATCAGACCGATGTTCGGGCCTTCCGGCGTTTCGATCGGGCACACGCGACCGTAGTGGGTCGGGTGCACGTCACGGACTTCGAAGCCAGCGCGCTCGCGGGTCAGACCGCCCGGGCCCAGGGCCGAGACGCGACGCTTGTGCGTGATCTCGGACAGGGGGTTGGTCTGGTCCATGAACTGCGACAGCTGCGACGCACCGAAGAACT
>CAYYCN010000331.1:0-1240 GCA_964470355.1 uncultured Sphaerotilus sp.
AGCGGCCAAACCAGTGCAGGCGGGTGATGCGGGTGGCGTCGTCGGGGCTGAGCCAGCCCAGGGCGACGAGGGCGCGGGCCAGGCGGGGCCAGTGGCTGTGGCCTTGGCCGAGGACTTCGGCATCGAGCGCGGACAGGCTGACCACGGGGCGGCGTCCGCGCGGGCCGTGGCGGTCGAAGCGTTCGGACTCCAGGAAGGTGCGCCCGCCGCGGCGCAGCAGCCGCGAGCGGGCCGCGGGCAGGTCGGACACCTCGGCCAGGGTCTGCTGGGCCAGGTGCTCGCAGTGCAGCAGGTCGGCCCAGCGGCGCACGGCGGGGGAGTCGTCCGCGCCGGAGAACTTGACGATGACTTCGGGCGTGTCCGCCCCGGCCAGCGTGCGCCGGGCGGTGAACTTGGGGAATTCGCCGGCGGCGCTGGAGCCGGCCACGCCGGTGGCCACCGCAGCTTCGGCCAGAGCGGCGTAGGCCGAGGTGCAGTCGGTCTCCGCGATCAGGCCGGCGTCCGGCGCCTGAGCCAGCCAGCGGCGCGGGGCGGCGTCACCCAGGATCAGGTCGCCGGGTGCGTCTTGGCCAGCGCGGGTGAGGGCCCAGAGGTGGTCGTCGTCGGACCAGTCGCGCACATCGGCGGGCAGGGCCAGGTCGTCATGGTGACGCCGCGCGAACTGCCGGCCCATGTAGCCCTGAAACCGCAGGTCTTGCAGCGGGTAGGGCAGGCCGCTCCACCAGCCGTCACGCGCCTCGGGCGGCATGGGCCACAGCGCCTCGTCGAGCGACCAGCAACTGCCTTCCGGTTCCGTCAGGTGCAGCACACCGGCTGAATGGACTTCGCCTTCAGCATCCACGCGATAGACCGGCACACCGCCCGCATCCCCCCGCAACCCACGGCGAGCCGCATAGCGGCGCCGACGTGCCGCGCCGGAGGCCACCAGCACGTCCGCCTGCTCGTCGAGCATGCGCAGCAAGGTGGCGCGGGAAACGGACAGTGCCTCGGCCAGAGCAGCCGCCGCACTCGGCCCTTGCCGGCGCAGGACGGCCAGCAGGCGCTGACGGGCTTCGATGTGGCTGGGGCGCATGGGTTTTGAGGAGATTTTGAGCGGTCAAATTAACTCAAGATTCCTTTTTTGTCAGTCACTTGGATGCATCAAGTGCCACGCAGTGGCCCTAGTTTTGAGGAGATTGACAGTCTCCTCACTCCCACACCCGATACGCCCAAAAACTCTCCTCCTCCCGAATCCGCCGAT
>CAYYCN010000332.1:0-1231 GCA_964470355.1 uncultured Sphaerotilus sp.
GCTTGATCAGCACGGTGGAGTGCTGGCCGGCGAGCTGCGGGAAGGTGCCGTCGGGACGGCCGGCGCCGGAGGGCAGGTGGCAGGCGCCGCAGACCTCATAGGCTTCCTCGCCGTTCTTGACGTTGCCCTTGAGCTTCAGGGCTTCCATCTTCTCGCCTTCCTGGGCGTTCCACTTGTAGCCCTTGCCTTCGATGCCTTCCTTGTGGGGGGCGGGCGGGCCGGCCAGCGCGGAGGTGGCGAGCAAGAGGGCGGCGGTGAGGGTGGTCAGTGCTTTCATGATCGGGCTCCTTGGGGCTCAGGGCTTGAGGGTGGCCAGGTATTCGGCGATGGCCTTGATCTCGGCGTCGGAGACCAGGTGCATCACGCCCTTCATCGCGGCGCTGTTGCCGTTGGCGCGGGCTCCGCTCTTGATGTCGAGCATCTGACGCTCGATGTACTTGGCGTTCTGGCCGGAAATCTTGGGGTAGTCGGGCATCAGCGGCTTGTTGCCGGTGGGGCCGTGACAGGCGTTGCAGGTCTTGTCCTTGTAGAGCGCTGCGCCGTCGGCAGCGTGGGCTGAAGCGATCGAGAGCGCGCCCAGCAAGGCGCCGATGAGCAGCGGTTTCATGAGGGATTCCTTGGTGGCAGAGGGCAAACTGAGCATAGGGTGGGGGGCTTGAGGGTGGCGTTGAACCAAATTAAGGATTTCGACGGGCCGAATCCAGATCAAGGCGGCCCGCCCCCGTTGGCAAAAAAGGGGTGGATCGCTCCACCCCTTCGCGCGGCATGCGGCTGGCATCGCCAGCCGGTGTCGATCACTTCACCTTCTTGGCGCCCTTTTGTTCCAGGAAGGTCTTGGCGCGCAGGCCGAGGTCGGCAGCCTTGACCTGGTACTGCCAGACCTGTTCAGCCCAGAGGTTGGCCTGGTCCCAGTCCTTGGCGGTGGCGGCGGCCTCGTGCTTGGCCTTGGCTTCCTTGGTCTTGCCCAGCTGGTCGGTGGCGTCGTCGACCATGGCCACCACTTCCGGGTAGTCCTTGTAGTTGACGCTGGTGATGTAGCCCACCACCGAGTCGATGACGGCCTGGGTGTCGGCCACCTTCTTCAGCGTCTTCTTGTAGTCGGCTTCGGTGTAGCTGGCGGCGGTGGCGGCCGTCTTCGTCGGCTTCCAGCCCTTGGGCTTGACGAGCAGGTAGCCTTGCATCTCCAGGTGCAGCGCCGAGCAGAACTCGGTGCAGTAGTACGGGTACACGC
>CAYYCN010000333.1:0-1216 GCA_964470355.1 uncultured Sphaerotilus sp.
CGAATCAGATCAATTCAGAAACGTGCTGTTGACTCAACGGGAAGTCCCTGTAGAGAAGTTAGACCTGCACGTCATTGGCGTTGTAGAAAGCAATGAGCTTGTAAATCCGCTCTGTGTAAACGATGAACTGGCCAAGATTGGCAAGGATGACGCCTTTGTCAAGGTCGGGAATAATCTGCGGATGCCCTACTGCATTCCGTGTGTGGCGGTAGAAATTGAACGCGCCATCCAGCAGTTGTTCCAAGTCTTGGGCGAGAGGAAGCTCTTTGGGCTTTGGTGTTGCGGACTTATAGGAGCGTTTGAATTCGTCATACTTTACCGAGATCATCTTGTTATTGGCCCGCGAGAAAAATGCCTCTCGGTTTTTGTCGTCCTTGATTCGGTTTCCGTAGGCATCAATGAGCAACAGAATGGCCTTCTCACTTGCTGCGCCGAGCATAAAGGCGGAACCAGCCGCACTTCCAGCTTTGTAGCACCGCAATGCCTCTTGAAAGAACCACAACACAACACCATCGCAGGCAGGCACGCGCTCCTGAAGTGTTTGGGGGAATTTCTCAATCTCGGCAGGTAAGAGAATGCCTGGTGCGGCAGCCCCAGATTCAATGCTTGTCTTTAAGTCAGTGACCCATTTCTTGAGTTCTGAGTCGGCGCCCTCTACGTGAATCTTGCCGGAGTTGTAGACAATGACTCCCGCTTTGTTTGCACCAGACTTGACGGAAAACTTCGTGGCGTACTGAATTTCCTGCTCTCCGTCCAAAACTCCGTTCTGGTTTAACGCCTCGCGCACAGCGTTGCATATCTTTTCATCACCATTGGGCATTCAGGACTCCGGTAAGTGTGTGTAGGTCTAACGTAATATGGCCGTCAAGCGACTGCCTTGTTACACAGTGCTTGGCGTAGAGCTTGGCGAAGGCGACACGCACAACTGCTTGTCGCCAATAGGCTTTCTGTTCTGCTTGCCAATTTTCACCTCCACTAAATTCGGCGCAAAACCCTGCAGGGTTTGTCGCGGCCTTTTCATTTTTTCGCTTTTGCAGCAGCTTACTCCGCGCTTTTGCATCCGTGCACTCCGGATCCAAGGGGTACATCCGGGTCTCGTGCCAAACCTCACGTCCCGCCGGCTGTTCGGTAAGGGCTGGCCCGCATCCAACGGCCCTGCACGGTTGACTCTGGCGCCGCTCCGCCCGTAGCATCCGCTCCATGTCCTCGCGCCCCA
>CAYYCN010000334.1:0-1199 GCA_964470355.1 uncultured Sphaerotilus sp.
ACCCTTTCATCATGGACAGCCTGGGCTGGCTGCAGTACCGCCAGGGCAAGCTCGATGCCGCGTTGCAGACCTTGCAGGCCGCCTACCGGGTCAAGCCCGATCCGGAAATCGCCGCTCATCTGGCCGAGGTGCTGTGGCAGGCCGGTCGCCAGGATGAGGCGCGCCGGTTGCTGCAGGAGGCGCAGCGCAATGCGCCGGACAACAAGACGCTGGGCGCGGTGATCAAGAAGTACCTGCCTTGATCCGTCGTCTGCTCGGGCTGTTCGCCGCGTTGCTCGTCGCTGCCTGTGCCCAGTTGCCGGCCGGGCCGTTGCCGCAACGCGGGCAACTGGAGAATTTCGCCATCGCCGGCCGCTTTGCGCTGCTTGCCCGCCAGGCCGACGGCAGCAGCGAGAGCACGGGCGGCCGCCTCGACTGGACCCACAGCCGGGACGGCGACCGTCTGCTGCTCGCCAACCCGCTTGGCATCGGCGTCGCCGAACTGTACAGCGGCGGCGGCCAGGCGCGGCTGATCACCAGCGACGGCCAGACCCGCGAAGCTGCCGACGCCGAACAACTGCTCGCCGAAGTCACCGGCCAGGCGCTGCCGATCGGCCGCCTCGCCGGCTGGCTGCTCGGCCGCGCAGGCCCCGGCGGTCGTCTCGAGCGCGACGCCTTCGACCGTCCGCTGCGCCTCGACGAAGCCGGCTGGCGCGTCGACTATGCCTACGCCGACGACGATCCGGCGGCGCCGCCGATGCGCCTGACGGCGAGCAACGCGGTGCTCGAACTGCGGCTGCGCATCGAAACCTGGAAAGCCCTGCCATGAACGACTGGAACTGGCACAGCCGCTGGCCGGCGCCGGCCAAGCTCAACCTCTTCCTGCATGTCGTCGGCCGCCGTGCCGACGGTTATCACCTGCTGCAGACGGTGTTCCGCTTCATCGATCGCTGCGACTGGCTGCGCTTCTCGCCGCGCGCCGACGACCGCATCGAACTGGCGACACCAACGCCGGGCGTCGCCCCGGACGACGATCTGACGGTGCGCGCCGCCCGCTTGCTGCAAGCGCATACCGGCTGCCGGCAGGGGGCGACGATCCATCTCGAGAAGACGCTGCCGATGGGCGGCGGTCTCGGCGGCGGCTCGTCGGATGCGGCCAGCGTCCTGCTTGCCCTCAACCACCTGTGGCAAACCGGCGTGCCGCGCGGCGAACTGGAAAA
>CAYYCN010000335.1:0-1196 GCA_964470355.1 uncultured Sphaerotilus sp.
AGACACGTTTGTTGAATGTCATGAAGACTCCATTGCTTGAAGTTGAGTTAATGGAACGAGCGCGAGTAAATCTGGACGAATCCCTCCCACGACCCGATCCGCCACACCAGTACGTGAGCTCTTCCTCCCGTGAGAAATGGCGTGACAAATGCAGACTATCCAATGCGTATTCATCGCGCACCTGCACAAAAGGTCAGTGCGGAATACGCCCACATGCTGACGTGACTGAGTCTGACCGGACTGGGGGAGCGAGTCAGACCGCGAGGTCAGCTGGGGCGCGAGCCCTCAGAAGGCGGGCATGCCGTACGGCGACCCGGACGAACACCACATGCGTACCTGCGCGACCGGCCGGAAAAGCTGACCGCCAACCGGCTGTACGAATATCTGTTCAATGGGATGTGAGGCGGGCCAAAGAGGGCTCGGGGCATCACACCTCCGAATCGCGGACGCCCCTGTATGGCAGAGTGGCGCACCTTGGATCAAAACGATGCCACAGGATGCCACCACATACTCCCAGCCAAGACACCCGGCATCCGGCTTCGCGTCTGTCAAGATTCCCGCTGCGATGGCGCAACAAGCTCGCAGGGCCTCCCGGTCTCAGAGGCATTCTGTGGTCGGCCAAATCGAATACCGGGCCAAGCTGGGGCGCATTGCTGACTCAGCCGGCCTCACCGCGCTGGCGGCCATCGAGGTCATTGCCTGGTATGACGCCTGACCCTCGCTGTCAGCGCCGTCACGGACGGACCCTGGATGCCATCGAAAGCCGTTTTGTTCAGCGGAATCCAGTGGGTGTCTGGCTGACTCTGTGCGGGATACCGACAAGTCCAAGCTCTACAGCACAGTGGTAACCGAAGGCTTTATGTACCGTTCGTCAACGTAGATCAGGCGTTGGACGCGCAGTCCAGCCCCCAACGCTTCAACGCCTCGTCGTCGCTCACCCGCGCATCCACCCAATGGGCCCCTTCGGGCGTCGTTTCCTTCTTCCAGAACGGCGCCTGCGTCTTGAGGTAGTCCATCAGGAACTCGCAGGCCTGGAAGGCCTGGCCCCGGTGAGCGGAGCTGACCAAGACCAAGACAATCTGGTCCATCGGCAATAGAGGCCCGACGCGATGGATGACCCGGGCGGCACGGATGTCGAAGCGGGCCATGGCCGCGTCGATCATCGCCTCGATGCTGCGCTCGGTCATGCCGGGGTA
>CAYYCN010000336.1:0-1174 GCA_964470355.1 uncultured Sphaerotilus sp.
CCGGCGATCAGCACGTCGGACTCGCCGGTGCGGATGCGGTCGGCGGCCATCTGGATGGCGGTGAGGCCCGAGGCGCAGAAGCGGTTGACGGTCACGCCGCCCACCGACTTGGGCAGCCCGGCCAGCAGCGCGGCCACACGCGCCACGTTCAGGCCCTGCGGGCCTTCGGGCATGGCGCAGCCGATGATGGCGTCTTCGAGCGCAGCGGGGTCCAGCGTGGGCACCTGGGCCAGCGCGCCCCGGATGGCGGCAATCAGCAGGTCGTCCGGCCGGGTGTTGCGGAACGAACCGCGGTGCGAGCGGCCGATCGGTGTGCGGGTGGCGGCGACGATGTAGGCGTCTTGGATCTGTTTCATGGTGTTCCTCTCGTCGACGCTCAGTTCCGGACGGGCTTGCCGTTCTGCAGCATGCCCATGATGCGTTCCTGGGTCAGGGGCTGGCCCAGCAGCTCGCAGAAGTGCTTGCGTTCCAGCGCCATCAGGTACTCCTCGGTCACCAGGGTGCCGGCGTCCACGTCGCCGCCGCAGACCACCTCGGCGATGCGTCGCCCGATCTCCAGGTCGTAGGCGGTGATGAAGCCGCCGTCGCGCATGCCCACGAGCTGCGCTTGGATGGTGGCGATGGCGTTGCGGCCCGCCACCGGGAAGGGGTCGCGGGCGGGCGGTCGCCAACCGGCATCGACCAGCGCTTTCACCTGTGCGGTGGCCACGTGCAGCAGCTCGTCCTTGTTCGGCACGATCACGTCGTCCTCCCGCAGGTAGCCGAGCTTGCGCGATTCGATCGCACTGGTGCCCACGGTGCCCATGGCCGCCGCCTGGAAGCCGTCCTTCAGGAAGTGCAGCAGGTCCACGCCCGGCGCGATGGCGGCCTTCTCGGCGGCGCGGCGCGCCACGTAGGTCAGGCCGCCGCCGCCCGGCAGCAGGCCGATGCCCACTTCCACCAGGCCGACGTAGGTTTCCATGGCGGCCACACGCTGGGCGCAGTGCACCGCGAACTCGCAGCCGCCGCCCAGTGCGATGCCGCGCATCGCCGAGATCACCGGCACCTGGGCGTAGCGCACGCGCAGCATCAGGTCCTGCAGCTTCTTCTCTTCCGGCGCGATGCCCTTGGGGCCGGCCTTCATGAAGATGGGCATCAGCGATTCGAGGTTGGCGCCGGCCGAGAACACGTCGTC
>CAYYCN010000337.1:0-1162 GCA_964470355.1 uncultured Sphaerotilus sp.
CAGATCCTGACCGAGCCGAAGAACGCCCTGGTCAAGCAGTACCAGCGCCTGTTCGGCATGGACGGGGTCGAATTGGAGGTGCGTCCTTCGGCTCTGACCGCGATTGCCCGGAAAGCACTCAAGCGCAAGTCGGGTGCACGGGGCCTGCGCTCCATCGTTGAATCGGCTCTGATGGACACGATGTATGACTTGCCCGCCCTTGAAGGCGTGGCCAAGGTCGTGATTGACGAGCACACGATCGACGAGAACTCCAAGCCGTTCCTCGTGTACAACGAGCAGAACAAGGCCAGCGCCTGAGATTCGTCTCGGCGCAGGACCGGCCCTGGCCGGTTCAGTAGATGCACGTCGTGGCCCTTCGGGGCCATGCCGCCGACTGGAATGCGGGTGTCACTTCTCACGACGACACTTGCAATCCGGATCTGCGCTCCCAGATGATGCGCAGAAAGAGAGGTTTCCATGTCAGGTCATCCCATCCTCCCGTCCGAACCGATGACGTTGCCGCTGCTGCCGCTGCGGGACGTGGTCGTGTTCCCGCACATGGTGATCCCGCTGTTTGTCGGTCGTCCCAAGTCCATCAAGGCCCTGGAAGCGGCGATGGAGTCGGGTCGCCAGATCATGCTGGTGGCCCAGAAGGCCGCCGGCAAGGACGATCCCAAGCCCGAGGACATGTTCGACATCGGTTGTGTGTCGAGCATCCTGCAGATGCTCAAGCTGCCCGACGGCACCGTCAAGGTGCTGGTCGAAGGCCTGCAGCGCGCCAACACCCAGAAGATCGACGATCTGGGCGAGTACTTCACGTCCGAAGTCGTGCCAGTGCCGCCGCCCGAGCAGGGCTCGTCCGAGGTCGAGGCCCTGCGCCGCGCCGTGACGCAGCACTTCGACCAGTACGTCAAGCTCAACAAGAAGATCCCGCCGGAGATCCTCACCTCCATCTCGGGCATCGATGACGCCGGCCGTCTGGCCGACACCATCGCTGCGCACCTGCCGCTCAAGCTCGAAAGCAAGCAGTCCATCCTGGACCTGTTCGGCGTGTCCAAGCGCCTGGAAAAGCTGCTGGAGCTGCTGGAGCACGAGGTCGACATCCTGCAGGTCGAAAAGCGCATCCGTGGCCGCGTCAAGCGCCAGATGGAGAAGAGCCAGCGCGAGTACTACCTCAACGAGC
>CAYYCN010000338.1:0-1159 GCA_964470355.1 uncultured Sphaerotilus sp.
AGGCGCTGACCGAGCGGATCGCCACCTTGGCCGTCGAGCTGAACGACAAGGCGGTGAAGGCCGCAGAGCGCCGAGTGGCTGAGGTGTTGCGCACGGCGGGCGAGCAGCGGGAACAGGCCGACCGCGAGCTGGTTGATGCCACCGCCACCGTGAATGACCTTGAGGCCAAGCTGGACGAAGCGAATGCCGAGGTCGAGGCGCTGACCACCAAGCTCGCCGAGTCGCAGGCTCACGCCCAGGCGCAGGCGGTCGAGCTGGCTCAGTTGCGCGAGCGCTTGGCTGCGTCGGAACAAACGAACCGTGCGGATGCCGAGAAGCACGCCACCGAGCTGGCCCGTGCTCACGAAGCCGTCGAGCGCCTGCGCGTCGAGCTGGAAGCCTTGCGCAAGGCCTCAGCCGCCGAGTTGGATCAAGTGCGGGTGGAGCTGGCCAGCGTCAAGGCCACGGCCGAAAGCGACTTGCGCCATGCCCGCGAAGAGGCACGCAATCACCAGCTCGCCACCGAGCAGGCCAATGGTCTGCTGGCCCGCGTTCGGGAAGAGTTCGAGCAGACCCGCAATCAGGCCTCATCGGCGCGCGAGGAAGCGCGCAGCCAACAGCTTGCAGCCGAGCAGGCCAATGCGCTGCTGGGGCAGGCGCGCGAAGAGCTTGAACAAACCCGGAAGCAGTCCTCGGAAGCACGGGAAGAGGCCGCACGCCTGCGTGGTCAGGTCGAGGCCATCGAAGGCCAGCGCGCCGAACTGGTCAAGGTTTTGGCCGAGCGGCCGACGGCAGCGCAGAGGGATGATCAGGCGTAAGCCGCCCATGAGTCGGGGCGAGAGCCCCGCAGGACCACCTCCAGCCCGCAGGGTGGAGGTCTAGGCCAGGTCGTGGCAGAGGGGCGGTGAGGCTTCGCGCGGGGCGGTGCTGGGCGGCAAGCTGCAGGGTCCGCGCGTCATCAAGACTGAGGGTGTGGGAAGTGGCCCGACTTGACCACCGGGCACAGCGCGTGGCGCTGCGCCGTCCCGGGCATCCTCCCCTGCATGCTGGGGTAGAACAAGCAGTCGTGTCACCAGCCGCCATTTGAGTTAATCAGTGGCACTGGGGGCGCCGCAGAATTCGGGAAGAATCATGTTCTAATCTTCTGTCATGTTTAGCGGCGGTCTCTTGACGACCCAAA
>CAYYCN010000339.1:0-1141 GCA_964470355.1 uncultured Sphaerotilus sp.
CAAACTTCTTGAACAGGCAGCCCTTGCCTTCCATCACCGGCTTGCCGGCCAGCGGACCGATGTTGCCCAGGCCCAGCACGGCGGTGCCGTTGGTGATCACGCCGACCAGGTTGCCGCGCGAGGTGTACTCCGCCGCCTTGGACGGATCCTCGAAGATGTCCATGCACGGATAGGCCACGCCAGGCGAGTACGCCAGCGACAGATCGCGCTGGTTCATCAGCGGCTTGGTGGGCGTGACGGCGATCTTGCCCCTCACCGGCGAGCGGTGGTATTCCAGAGCGGCTTCACGCAGGGCCTGCTCGGCAGGGGACAAGGGCTTGGACATCGGGACTCCTGGACTCAAGGAAAACGGGAAAGGCGCGGAATTTACTGCCCTTGCGAATCCCTTACAGCGCCGTTCTGCTGCGAAACGGCGCAAAAACCGGGGTTCATGCAGTGTCACATCGGGGGGTCATGCGCAAGCTGCATGGCTTTGCCCCCGGTTCGGTGACGAAATGGACAGGCCCCAGACCGCCCGGCCATGAAAAAGGCCGCCCGAAGGCGGCCCGTCTGGGTGGGATTCTGAACCGGCTGAGCCGGGATCAGCCTTCCGCGCGCTTGCTCAGGATCTCGAAAGCCGGCAGGGTCTTGCCTTCCAGCACTTCCAGGAAGGCACCGCCGCCCGTGGAGATGTAGCCGACGTCCTTCTCGATGCCGTACTTGGCGATCGCGGCCAGGGTGTCGCCGCCGCCGGCGATGGAGAAGGCGTCCGATTCGGCGATGGCACGCGCCAGCGTCTCGGTGCCGTGGGCGAAGGCGTCGAACTCGAACACGCCGACCGGGCCGTTCCAGACGATGGTGCCAGCGGCCTTGAGCTGGGCGGCCAGGATCTCGGCGGTCTTCGGACCGATGTCCAGGATCAGGTCGTCGTCGGCCACGTCGGTGGCGGCCTTGACGGTGGCTTCGGCGTCGGCCGCGAAGGTCTTGGCGCAGACCACATCGACCGGGATCGGCACGGCGGCACCACGGGCGGCCATGGCTTCGATCACGGCCTGGGCTTCACCGACCAGATCGGGCTCGGCCAGCGACTTGCCGATCTTCAGGCCTGCGGCCAGCATGAAGGTGTTGGCGATGCCGCCACCGACGATCAGGCCGTCCACGT
>CAYYCN010000340.1:0-1124 GCA_964470355.1 uncultured Sphaerotilus sp.
ACGTCGCCGCTGCCCAGGATGGTCGAGCCGCCGATCCTCCGCAGGTGACGGAACATCGCGCCGAGCGGCTTGATCACCGTCTGGAACTCGCCCATCAACTGATCGACGACGATGCCGGCCCGTTGTCCGCCAAACTGGACGACGACGATGTTCTCGCGCGCCGGCACCTGGCCCGCGATGTCGAACAGTTCGCGCAGGCGGATAAAGGGCAGCGCCTCGCCGCGCAGGTTCATGAAGTTGCGGTCGGACTGCAGGTTCTTCAGTTCGATGCACTCGACGACGGTGTCGAGCGGAATGACGTAGGCCGCCTTGTTCACGCCGACCAGGAAGCCGTCGATGATGGCCAGCGTCAGCGGCAGGCGAATGGTGAAGGTCGCCCCCTGCCCATCCACCGAGGCGACATCGACTGTGCCGCGCAGCGCCTGGATGTTGCGCCGTACGACGTCCATGCCGACGCCGCGCCCGGAGAGGTTGGACACCTTGTCCACGGTCGAGAAACCGGGTTCGAAGATCAGGTTGACCACCTCGTGCTCGGACAGCGTCTCGCCGGGCTGGATCAGGCCGCGCTCGACTGCCTTGGCGGCGATCTTCTCCTTGTTCAGGCCGCCGCCATCGTCGGCGATCTCGATGACGATGCTGCCCGAGTCGTGATAGGCGTTAAGCGAGACCCGGCCGCAGGGCGGCTTGCCGCGCTCGAGGCGGAGCGCGGTCGGCTCGATGCCGTGGTCCAGCGAATTGCGCACCAGGTGCATCAGCGGGTCGCCGATCTTCTCGACCACCGTCTTGTCCAGTTCGGTCTCGGCGCCGCTGATCTGCAGTTCGATTTCCTTGCCCAGTTCCTTGGAGACGTCGCGCACGACGCGCTGGAAACGGTTGAAGGTGTCGCCGATCTGCACCATGCGCAACTGCAGCGCCGCGTCGCGGATGTTCTCGACCAACCGCGACAGCACCGAGGTTGCCTCGACCAGCCCGCTCTGCCGGCTCTTCTGCGCCAGCAGGTTGGCAGAGGCGCCGGCGATCACCAGTTCGCCGACGAGGTCGATCAACTGGTCGAGCTTGTCCGCCTGGACGCGCACCAGGCGCGCTTCCCGGGTCTTTTTCTCGCTGACCTGCGCCTGCTTGAC
>CAYYCN010000341.1:0-1101 GCA_964470355.1 uncultured Sphaerotilus sp.
AGCCCGAGGACTACACGCAGATGCGCTTCATCGTGCGCACCGGCGACAAGATCGGGCAGCGCGATGTGATCGCCCAGCTCATCCGCATGCAGTACACGCGCAACGAGACTGACTTCTCGCGCGGCACCTTCCGCGTGCGCGGCGACACCATCGACGTCTTCCCGGCCGAACACTCCGAGCTGGCGGTGCGGCTGGAACTGTTCGACGACGAGGTCGAGGCGTTGCAGCTGTTCGACCCGCTCACCGGCAAGATCCGCCAGAAGGTGCCGCGCTTCACCATCTACCCGGCCAGCCATTACGTGACGCCGCGCGAGACGGTGCTGGCAGCCATCGACGGCATCAAGACGGAGCTGCGCGAGCGCGTGGCCGAGTTCGTCGCCCAGGGCAAGCTGGTGGAGGCGCAGCGCATCGAGCAGCGCACCCGCTTCGACCTGGAGATGCTGCAGGAGGTGGGCCACTGCAAGGGCATCGAGAACTACACCCGGCACCTCTCGGGTGCGAAACCGGGCGATCCGCCGCCGACCATGGTGGACTACATGCCGCCCGATGCGCTGATGTTCTTTGACGAGAGCCACGTGCTGATCGGTCAGTTCGGCGGCATGTACAACGGCGACCGGGCGCGCAAGCAGACGCTGGTGGAGTACGGTTTCCGCCTGCCCAGCGCGATGGACAACCGCCCGCTCAAGTTCGAGGAGTTCGAGTCCAAGATCCGCCAGTGCATCTTTGTGTCCGCTACCCCGGCCGACTACGAGAAGACGCACGCCGGGCAGGTGGTCGAGCAGGTGGTGCGCCCGACCGGGCTGGTCGATCCGCTCGTCGAGGTCCGTCCCGCCACGCACCAGGTGGACGACGTGCTGGGTGAGATCCGCCTGCGCGTGGAGGTCGGCGAGCGGGTGCTGGTGACGGTGCTGACCAAGCGCATGGCCGAGCAGCTCACCGACTACCTGGGCGAGAACGGCGTGAAGGTGCGCTACCTGCACTCCGACATCGACACCGTCGAGCGCGTGGAGATCCTGCGCGACCTGCGCCTGGGAACGTTTGACGTGCTGGTGGGCATCAACCTGCTGCGCGAGGGCCTCGACATCCCCGAGGTGTCGCTGG
>CAYYCN010000342.1:0-1100 GCA_964470355.1 uncultured Sphaerotilus sp.
TGAACATCAACGGCAAGAACGGTCTGGCCTGCCTGACCAACATGCGCGACCTGCCGGGCGTGGTGGTGCTCAAGCCGCTGCCGGGCCTGCCGGTCATCCGCGACCTGATCGTGGACATGACGCAGTTCTTCAACCAGTACAACTCGATCAAGCCCTTCCTGATCAACGACACGCCGCTGCCCGAGAAGGAGCGTCGCCAGTCGCCGGAAGAGCGCGAGGAGCTCAACGGCCTGTACGAGTGCATCCTGTGCGCGAGCTGCTCGACGAGCTGCCCGTCGTTCTGGTGGAACCCGGACAAGTTCGTGGGGCCGGCCGGTCTGCTGCAGGCTTACCGCTTCATCGCGGACAGCCGTGACCAGGCCACCTCGGAGCGTCTGGACAACCTGGAAGATCCATACCGCCTGTTCCGTTGCCACACCATCATGAACTGTGTCGATGTCTGCCCGAAGGGTCTGAACCCGACGAAGGCCATCGGCAAGATCAAGGAATTGATGGTCCGCCGCGCGGTCTGATCGATCCGGATCGACTTGTACGAATCATCACAAGAATGGACGCCATGACGGAAGAACTGCTGGACGCGCGCTCGTTGAGCAAGCTGCGGTGGAGGTGCCGTCGTGGACTCCTCGAAAACGACTTGTTCATCGAACGCTTCTTCAACCGCTATGAAGGCGTGCTCACCGTGCGCCAGGCGCAGGGGTTGGAGGCTTTGATGGATCTGGCGGATAACGATCTGCTCGACCTGTTGCTGTGTCGGCGAGAGCCGGAAGGGGAACTGGCTCGGGCGGACGTTATGGAAGTGTTGGCGCAGCTGCGCCAGCGGCCTTGAGACAGGGCCGTTGTTTTTGGCTTAGACAGATACATTGACCTAAAGGACACTGCCATCATGACTCCTTCCGACGTGAAAGCCACCCTGTCGTTCTCGGACGGCAGCCCGAGCATGGACCTGCCGATCTACAAGGGTACGGTCGGCCCGGACGTCATCGACATTCGCAAGCTGTACGCCCAGACCGGCAAGTTCACGTACGACCCTGGCTTCATGTCCACGGCGTCGTGCAACTCCAAGATCACCTACATCGACGGTGACAAGGGCGAACTGCTGT
>CAYYCN010000343.1:0-1090 GCA_964470355.1 uncultured Sphaerotilus sp.
CGTCTTGGTCGCCAAGCCGTTTTCCGCCGACAAGTTCTTTGCGTGGTGCGCTGAATTGCCCGCCGGTTGTCTTGTGGCGGTGGAGGCCTGCGGTGGTGCCCACCACGTCGCGCGACGCTTGCGATTGATGGGAATCGACGCCCGCTTGATCGCTGGTCATTTTGTCGCGCCGTATCGGATCCAGGGCCGCAGCGGCAAGAACGACGCCAACGACGCGGCCGCCATTTGCGAGGCCGCTTCGCGACCCCACATGCGATTCGTGCCCATCAAAACCTGCGAGCAGCAAGGCATCTTGTCCCTGCATCGCTTGCGCGAAGGCTACAAGGAAGAACGCACCGCCATCATCAACCGCATCCGTGGGTTGTTGGCCGAGTTTGGGCTCGTCTTCCCGCAGAGCCCGGACGCCCTGCGTCATGCCCTTGCCGATGTCATCGAAGACGCCTCCAATGAGTTGCCCTCGCTGGCTCGGCTGGCCATTCAGCGCGCCCACATCCATTGGATCGACTTGGAAATTCAGATCCTCTGGTGCGACGAACGCATTGCAGACCACGTGCGGCGAGACGAGCGCGCTCGCACGGCCGCGCAACTGCACGGCATTGGCCCCATTACTGCCTCGGCCCTGATCGCCAGCGTGGGTGACTTCAACCAGTTCCGCAATGCTCGCCAATTCGGTGCCTGGCTGGGTTTGGTGCCCAGCCAGAACTCCACGGGAGGCAAAGCCCGCCTGGGCCGCATCACCAAACGCGGAGACGACTACCTGCGCACGATGTTGATTCAGGGCGCCAAGTCCGCCGTGATGAACGCCGGCAAACGAAAAGACCGAATCAGTCTGTGGCTGGTCCAGCTCAAGGAGCGCGTGGGCTGGCAAAAAGCCGTCGTGGCCCTGGCCAACAAGAACGCTCGCATCCTGTGGGCTGTGCTCACGCGAGGGCTGTCCTTCAATCCCGACCACGTGCCGACTCGACCGGATTGGGTCGCGACGCCGTAAACAGCCCCGATCTTCAACCGATGAATTGATTCTCTTCGCTCGGACGCGCGACTGGAGATACTCACCACAGGTCAGACCGGCAGCAGGCAAACTCGATAACTC
>CAYYCN010000344.1:0-1051 GCA_964470355.1 uncultured Sphaerotilus sp.
TAGCGCATCGTGGCGTTGAAGCCGATGATGCCCTCGGACTTGGCTTCCACGCTGGAAGCCACGGCGGCACGCGAAGCGGCACCACCGATGTGGAACGTCCGCATGGTCAGCTGCGTGCCCGGCTCACCGATCGACTGCGCGGCGATCACGCCCACGGCCTCACCGGTGTTGACCAGACCACCGCGGCCCAGGTCGCGGCCGTAGCACTTGGCGCACAGGCCAAAGCGGGTGCCGCAGGTCAGCGGGGTGCGCACCTTGACTTCGTCGACACCAGCGGCTTCGAGCACGTCCATGGCATCTTCGTCGAGCATGGTGCCGGCGAGGACCAGCGTCTGCTGGGTCTCGGGGTTGACCACGTCGATGGCGGTGACACGGCCCAGGATGCGGTCACGCAGCGATTCGATGACTTCACCACCTTCGACCAGCGCGCGCATGGCGATGCCGTGGTCGGTGCCGCAATCGTCCTCGATCACCACCAGATCCTGCGTCACGTCGACCAGACGACGGGTCAGGTAACCCGAGTTCGCGGTCTTCAGCGCCGTATCCGCCAGGCCCTTACGGGCACCGTGGGTGGAGATGAAGTACTGCAGAACGTTCAGGCCTTCGCGGAAGTTCGCGGTGATGGGCGTCTCGATGATCGAACCGTCCGGCTTGGCCATCAGGCCCCGCATCCCGGCGAGCTGGCGGATCTGCGCGGCTGAACCCCGGGCGCCCGAGTCGGCCATCATGTAGATGGAGTTGAACGACTCCTGATCCACTTCCTTGCCGTTGCGGTCCAGCACCTTCTGCTTGGACAGCTGCTGCATCATGACCTTGCCGACCTCGTCGCCGGTCTTGCCCCAGATGTCCACGACCTTGTTGTAGCGCTCGCCCGCGGTCACCAGACCGGAGACGTACTGCTGCTCGATCTCCTTGACCTCGTTTTCAGCGCGCTCGATCAGGCCGACTTTTTCCTTCGGGACCAGCATGTCGTCGATGGCGATCGAGATGCCGGCACGCGTGGCCAGACGGAAGCCGCTCTGCAGCAGCTTGTCGGCGAACACCACGGTGT
>CAYYCN010000345.1:0-1046 GCA_964470355.1 uncultured Sphaerotilus sp.
GAACTTGTCGCCCTTGGCCGAGCCGATCAGGCTGTCGAGGCGCTGCCAGAGGTCGGCGTCGGCGGTTTGCGCGGCGATTTCCTGGAATAGCGCCTGCTGGCTGTGCCGCGCCTCCTGGCCGCGGGCGAGCAGGGCGCGCCGGGCGCCGAGCTGTTCGCTGAGTTCGCGGCGCTGTTGGTCGAGTCGGGCGAGGGTGGCGTCGAGCTCGGTGAGCTGCGGTACTTCGGTTTCGCCGCTAGCGCTTGCGGGGAGGTTGGGCGCGGCGTGCAGGCGGGCGAGCTTTTCGCGGGCCGCCTGGAGCAGCGCGTCGGCCTGCTGCTTGGCGGCTTGCCGGGTTTCCCGGGCTTGCTGCAGGCGCTGGCGTTCTTCCGCCGGCAACAGGGCGGCGGTGAAGGCGTCGAGGTCTTTGAACGGGCTGGCGGCGAGCGCCGTTTGCCAGGTACTTGCCGCATCGGCAAGGGTTTGCTGCTGGCGGGCGAGGTTGGCGGCGAGTTGTGCCTGCCGGCCCTGCAGCGCGGCGAGTTGCTGGCCGAGTTCGGCGAGGTGCTCGGTGCAGCGGGCGAGGGCGGCGGCGGGGTCGGTTTCGGTGCTGGCCGGTGCCGGCGGGTGGGCGTCGGCGGCTGCGGCCCGTCGTTGCGCGGCCTGTTCGGCCCAGTGGGCGGCCTGGGTTTGTGCGGCGTCGGCGCGCTCCTGTTGCTGGACCAACTGGGTGGCGAGTTCCTGGCGGCGGCGCTGGGTCTGTTGCCAGTGCTGCCATTCGGTCTCGCGTTCGGTGAGCCAGGCGGCGGGATCGGCGGGAATGTCGGCCTGGGTTGCTTTGAGCCGGGCGTCGAGTTCGGCCTGTTCGGCGGCGATGCCCTGGCTGGCTTTGGCGATTTCGGCCTGGCGCAGCGCGGCGGTTTGCCCGGCCTGGGTCAGCAGTTGTAGCTGGTTGCCGGCGGCGAGCAGGGCCTGGGCGGCGTCGGCGGCGGTCTTGGCGGCGGCGTTGAGTGCCTGTTCGCCGCGTTCGGCGGCTTGCAGGCGGGCGGCGAGCGCGGCCAGCGACT
>CAYYCN010000346.1:0-1042 GCA_964470355.1 uncultured Sphaerotilus sp.
CGATGGTGCCGACGTTCACGTGCGGCTTGGTCCGTTCGAACTTTTCCTTTGCCATTTCCAGATCTCCAGATCAAAGAACTACGCCAGTGAGGGGTTTAACGTCTCCGGGGCACTGCAGGTTCGCGAACCACTGGCAGTCCGCGTCAGGCACACCGAAGACAAGATGAAAGAAGGCCGGCCGCCCGAAAAGGCAGCCAGCCCGCTAGTGTAGCAGCGCGAAGATTACTTGGCGCGTGCGGTGATGATGGCGTCGGCCACGTTGCGAGGAGCTTCGCTGTAGTGCTTGAACTCCATCGTGTAGGTGGCGCGGCCTTGCGTGGCCGAGCGCAGCGAGGTCGAGTAGCCGAACATTTCCGACAGCGGAACTTCGGCCTTGATGACCTTGCCGCCGCCGACCATGTCGTCCATGCCCTGGACCATGCCGCGACGCGAGGACAGGTCGCCCATCACGGTGCCGGCGTAGTCTTCCGGGGTCTCGACTTCCACGGCCATCATCGGCTCCAGGATCACCGGCGAAGCCTTGCGGCAGCCGTCCTTGAAGCCCATCGAGGCAGCCATCTTGAACGCGTTTTCGTTCGAGTCCACGTCGTGGTACGAACCGAAGGTCAGGGTGACCTTGACGTCCACCACCGGGAAGCCGGCCAGCACGCCGTTGGGCAGCGTGTCGATCAGGCCCTTTTCCACCGCGGGGATGTACTCGCGAGGCACCACACCGCCCTTGATGGCGTCGACGAACTCGAAGCCCTTGCCGGCTTCCTGCGGCTCGATGGTCAGCACGACGTGACCGTATTGGCCCTTACCGCCCGACTGACGCACGAACTTGCCTTCCACGTCGGTGACCGACTTGCGGATGGTTTCGCGGTAGGCAACCTGCGGCTTGCCGACGTTGGCTTCCACGCCGAATTCGCGCTTCATGCGGTCGACGATGATTTCCAGGTGCAGCTCGCCCATGCCGGAGATGATGGTCTGGCCCGATTCTTCGTCGGTACGCACGCGGAACGACGGGTCTTCGGCAGCCAGACGGCCCAGCGCGATGCCCATC
>CAYYCN010000347.1:0-1023 GCA_964470355.1 uncultured Sphaerotilus sp.
CCCCGGCCAGTTCGGCGCGGCCTGCAGCGGTCTTGCAAGGAATCTCGACCATGGTGGAGAGACAGGAGAGGGCTCAGGGTGAAAAGGTCACCGCCATTGTCAACGAAACCCCCGCTCCTGACGGCCAGATGCACCGGAATGCAACAGGACCGCCCCAAGTGAAAACCCCCGGCCCCGCCAAAGCGGGCTCCGGGGGCCAGGCGATCGGCTGCAGCCGATCAGGCCGCTTCGACGTGCACCTGCTTGTGGTAGAGGAACTCCAGCACCGCTTCGCGGGCCCCCAGGTAGTCGGAGTTGTGTGCCATTTCCAGACGCGGCCGGAAGGCCTCGCGGATCGGAGGCAGCGGCACGTCCAGCACCTCGCCGATGGTCGCGGCCGGGCCGTTGGTCAGCATCACGATGCGGTCGGACAGCAGCGCGGCCTCGTCCACGTCGTGGGTCACCATCATGATGGTCGAGCCGGTCTTGGCGACGATCTTCATCATCTCGTCCTGCAGCTTGGCTCGGGTGAGTGCGTCCAGGGCGCCGAAGGGCTCGTCCATCAGCATCATCTTGGGCTCCATGGCCAGCGCCCGGGCGATGCCCACGCGCTGCTTCATGCCACCGGAGATCTCGCCGGGCTTCTTGTCCTTGGCATGGCCCAGGCTCACCAATTCCAGCGCGGCCACCGCACGCTCCTTGAGCTGGGAGGTCTTCTCGGTCGCGCCGAACACCCGCTCGACCGCCAGCAGCACGTTTTCCTGGCAAGTCATCCAGGGGAGCAGGGAGTGGTTCTGGAACACCACCGCGCGGTCCGGCCCCGGGCCGCGCAGTTCGCGGTTCTCCAGGATCAAGGCGCCGGAAGTGGGGTTGGTCAGACCCGCCACCAGATTCAGCAGTGTGGACTTGCCGCAGCCCGAGTGGCCGATCAGGGTGATGAACTGCCCGCGGGCCACGTCCAGGTTGATGTCGCGAAGGGCAACAAAGGGGCCCTTCTTGGTCGGGAAGGTCATCCCGACGTTCTCGATGCGCAGGTAGCGGCGC
>CAYYCN010000348.1:0-1015 GCA_964470355.1 uncultured Sphaerotilus sp.
CCGTGAAGGCGCCCCAGGGGTGCAGGTTGTGCCCGAAGAACCACAGCCAGGCGGCGTACTCGATCACGAACGCAACCGGCAACACGGCAGGAACCAGCGGCAGCAGCAGCTCAAGCCGTGGCCACTTCCAGATGCCGAACAGGAGCACCCCCATCAACGCGATGGTGGCGACCACGGTGACCGTGGTGATCGTGGTGACGTTGCGGCCCCAGCCCTGGATCTTTTCAGGCTCCTTGAAGAAGGTGCCGGCTTCGTCGACGTAGGCGGCGACGTGGCTGGCGAGGTGGCCCAGCACCCACTGGTCCACCACCATCCAGGTGGCCACGGCCGTGAAGCCCAGGGCCAGTACCGCCAGCGTGGCTTTTTTCTGCAGGGTGGCGAAGGCCACCAGCATCACCGCGAACAGGCCGAAGAAGAACTTGGACAGAGGCTTTTCCACCGGAGCGCCGGTGGAGATTGGGAACATGCCGACGTAGTGGTTGATCGTGTTCATCTCGTGAACACAGTCCAGGCCCTTGGCGTCCTTGTTGACGTCCTGCTTGGCGTCCAGGATCGGGTTGTAGCGGCCGGTGCCAGCACCCATGTCTTCCTGCAGGGTCTCGTTGGCCAGCTGCGAGCCTTTGGCCGCAGCGGTGCAGCCGTTGTGCACGCCGTCGATGTGGAAGTGGATGCGGATGCCGTCCGGGAACGCGTCCTTGGGATAGTTGGGTGCGGTGAGGGACACCCACCAGATGGGGGCGAAATAAGCCGCCACCATGGCCACCAGCGCGATGCCGGTCAACAGGCGGATCAGGCGGTGGGTTCGGGTGGAATCGGACATGGGAAACACCTTTCAGGGGGCACAGGCCTCGTGACAAACCCGACGCGGGCCGGGCTCGGCCGGCATCGGGGCGTGGACAAAAGCGAGGCCGGCCTTACTTCTTGCCGCCCGCCTTGGCCTTGCACATGGAACCGGGCATGACCAGGCTGGACTGGTAGGCCGAGATGGCCACCAGCTGGTCGTTGGTGTAGGGCT
>CAYYCN010000349.1:0-1006 GCA_964470355.1 uncultured Sphaerotilus sp.
GGCACCATGCGGCAGGTCAGCACGAAGCCCTGCTCGGCCTCCTCGGCGCTGAGGGCGTCGTCGATGTACTCGTGCATCGTGAACGCGCCGAGCTCGCAGGCGCACTTGCAGGTGCCGCAGGCGCCGTCGCGGCAGTCGATGGGCACGTTGACGCTCTGGCGGTAAGCGGCGTCGGCCACCGTCTCACCGGACTTGCAGTCGATGAAACGCGTGACGCCATCTTCAAAATTGAGGGCGATCTTGTAGGTCATGATCGTCCTCAGACGTGATAGACGTCGATGACGTGGCGGATGTAGTCGGTCTTGAGCACGACTTTCTTGTCCTGGATGACCGGCTCGGGTCCCTTGAGGTCCAGCGTGTAGAAGCTGGTGCCGCAGAAGTGGTCGGTGTGGTGGTAGCGCACACTCATCGTGTGCCAGTTGAAGCGCACCTTGCAGCGCTCGCCCGACTGCTCGACCACCTCGACGTTGCTGATCATGTGGTTCGTGCGGGTGTCGGGGATGGTGGCGCTGGAGCGCTCGGTGCGGATGCGGAAGACGCGGTCTTCCAGACCGGCGCGCCGGCCGTACCAGATCAGCGAGATCTCGGACTGCGGGTCCTCGGTCAGCTCACCGTCGTCGTCCCAGGCGGGCATCCAGAAGGTGCAGTTCTCGGCGTACATGGCCAGCCAGGCGTCCCAGTCGCGGTCGTCGAGCAGGCGCGCCTCGCGGTACAGGAAGGCGCAGATTTGTTCGTGGGTCAGGGTGGACATCTCGGGTCTCCTTGTTCGTTCAGGCGGCGGCCTGAGCCGCTTGTTCGTCGGCCACGGCCTTCTTCATCTGCTCCAGCCAGTAGCTGTGCTGGGCGACGTACAGGCCTTCGTCCTCGGTCTTGATGCCCGACAGCAAAGGCTTGAGGCCGATCTTGTCGGCTTCGGCATCGGGGCCTTCGACCCAGTGCTCGGCGCCGCGTGACATGTCGTTCCACTCCAGGTAGGCGCCGTTGAAGCCTTCCTGGCAGGCGCGGA